>NZ_JBFTHJ010000009.1:0-154973 GCF_056394175.1 Pseudarthrobacter sp. 10T415 | reverse complement strand
TCGGTGTCCGTGGCGTCCGGCGGTGTCATCGCCTCCTGAAACTCCGCGAACTCCGCAGCGTCCCGGGCTTTACCCGCAGCTACCTGGGCCTCCAGCCTGCTCCAGAACGCCAGCCGCTGCAGCCGAAGCTCCGACTTCCGCTCCAACACATCGATTGCTTCACGGGCCACGGTGTCAGGGTCAGCCCGGTCCAGCTCGAACTCACCCAGGAACAGCGCGTCGAGGCTGGCGACAGAGGCCCGAAGACCCTCCATCGATGCTGCTCCAACGCCCGCGTTTCCCATAAAAGAATCCTCGCGCGAGGGTCTGACATTCCTAGCACCTCAAACTGGCCGCAACCCCAACCCATCGCCCCGCAAGGCAGCTGGCGGAAGCCGCAAGCCGCCGTCGTGTGTTCCAAGAAAACGGGCGGTGCCGCCGAACGGGGCCGCACCCACCCACCACAAATAAAAGATAGTCAGCTTGCTTATTACTTTCGGTTTTCCTAGGCTGGAATCTGTCAGGCAAGCAACTCTCGAAGCAGTGCACTGCGCCCTCACAAAGGAGCGCGGCGGCCGGCTTCAAGCGAGGAGGAACAATGTCAGAACACAACATCGCAGGCAAGAAGGTTGCATTCCTGCTCACGGACGGCGTGGAGCAGGTTGAGCTGACCAGCCCGTGGCAGGCAGTGAAGGACGCCGGTGGCGAGCCCACCCTCGTAGCCCCCGGCAGCGGCAAGCTGCAGGGCTTCAACGGCACGGATAAGGGCGACACGTTTGACGTGGACCTCACCGTCGCCGAAGCCAACGCCTCGGACTTTGACGCACTGGTCATTCCCGGTGGCGTCGTCAACGCAGACCACCTGAGGGCGGACAAGGACGCGCAGAGCTTCACGCGCAGCTTCTTCGAACAGCACAAGCCGGTGGCGTCCATCTGCCACGGACCGTGGGTGCTCATTGACGCCGGCGTGATCCGCGGACGGAACGTCACGTCCTACTTCACGTTGGAAACCGACCTCAAGAACGCCGGAGCCAACTGGACGGACGAGGAAGTGGTGGTTGACCAGGGCCTGGTGACCAGCCGAAACCCCGATGACCTGCCCGCTTTCAACAGCAAGCTCGTCGAAGAAATCGCCGAAGGGCAGCACGCGGGCCAGACCGCCTGACACCTGTTGTTCCCTCAGGGTTTGGGAAAAGATACCGTGCGGAGGAATTACTCCAGCCGGTAGAGTGTTGGCATCTGCAGCGGCCAGGTTCGCGCACCACTCACCACTCTCCCTGAGGGAACACTCATGTCTACCGAAGTATCTCCGAACGCCAATGGCCAACCGGCCCAGGCGGCAGGAACCAAGCCCGCCGCACCGGAGAAAATGTCCCGCGAATCGGTGACGATCATCAGCACCCTGCTGGTGGCCACCTTCGTGGTGATCCTCAACGAAACCATCATGAACGTCGCGCTGCAGCGCCTCATGGTGGATCTCCAGGTGGATGCCCCCACCGTGCAGTGGCTCTCCACCGGCTTCATGCTCACCATGGCCGTGGTCATCCCCGCCACCGGGTTCATCCTGCAGAGCCTCTCCACCCGCGCCGTGTTCATGCTGGCCATGGGACTGTTTGCCGGCGGCACCGCTCTGGCCGCCGTCGCGCCCGGATTCGAGATTTTGCTGCTGGCACGCATCATCCAGGCCGGCGGTACGGCGATCATGCTCCCGCTGCTGATGACCACCATCCTCACCCTGGTTCCGCTGGCCAAGCGCGGTGCGGTGATGGGCAACGTCAGCATCGCCATCTCCGTGGCTCCGGCCATGGGCCCCACGGTGTCCGGTTTGATCCTTGAGCACTTCACCTGGCGTTTCATGTTCGTGTTCGTCCTGCCGGTGGCGCTGGCCGCCCTGGCGATCGGTGCGAAGTACCTGACGAACATCGGCGAAACCGAGAAGACCAAGCTCGATCTCCTGTCCGTCTTCCTGACCGCTCCGGCCTTCGGCGGGCTGGTTTACGGCCTCAGCCAGATCGGCGGCGGCCATGGCGGCCAGGCCGGTCCCAGCGCAGCTGCCATCGCCGCGTTGGTCATCGGCGTTGCGGCGCTGGCGGTCTTCGTGATGCGCCAGGTCCGCCTGCAGAAGGCCTCGGCGCCGCTGCTGGACCTCGGCGCCTTCCACTTCCGCATGTTCACGGTCTCCGTTCTGCTGATGGTGGTGGCCATGATGGCGCTGTTCGGCGGCGTGATCCTGCTGCCGCTGTACCTGCAGGAAGTCCGCGGACTTGGTTCGCTGGAAACCGGCCTGGCGCTGCTGCCCGGCGGCCTGGCCATGGGCCTCCTCGGCCCCGTCATTGGCCGCCTGTTCGACAAAGTGGGGCCGCTGCCGCTGACCGTCACCGGGTCCATCCTGATGGTGGTGACGCTGTGGCAGTTCTCCATGCTCGACGCCGGCACGGCGGTTGCGTGGATCGTCACCTTGCACGTGGGGCTGAGTTTCGGGCTGGCGCTGCTGTTCACGCCTGCGTTCACTACAGGCCTGAACCCGCTGCCGCCGCACCTGTACTCGCACGGCTCGGCGATCATGAGCACCACGCAGCAGGTTGCCGGTGCTGCCGGCACGGCACTGCTGGTGTCCATCTTCTCCGTGGTCAGCGCGACGGCGGGACTCGTCGCCGGGATGAGCGCCGCCTTCATGACGGCAACCGTCATAGCCCTCGCCGCCGTCGTACTTTCCGCGATGATGCGCAAGACCGAAGGTGCGGGCCCGGGCCACGGTCCGGCGCACTAACCAGCTACAGGCTCAACAAAAAAGGCCGTTGCCGCCAGTGGGAGCAACGGCTTTTTTGTGCTGGTCAGCCGGCGTAGAAGTCGCTCAGTTCCTTGACCAGCTTGTCCGGGGCTTTGATGACGCCGTCGTGCCCGAAGCCGGGGAGGATGGTGTAGCTGGAGCCGGACAGGACGTCGTGGATCTGGCCGCAGGCCACGCCAAAGTAGGCGGGGCTCTTCTCGCCCACGACAATCAGCGTTTCGAGGGGCAGTTCCAGGAACGGTTCGGCAGGCATGTCCGCGGCGATAATGGCCTTGATTTCGCGGACGCCCGTGCGCATCAGTTCCCGCTGCTGCTTGCCCTCTGACGTGCCGGCGGTCAGCTTGTTGGCGAGCGTCATCATGGACAGCGGCATGCGGGACGACAGCGGTCCCGGCGCCTCCAGGCCACGCTGGATGACGGCCAGGGCGCGGTCGTCGTCGCCGGCAGCGATGGCGGTCTCGTATTCGCCGATCCAGTCGGCCTTGACCGACTGGTTGACGGACACCGCGGGATCGTAAACGGCCAGGCGTTCCACCGGCAGCGTCCGGGCCGCGTGCAGGGCCACTGCTCCGCCGAAGCTGTGGCCGAAAACGTCAGTGCTGGAAGTGTGTTTCATGACCACGTCTAGGTCGCGGATGTCCACATCCAAGGTGTAATCCTCCGGCTGCGGCGAGGACGAACCACGGCCGCGGCGGTTGAACGTGTGCACCGGCCGGCCCAAGGCCGCACTGAGTTTCTGGGCGAACTTGGTGTAGTCCGCCGCCGTCACCATGGACGGCGGCACGATCACCACCCCTGAGCCGCCGGAAGCAAGGTCAGCGCCGGTGGTAAAGAGCTCCAGAGTGCCGCCGTCGGGGGTCCTGATGTTCTCACGCGTCATGATCTGAGCCTATCTGAGCAACCTGACCGCGGACACAACCCCGCAGTTAACGGGTCCTGGCCGGAAGGCACCTTTCCTGCGCGATGCTGCGGTTGCCTGCCTCAGGCCGTGAAGTACTCCGAGATGTCCGCCACCAGTTCCTTGACGGCGGCAGGGATTGAGCCGTGGAAGCACTTGGGCGAAACCTCGAAGGTGCTGCCGGGGACCGCTGCATGCAGGCGCTGCGCCGTCACCTTGTAATAGCTCGGGCTCTTCCCGCCCGCCATGAAGTGCGTACCGGCAGGCAGCACGCTGAAGTCCCTGGCATGGTCCTTTTCGTTATATGCAGCCCGCAGTTCACCCACGCCGCTGGGCATGACCTGACGGAAGACCTTGTTGACCTTGGTCCGCGACAGAACAGCCATCAGCCCGGCCAACACCGGCTCCGGGATCCTCGCCATGGCCGATCCCGGGCTGGTGGCCTTCTTCATGTGGGCCAGGGCGTGCCCCACCTTGCCGTCATTGACGGCCTTCTCAAAACCGTCCAGCCACTTGATGTCGATGCTGCCGTCGATGTTCACCGCGGCGTCGTAAACGGCCAGCTTGTCGGGGACGTATCCGGTTCCGGTGAATTCCTGGACAGCGTTCAGTGCCACGGAACCGCCCAGGCTGTGGCCCAGGATGTTGCGGGCACCCGTGGCATCCATCACCGTGCGGACATCCTCGATCTCCGTGGCCATCGAGTAGCCGGCCGGCTGCGGCGATGAACTGCCGCGGCCGCGGCGGTCATAGACGTCCACGGCCCAGCCGTCACCCAGGCCCTTGGCCAGCGCGATCGAGAACGGACGGTAGATCAGGGCGGTAAGGAAAGCCCCGCCGATCAGCACCACCCTCTTCTCCCCGGGCGCGTCCTCGGTACCGTAGCTGTACAAGGCCAAGTGGCCGCCGTCGTGCGTGGGAAGGACCTGTTCTTTCACCAGCCCATCGTAGGGTGCGTGCCTGCGGGGCAGCTGAAAGCCCGGTTTTGCAATGCCCGGTAAACTTGATGATTGTGACTTCCCAAAACACCCCCGCTCCCAAGAACGCCCCCGAGCCGCTCGACGCCAGCGAGCAGATGCGCATCCGTATGGAAAAGCGCGCCAAACTCCTCGAGCGCGGCGCCGAAGCGTACCCCGTGGGTGTGGAGCGCACGCACTCCCTGGCGGAGATCCGCGAGAAGTACGCGCACCTGGAAGCTGACGAAACCACCGGGGACGTCGTGGGCGTCACCGGACGCGTGGTGTTCGTACGCAACACCGGCAAGCTCTGCTTCGCCACCCTCCAGGAAGGCGGCACGGACGGCAAGGGAACCCGGCTGCAGGCCATGCTGAGCCTGGCCAACGTGGGTGAGGAAGCGCTGGCCGACTGGAAGGCCCTCGTTGACCTCGGCGACCACGTGTTCATCAAGGGTGAGGTCATCTCCTCTCGCCGCGGCGAGCTCTCCGTCATGGCCGAATCGTGGGGCATGGCTTCCAAGGCCCTCCGCCCGCTGCCCGTGCTGCACGCGGAGCTGAACGAGGAAACCCGCGTCCGCCAGCGCTACGTAGACCTGATGGTCCGCGACGAAGCCCGCGAAATGGTTTACACGCGTGCCGCGATCACCCGTTCCATCCGCGAAACGCTGTTCCGCCACCAGTACGTCGAGGTGGAGACGCCCATCCTCCAGCTGGTCCACGGCGGCGCACTGGCGCGGCCCTTCGAGACGCACATGAACGCCTTCGACCAGAAGATGACCCTGCGGATCGCCACCGAGCTCTACCTCAAGCGCGCCGTGGTGGGCGGCATCGACCGCGTCTACGACATGGGCCGCGTCTTCCGCAACGAGGGCGTTGACTCCACGCACAGCCCCGAGTTCACCACGCTCGAATGCTATGAGGCCTGGGCCGACCAGTTCGTCATGGCGGAGCGCATCAAGGAGATCATCCTCGACGCCGCCGACGCCGTGGGTGCCGGCCGCACCGTCCAGACCGAGGCGGGGGAGATCAACCTCGACGGCGACTGGGCCTGGCTGGCCGTCTACCCGGGGTTGTCCGACGCCGTTGGCCAGGAAATCACGCCGGACACTTCGCTTGAGGTGCTTCGCGATATTGCCGCCAAGCATGAGGTGAAGGTAGACCCCAAGTGGGACGCCGAAAAGACGGTGGTGGAACTGTTCGGCGAGATCGTCGAGCCCACGCTGCTGAACCCCACCTTCGTCTACGACTACCCGCCCTCCGCCCAGCCGCTGGCCCGGCCGCACCGCGAGGACGGACGCCTCATTGAAGCCTGGGACCTCATCATCGGCGGCATGGAGCGCGGTACCGCGTTCTCGGAGCTGATCGACCCCGTGATCCAGCGCGAGCGTCTTACCGAGCAGTCACGCCACGCCGCTGCCGGCGACGACGAAGCCATGCAGCTGGACGAGGACTTCCTCCGCGCCCTCGAATACGGTGCCCCGCCCATGGGCGGCATCGGCCTGGGTATCGACCGGCTGGTGATGCTGTTTACCGGTGCCGGAATCCGGGAAACCATCCTTTTCCCCCTCCTCAAGCCTGAAGGGCACTGACCATGGAGTACGTTGCAGTCCTGCTTCCATCCCTTGTTGTAGGCCTGTTGTTCTGGTTTGCAATGAAGGCTGTATTTAATGCCGATAAATCAGAGCGCCAGGCTGAAGCCCGCGCTCAGGCTGAAGCCGATGCCCAGGCTGGCTTCAGCGACCGCCCGGATACCGGCCGAAAATAGATAAAACCCTCAATCTGCCCCCTGTTATCCCCAGTAGTCATTTTTCGCTTTGACGCGTCGGCATAAAAAGAGCGATAATTTCTTTGGGAAACATCCTGCTTTTCTGAACACCGAAACTTTCCAGCAAAAGGAAGACTCTAAATGGCACAGAAAGTAAACATCATCCTCGTTGATGATCTGGATGGGGGATCCGCAGACGAGAATGTTAAGTTTGGCCTCGATGGGGTCAACTACGAGATTGATCTTTCGGCGGCCAACGCCACCGAACTCCGGTCTTCGCTTGAGCGCTATGTTGGCGCTGCACGCAAGTCCTCCGGCGGCCGCACGGCTGCCAAGGCCAAGGCTCCTTCAGGGAGTGGCCGCAGCCACGATTCGGCACAGATCCGCCAGTGGGCCCGGGATAACGGTTACACCGTTAACAGCCGCGGCCGAATTCAGGCGGAAATCCAGGAAGCCTACCAAAAGGCCAATTCCTAGCTGCCGCAGGACCCTGGTTTAAGCCCTGTTCCCCGTTGCCGGGGAGCAGGGCTTTGTTTATTGGCAGCGATGCCCCGGCTGGGATGCTCCACCTGTCATTCAGGGCGGCCGCCCGTCCCTTTTAGCCTCATCTGGTTTGCCCATCAGGTTTGCGCCATCACAGGCGCCGGCCAGCCGCTGCGCCGCCGTTCGGGAATAATGTCCGGAAGCCCTGGTGCCAGGAATGGCTTTTCGCAGCACAGGGCAAACGCCGAAACCGTGGCAAACATGGAACTGTGGCCAACGCCGGGCTTATCCCCTTTATGGTCAGCAGCACTGATGATCGTTTCAATAATCCAGCGAGTGGACGTGGCCGTTATCCGGGGCGCAGCCGAACACGTAATGCAAAGCCCGGAACGTCCGCGGCACGGCCACCCGCCAACGCTGCGCATCCAACCTTGGGTCAGCCCCTGAAAAGGGTGTGGGTTTCCCCTGTGGCGAACACGCTCCACAAGATTGGGTCGGCCACGTAGCATCAAAGTACGTCGTAGCTAGGAGTGTGGCGAAATGTTTGAGCGATTTACGGACCGTGCCCGTCGCGTAGTTGTGCTTGCCCAAGAAGAGGCACGCATGCTGAACCACAATTACATCGGTACCGAACACATCCTTCTGGGTCTAATCCATGAAGGTGAAGGCGTTGCCGCCAAAGCTCTTGAGTCTTTGAGCATTTCGCTCGACGGCGTTCGCGAGCAGGTGCAGGAGATCATCGGCCAGGGCCAGCAGGCTCCCTCCGGTCACATCCCCTTCACCCCCCGCGCCAAGAAGGTACTGGAGCTCTCGCTGCGCGAGGCCCTCCAGTTGGGCCACAACTACATCGGCACCGAGCACATCCTGCTCGGCCTGATCCGCGAGGGCGAGGGCGTAGCCGCCCAGGTCCTGGTGAAGCTGGGCGCCGACCTCAACCGGGTCCGCCAGCAAGTCATCCAGCTCCTCTCCGGCTACCAAGGCAAGGAAACCACCGGCGCAGGCGTCGGCGGCGGCCAGCCCGAAGGCGCCCCTGCAGGTTCGGTGGTCCTGGACCAGTTCGGCCGCAACCTCACACAGGCTGCCCGCGAGAACAAGCTGGACCCCGTCATCGGGCGCGAGCAGGAGATGGAACGCGTCATGCAGGTCCTCTCCCGCCGCACCAAGAACAACCCTGTCCTCATTGGTGAACCCGGCGTCGGTAAGACGGCCGTCGTCGAGGGCCTGGCCCAGGCGATCGTCCGCGGCGACGTCCCGGAGACCATCAAGGACAAGCAGCTTTACACCCTGGACCTCGGTTCGCTGGTGGCAGGCTCCCGCTACCGCGGTGATTTCGAAGAGCGACTGAAGAAGGTCCTCAAGGAGATCCGCACCCGTGGCGACATCATCCTGTTCATCGATGAGATCCACACCCTGGTGGGTGCCGGTGCTGCCGAAGGCGCCATCGATGCGGCCTCGATCCTGAAGCCCATGCTGGCCCGCGGCGAGCTGCAGACCATCGGTGCCACCACGCTGGACGAGTACCGCAAGCACATCGAGAAGGACGCCGCCCTGGAGCGCCGCTTCCAGCCGATCCAGGTCAAGGAACCCTCCGTGGCACACGCCATCGAGATCCTCAAGGGCCTGCGTGACCGCTACGAGGCACACCACCGCGTCACCATCACCGACGGCGCACTGGCCTCCGCGGCCAGCCTCGCCGAGCGCTACATTTCGGACCGCTTCCTGCCGGACAAGGCCATCGACCTGATCGACGAGGCCGGTGCCCGACTGCGCATCCGCCGCATGACCGCTCCGCCGGAGCTCAAGGCCATGGACGAGCGCATCGCCAAGCTGAAGATGGAGAAGGAATCCGCCATCGACGCCCAGGACTTCGAAGGCGCTGCAGCGCTCCGCGACAAGGAGCAGAAGATGATCTCCGAGCGGTCGGAGAAGGAACGCCACTGGAAGTCCGGCGGCATGGACGACATCTCCGAGGTGGATGAGGATCTCATCGCCGAGGTGCTGGCGAACTCCACCGGCATCCCCGTTTTCAAGCTGACCGAGGAAGAGTCCTCGCGCCTGCTCAAGATGGAAGACGAACTGCACAAGCGCGTGGTGGGCCAGGACGAGGCCATCAAGGCACTGTCCCAGGCCATCCGCCGCACCCGTGCAGGACTCAAGGACCCCAAGCGTCCCGGTGGCTCGTTCATCTTCGCCGGCCCCACCGGCGTCGGCAAGACCGAGCTCGCCAAGGCACTCGCGGAGTTCCTGTTCGGTGAAGAGGATGCCCTCATCACCCTGGACATGTCCGAGTACTCCGAGAAGCACACCGTTTCGCGGCTCTTCGGTGCCCCTCCGGGCTACGTGGGCTACGAAGAGGGTGGCCAGCTGACCGAGAAGGTCCGCCGCCGTCCGTTCTCCGTGGTGCTGTTCGACGAAGTGGAAAAGGCCCACGCGGACCTCTTCAACTCGCTGCTGCAGATCTTGGAAGACGGCCGCCTGACCGACTCCCAGGGCCGCGTGGTGGACTTCAAGAACACCGTGATCATCATGACCACCAACCTCGGCACCCGGGACATCTCCAAGAGCGTCGCCACCGGCTTCCAGTCCGGCACCGACACGCAGACCGGCTACAACCGCATGCGTGCCCGCGTCACGGAGGAACTCAAGCAGCACTTCCGCCCCGAGTTCCTGAACCGTGTTGACGACGTCGTGGTGTTCCCGCAGCTGACGCAGGACGAGATCATCGAGATCGTGGACCTGTTCGTCAACCGGCTGGAGAAGCGCCTCAAGGACAAGGACATGGGCATCGAGCTCACGCCCGCCGCCAAAGTGCTCCTGGCCACCCGCGGCTACGATCCCGCCATGGGTGCCCGGCCGCTGCGCCGCACCATCCAGCGCGAGATCGAGGACCAGCTGTCCGAGAAGATCCTGTTCGGCGAGATCCACCCCGGCGACATCGTCGTAGTGGACGTCGAAGGCGAAGGCGATGAAGCGAAGTTCACCTTCGCCGGCAACGCCAAGCCACGCATCCCGGAAATCGCCCCGAGCGTCTAACCGGTCAGAAGTACACCAGCGAAAGCCCCGCCACTCCGCGAAGGAGCGGCGGGGCTTTCGCTTTTCCTTCCAGTGGCTGATTCCGGTGGCGGCCATCAGAGATTTCCCGGCGCCTGCTCGTTCCTCGCTTTGACGGCGCCCATATAAATCCCTGATGCCCGCCACCTCGTGCATTGGTGGGCGTTGAGCGAAGCGCAGGCGCCGGGGTCATTTGTGTAGCTTGCGTCAAAGCGACGAAGGAGCAGCAAGCGGCAAATGGCGCCGGTGGCGGCGCACCCCGGCCCTAACGGATCCAACGCATCAGCGTGTCGGCTTCTGAAGGTTTGTGACGGGCGGCACAAACCGTGTTGAATCGGAAGCATGGCTAATCAGAATCCGGCGATCCCGGACGAGCAACCACTGACCCCCTTCCACGACCTTGACCACTTCCTGTCCATCCCGCGCGTTGGCGGCCTGGCCCTGAGCCCCGACGGAACCCGTCTGGTCACCACGGTCAGCACCCTCAACGGCAAGGGCACCGAGTTCGCCACAGCGCTGTGGGAACTGGACCCGAAAGGCCAGAAGCATGCCCGGCGCATCACCCGCAGCGCGAAGGGCGAGGCGGGAGCGGCCTTCGCGGCCAACGGCGATGTCTATTTCACGTCCGCACGCCCCGATCCGGACAGCCCCGAGGAAGACCCCGTCAACGCGCTGTGGCTCCTTCCGGCCGATGGCGGCGAGGCCCGCGTGGTGCTCAGCAGGCCGGGTGGCGTCAGCCGGGTGATGACGGCCCAGAGTGCGGACGCAGCCTTCGTGGCCGCCGAGGTCCTGGCAGGCTCCGCCGATGAGGAAGACGACGCTGAACGCCGCAAGTCCCGCAAGGACAAGAAAGTGTCAGCCATCCTGCACAGCGAGTACCCGGTGCGCTACTGGGATGCCGACTTGGGGCCCGGCCAGCCAAGGATCTTCGCGGTGGAACCGGGCGGGGACCAGGCCGGGGGCAAGCCCGGAACCGTGGACGCCACGGCACCGCTGGCCCTTCGCAACCTCACGCCGGAGGCTGGGCCGCGCCTCCGGGAAGCTGACGCGGTGGTCAGCCCCGACGGCCGGACGGTTTATACCAGCTACACCAAGCCGTTGGCCAAGGCGGACAGCCGCTCGGTGCTGGTGGCGGTGGATGTCGCCTCCGGCAGCCTGAAAGTGCTGCTCGACACCGAAGGCATGAGCTACTTCCCGGGACCGGTCAGCCCGGACGGCAAGACCCTGGCGGTGGTCAGCGAGAGCGATTCCACCCCGCAGCGGGCCCCTGAAATCAAGCTGCACCTGCTCGACGTTTCGGGCAGTGCGGAAAATGCCGCCGAAGCCGCCGCGGACGGGGCGGGCCTGCAGCCGCTCGCCCACGATTGGGACCGCTGGCCCAAGCCTGCCGCCTGGCTGCCGGACGGTTCCGCGCTCCTGGCCACCGCGGACGACGACGGCGCGTCGCCGGTCTTCCGGATCAGCGTCCCGGCTGCTGCGGCTGAAGTGGGCGTGGCCCGGGTGAGCCAGGACGCCGCGGCCTACTCCGACGTCGTTGTTTCTCCCGAAGGCCGGTACGCCTACGCCCTGCGGAGCTCCTACGAATTTCCCGCTGAAGCCGTTCGGATCGACCTTGCGACGGGGGAAACCACGCGGCTGCCTGCGCCGGCCGAGCGGCCGTCATACGCAGGCAGGTTGGAGCGGATCGCCGCCACTGCGCCGGATGGTTCGCGGGTCCCCGCCTACCTGGCCCTGCCGGAAGGTGCGTCGGCGGACAACCCGGCGCCGCTGCTGCTGTGGATCCACGGCGGGCCCCTGGGCTCTTGGAACGCCTGGACCTGGCGGTGGAACCCCTGGCTCCTGACAGCCAAGGGCTACGCGGTGCTGCTGCCGGACCCGGCACTGTCCACCGGCTACGGCCAGGCGTACATCCAGCGCGGCTGGGGCGCGTGGGGCAAGGCGCCCTTCACGGACCTGATGGCTGTCACGGACGCCGCAGTGGACCGGGCGGACATTGACGAGACGCGGACGGCTGCCATGGGCGGATCGTTCGGCGGCTACATGGCCAACTGGGTCGCGGGAAACACAGACCGGTTCAAAGCGGTGGTCACCCACGCCAGCCTGTGGGCTCTGGACCAGTTCGGTCCCACCACGGACGCCTCGCAGTACTGGTTGAAGGAAATGACCGAGGAAATGGCGCTGGAGAACTCGCCGCACCTGCACGTCGGGAAGATCAGTTCGCCCATGCTGGTGATCCATGGCGACAAGGATTACCGGGTGCCCATCGGCGAGGGCCTGCGGCTTTGGTACGAGCTGCTGTCCAAGTCAACGCTCGCGGCGGACCAGGACGGCCAGACCGCCCACCGGTTCCTGTACTTCCCGGATGAGAACCACTGGATCCTGCAACCGCAGCACGCCAAGGTCTGGTACGGGGTAGTGGAGTGGTTCCTCGCAAAGAACGTCCTGGGCCAGGACCTGGACCTGCCGGAAGAACTCGGGCTCTAGATTTGATTGGCGCACCTTTAGCGAAGTGAAGGTGACGGGGTCATTTGTGTAGCTTGCGTCAGAGCGACGGAGGAGCAGCAAGCGGCAAATGGCGCCGGCACCGGAACGCCCAACCCGAAGTCACCGAGCCGAAAGCCCTTCGCCTCGTAGGATTGAACCTGTGACTGACTCCTTCCACATCCGCCCTGCCCGCACCAGCGACGTTTCCGCCATCAAGAAACTGGTGGCGCCGCTGGCCGAGGAGCGCATCCTGATGGCGAAGGAGACGGTGGCGTATTACGAGAGCCTCCAGGAATTCAAGATCGCCGAGTCGGACGACGGCGAGGTGATCGGCTGCGGGGCGCTCCACGTCATGTGGGAGGACCTGGCCGAAGTCCGCACGCTCGCGGCGTCGGGCGACTGGCGCGGCAAGGGCGTGGGGCACGTCCTGGTTGAACGGCTGCTGGAGGAGGCCCGCGCGCTTGGGGTGGCCCGGGTTTTCTGCCTCACGTTCGAGGTGGACTTCTTCAAGCGCCACGGGTTCGAGGTCATGGCTGACCAGTCGGCCGTGGATCCGGTGGTCTACTCGGAGCTCCTGCGCTCCCATGACGAGGGCGTGGCGGAGTTCCTTGACTTGGCCCGCGTGAAGCCGAACACCCTGGGCAACACCCGGATGATCCGGGTCCTCTAGCAGGGCCGCCGGGTCTCTCCGGTCCTCTCCGGCCCGGAGAACAGGCCCGCCCAAAGCAAAAAACATTGCATTTCATTCTGACCTGCACTTCCTTTTACTCGAATTGATGGATAAACTGTTGACGGCCGGGTTTGGGGGCCCACGAAAAGGGACAGTCATTGGGGGCTGTCCCTTTTCTGCGTCTGCAGCGGATGGAGCCCTACCGCAGCCCCTTTGGCCGGTAGTAGGGTCAGGATTGTCATCCTCCAGGAGCACAGCACAGCCAGGAGCACCGCCATGAAGAAACTCATCAACGATCCCAGGTCCGTCGTCGCGGAATCCGTGCAGGGCTTCGGCCTTGCCCACGCAGACCTCGTTACCGTCACAGA
This sequence comes from Pseudarthrobacter sp. 10T415, assembly GCF_056394175.1. Taxonomy (NCBI): domain Bacteria; kingdom Bacillati; phylum Actinomycetota; class Actinomycetes; order Micrococcales; family Micrococcaceae; genus Pseudarthrobacter; species Pseudarthrobacter sp. 10T415. Next base: position 141,528 of record NZ_JBFTHJ010000009.1, on the reverse strand, counting down.
AGATCCCATGTACATCACGCGCAAGGACGCGCCCGTGAACGGCAAGGTAGGCCTGGTTTCGGGCGGGGGCAGCGGGCACGAACCGCTGCACGCCGGTTACGTGGGCAAGGGAATGCTCGACGCCGCCGTGCCGGGGGCGGTGTTCACCTCACCTACGCCGGACCAGATCCTTCCGGCCACCGTCGCCGTCAACTCAGGCGCCGGCGTGGTCCATATCGTCAAGAACTACACCGGCGACGTCCTCAACTTCGAGACCGCGGCCGAGCTGGCTGAAGCCGAAGGCGTCAGCATCCGCACGGTCCTGGTCAACGACGACGTTGCCGTGGAGGACTCCCTGTACACGGCGGGCCGGCGGGGTGTGGGCGGCACCGTGCTGGTGGAGAAGATCGCCGGTGCAGCCGCGGAGCGCGGTGACGACCTCGACGGCGTGGCCTCCATCGGTGAGCGGGTCAACGCCAACGTCCGGACCATGGGCGTGGCACTGTCCGCCTGCACCGTTCCGCACGCGGGCCAGCCGAGCTTCGACCTCGCAGACGATGAAATCGAAATCGGCATCGGCATCCACGGCGAGCCGGGCCGGCACCGCATCCCACTCGAAAACGCGGACGGCATCACGGACCGCCTGCTGGAGCCCGTCCTGGCGGACCTGAACATCGGCTCAGGGGACAAGGTGCTCCTGTTCGTCAACGGCATGGGCGGGACACCGCAAAGCGAGCTCTACATCGTCTACCGCCGCGCCGTCCAGGTCCTGAAGGACAAGGGTGCCACCGTTGAGCGGTCCCTGGTGGGCAACTACATCACTGCACTCGAGATGCAGGGCTGCTCCATTTCCGTGCTCCGGCTCGACGACGAGCTGACCGAACTGTGGGATGCACCCGTCCACACCGCAGCCCTCCGCTGGGGCGCCTGACCATGGTGCTGGATGCCGCGTGGGCGGTGAAGTGGCTGAACCTGTGCGCCGAGGCCATGGCTGAACACCGCGTGGAGCTGATCGAGCTGGACCGGGCCATTGGGGACTCTGATCACGGCGAGAACATGGACCGCGGGTTCCAGGCGGTGGTGGCCAAGCTGGGCGAGGGGGCGCCGGAGACGCCCGGAGCAGCCATGAAGCTCACGGCCATGACGCTGATGTCCAAGGTGGGCGGCGCCGCCGGCCCCCTCTACGGCACGGCCTTCCTCCGGGCGGCCACGTCCCTCGGCGACTCTGCCGAGGTCGATCCCGGGGCCTGGGCAGAAGCGCTCGCTGCCGCACGCGACGGCATCGTGGCCCGCGGCAAGGCCGAACCCGGGGACAAGACCATGGTTGACGCCTGGACCCCGGCAGTTGACGCTGCCCGGGCCGCGGCCGACGGCGGCAGTGCCGACCCCATGGCGGTCCTGGTGGCCGCCGCAGAGGCTGCCGAGGCCGGGGCGGTGGCCACCGATCCGCTCGTGGCACGTAAAGGCCGGGCGAGCTACCTCGGCGAACGCAGCGCCGGCCACCGCGACCCCGGCGCGGTATCCAGCGCGCTGATCCTGCGGGCCGCCGTGGGGGCTGCCGCGTGACAGTCAGCATTGTGGTGGTGTCCCATAGCGAAAAGATTGCCGACGGCGCCGTGGAACTTGCCGCGCAAATGGCACCCAACGTGGTGATCCTGGCAGCCGGCGGCACCGGGGACGGCAGGATCGGCACCAGCCTGGAGAAGGTCATGGCCGCCCTGGACAAAGCCGCCGGAGGTGACGGCGCGGTGATCCTCGCAGATCTCGGTTCCGCGGTGATGACCGCGGAGTCCGCGCTGGAGTTCGTCGACGACCCGGAGAAGTTCCTGCTGGCCGACGCCCCATTGGTGGAAGGACTGGTGGCGGCGTCCGTCGCTGCCCAGGGCGGCGCAGACGTGGAGGGCGTCAAGCGTGCCGCTGAGGCGGTGCGCGGACCTGCCCACGGCAACGGCACCGGGCGGCAGATGGTGGAGGAAGGCTCCGTCACGGGCCGGGGCCCCGATTTCACGGGTGACTTTGAGCTGATCAACCAGGCAGGCATGCATGCCCGGCCCGCCGCCAAGATCGCCGGCGGCCTGTCCTCGCTGGCAGCGGACGTCACGGTCAACGGGGTGGACGGGGCATCCATGACGGCGCTGATGACGCTGGGCGCCGGGAAGGGATCCGTGCTGCACGTGGAGGCCTGGGGCGCCGACGCGGAACGGGCCGTGAACTACGTTGGCGGCCTGGTCCAGGCTGGTTTCGGCGAGCCCTGAGCCGTCAATCGGCGTGCAGCTGGCCACAATCGGCGCAGCCCGGTGTGTCCGCAACTCCCGGCCTGATCCTGCCAATAAGCTCGATGCCATGGAACAGCTCCACCCCGAAGACAACTCCCCGGCAATCGAAGTGCTGGACGGGCAGACCACGGTGGAAGAGCTGCTGGCGGACCTCGGGTTCGAATGGCGCCCCCAGTATGTGGGCGACCTTGGCCAGCCGGCAGGCGGGCAGTTCAGCCAGCCCGCACTGTTCTAGCCTGCGCTGTTTTCCGGCCTGCCCCGTCGAACTTGCACCCTTCCAGCCGGCGGCATTCCAGACGGCGCTATTAGGCCAGTGCATCGCTGAGGCCGGCCGCATCCAGGGTCACTGACGCGGAGATGAACTTGCCGCACTGTTCGCCAAACGGATAGTCCGCCCGGGGCCGAAATTCGAGCGTGCGGACCGGCAGGGCGGAGCCGTCCGTGCCGGTCCCGGAAGCTGTGACGGTCATGGCCGATTCGGTGAGCGTGTCCAGCATCAGCATCCCCACCTTGGTTCCGTCCGGCGAGGCCGTTGCGGAGCAGACACCGTCAGGCGTGCAGCCCTGGTCAATGCTGGCACTGCCGGGGGCCAGCTCGACGGGCCCTTCCTTGCAGGTGCCGTCCTGGCATGCTTTCACGTAGAGCGTGCCGATGAGGGGCGCGTAGCCTGCCGCGACGATCACGGACACAGCCGTGGCCTGGGCGATGGCCGGGCAGGCAACCGGCCCGGGCCCGCAGCCCGTGGTGAGTCCCGCCGTCGTCATCAGCGCCAAGAGCAGACCCCGGTTACGCATGTTTTCAGCGTAGGACCCGCGGACCTGCCGGGCACCTCCGCCGGGGAAGTGATGGCGGCATTGTTATGGCCGGGGACGTTCTGACAGCAGAAAGGAAACCTTTGGTCAGCCCAGCGGGAAGACGCTGATGAACCACAACAGGGCGACGGCGAACGCGGCAAAGAACGGCACCAGGCAGCCCAGGGTGGTCCGGGGTGCGGAGGAAACTTGGAGTGATTCGTTGGGGTCGGCCGGATTGTAGGCAACCTCGACCAGGGACCCGGGGGCCGGCGCCGCCGCTGTGGAGATCTCGGACTTGCCCATGAACAGGGTGCCGCGCGGGTCCGTGAACTGGTAGGTGGGAAAGAACCGGCGGCTGCGGCTGGAGCCTCCTCCGCCGCTTGTCCAGCCGGCCACACTGCCGGTGACGGTGGCCTGTACCTTCGGCCAGCTGGCCATCAGCTGCTCCTGGCGCCTTGTCTTACGGATGGCATGGACCATGGCGAAGGCGGCAGCCACAACGAACAGCGCCCACACGATGTAAAGAATGATTCTCAAGGTTCCCCCGGTTCCAGTCACCAAAAAGTATGCCACCCGGCGGCGGCCCTACGCGGGAAGCCGGTACCCGCCGTCGTGGATCTCCGCCAGGCCGTCCGCGAGCAGCCCGGACATGGCACGCTCCAGTTGCTCCGGTGCGGAATTGAGCCGGTGCAGCGCCGCAAGCGGGACGCCGATCCCCTCCGGGGCGAAGCCCAGGTCCGCCGGCGGCTGCAGGAACATCTCCGCGGGCACCGGAGCATCGGCCAGCCGCAGGACGGCCATCACGGCCCCGCGGACCTGCCGGTCCGTGCCGTGCCAGGCCTGGCCCTTGGGGACGTACGACGGCGGCGGCTCACCGGCGGCGCGCCACGCACAGGAGTCCATCACCGGGCAGTCGGCGCATTTCGGCGCACGCGCAGTGCAGACCAAGGCGCCCAGCTCCATGACCGCAGCGTTCCAGCGCACGGAGGCGGCGTCGTCGTCCGGCAACAGCGAGGCGGCAAGGCGCATCTCCGCGGCGGTCAGGGCAGGCGCGGGAAGCGCGGTGCCGGCCACCAGCCGGGCGTGTACCCGGCGGATATTGGTGTCGACGACGGTTTCCCGCCGTCCGTACGCGAAGGCGGCTACAGCTGCTGCCGTGTAGCTGCCCACGCCGGGCAGTGCCAGCAGCTCTGTGTACGTGTCCGGGACCCTGCCGTTGTGGTTTTCAACGATGGCCGTTGCCGCGGCGTGCAGCCGGAGGGCCCGCCGCGGGTATCCCAGCCTGCCCCAGTTACGGACAGCCTCGCCGGCTGGTTCGCCCGCCAGGCCAGCGGGGGAGGGCCAGCGTTTCAGCCATTCCTCCCAGACAGGGAGCACCCGCACCACCGGGGTCTGCTGCAGCATGATCTCGCTGACCAGCACGCCCCAGGCGCCGCAGTCGGGGTCCCGCCAGGGCAGGTCCCGGGCGGTTTCTGCAAACCAGCCGGTGATCCCGCGGTGCAGGAACTCCATGTGGTTGGGGTCGCTTGGGGGTTGCGGCGTTCCGGCGGGAGCGGTTAAGGGAGGGGCTTGAGTATCGATGCCAACACTGTAATGGATGCGCTTCGCGGGCCGGAAAACCGGGCCTGGCCCGCGTTGTGACCAGAGCGATGGCCTGCCGGCGGCGTGGTGGTGCCGCAGAACCGGGGACTTTCCCTAGCCTAGGAGGATGGTCAGGCAAGGCAGTTCACCAGCACGCGGCAAGGCATCGGCACCGGGCTCAGGCGGTGCACCGAAGGCCAGCGCAGCCGTGTACCGGCGCCGCAGGCTGTTCGTTGGTGGCGCGCTGCTGATGGTCATCGCTTTGGTGATCACCGGTTTTGCCATCTCCGGGGTGCTCGGGGGAGCTTCCCAGCAGGCTTCGTCCACCATGCCCACCACCGCAGCGCCGGCCGCTTCCCCCGAAGCTTCGGCTCCGCCGTCGGCCGCTCCCTCCGCTTCCGCGACGCCCTCGCCGTCCGCCAGCCCCGGCTGCAACCAGAACCTCGTGACCATCTCGGCCTCCACGGACAAGGCGGCCTATGGCGACGGCGAAAACCCGCGGCTCACGCTGAAGGTAACCAACGGCGGTACCGTGGCGTGCGAGGTGAACCTGGGGACCTCGCAAATGGAGTTCCTCGTGACCAGCGGCGCTGACCGGGTCTTTTCCTCCAAGGACTGCCAGGCTGCCAGCGAGGACCTGGAAAAGACCCTGGCGCCCGGCGCCAGCGAAACAGCCAACTTCACGTGGCAGCGGAACCGGACTGTGGAGGGATGCCAGGCGGTGGCGGCCAAGCCCGGAACCGGCGGGGCGTACTACATCTTCACTGCGAAGCTCGGCTCCAAAGCCAGCCCGAAGGCTGTATTCCAGCTGAACTAGGCCCTCCGCGAACCTTCCCTCCAGGGACCTTCCCACCGCGGACCTGCTTCGGGTCGGCTTGAGGCCGGCCTTTGGGGCGGTACCGGCGGGGGGTGCGTGAATTAGAGGAAGCGGTCCAGCAGGCTGGCTTCGGCCATCCGGCTGAGGCCTTCACGGACAGTCCGTGCACGCTGGTCGCCGATGCCATCAACGGTCATCAGGTCATCGATGGTGGCGGCCATCAGGAACTGCAGCCCGCCGAAGTGGTCCACCAGCCGGTCCGCTACGGCCTTGGGGACGGCCTTCAGCCCGGAAAGCAGGCGGTAGCCGCGGGGCTGGACGATGGCGTCGAGCGTATCCACGCCGCCGGCGAAGCCGATAATCCCGGAAATCTTGCCGAGGTCGATCAGCTCGGTGGGGCCGAGGTTCAGGAGGGCGCTGACGGCCTTGTCGATGTCCTCGGGCGAGGCGTCCGGGCCGGCGTAGTCGCGGATGATGACGTCGCTGCCGGGCCCGCGGCCCACAGTCAGTTCATCGAGCTGGAGCGAGAGGAGGCGGCCGTCTTCGCCCAGTTCCAGCACGTACTGCGAGATTTCCTCCGAGATCCGGCGGACCATCTCCTGCCGCTGCAGCGTCACGGCCACGTCCCGGACGGTGACCATCGCCTCGATCTCCAGGGCGGACAGTGAACTGGTGACCTGGTCCAGCCGGGCACGGTAACGTTCCAGCGTGGCCAGGGCCTGGTTGGCGCGGGCCAGGACTTTCTCGGAGCCCTCCAGCACGTGCCGCAGGCCGTTGACGTACAGGGCGATGATCTGCATGGACTGGCTGACTGACACCACGGGAACGCCGGTCTGGATGGCGACGCGCTCGGCGGTGCGGTGGCGGGTTCCGGATTCCTGGGTTTCGATACTGGAATCGGGGACCAGCTGGACTGCGGCGCGCAGGATGTTGCCGGCATCCTTGTCGCAGATGATGGCGCCGTCCATTTTGGCCAGTTCACGCAGGCGCGTCGGTGAAAACTCGATGCCGATGTCAAAGCCGCCGGAGCAGATCGAATCCACTGTACGGTCCGAGCCCAGCACGATCAGTGCACCGGTGCGGCCGCGGAGGATGCGTTCAAGTCCGTCGCGGAGGGGAGTTCCCGGGGCCACCCTGCCCAGAGTCGCCCTGAGTGATTCTTCGGGGCTCCGCGCCATAAGTTTTCCCTTCAAAGGTGCGGGCAGACACCCCGCAAGAATGCCGGCATCCCTGTTGCACCGGCCGGATCAAAAGTACTCATTTTCCCGCAAGCACAATGATAGGGGCAACCTCCCCCAAATTCCGCATGGGCAAGCCCCAAAGTGCACCATTGGGGGTGGGCCGGAAACGCCCGGACCGGGCATGCGCCGCACCGCGCGCAGCATGCACTTTGGCCGCGGGGCGGAGGTTGATGGAGCCCGGCTGCGTCCGCGGAAGGAAATCAGAGCCCGGTGACCGACTTTGTGCTGCTGTCCCAGAGCCGGGCACCCACAATGTGCCCGCCGAGCCGGAGGTCCAGGAGATCCATGGCCTTGCCCAGCTGTTCACCGGTAACCCGCCGGGCCAGGGTGACGTGCGGCGTCCAGGCCCCGGGAAGGGTGAGCGGAACGGCACCCCCGATCTCCCGGTGCAGGCGCCGGTGCACTTTGCGGAGCGGGGCAGTCAGCACCACGGACCGGGCCAGGACATACCTGTCCCTGCCGGCGGCAAAAACCTGCACGCCGGAGAAGACGGCCTCCATGGGAAGCGCGCCATCGAACGCGTGAAGTTGCGGCACGGACAGTTCCGCCCCGGCCGCGAGCGTGAGGTGTGGCCGGTTGCTGGCGCCGGTATGGCCGGCAAGGCTGGGAAGCCCCGCCTCGGCGAGCCGCGCCCAGTCTGCCCGGACGGCGGATTCGGTGCCGTCGTCGAACACCAGCTCTATGCTGCGCATGCACCCATCATGCCTTTTCAGGCGGCAACCCGCGTGGTCCCGGACAGGAAGACCCCGGAGCTGAGGGCCGGACAGGAAGAGCCAAAAGGGAAAGCGAAGGTAAGCCCGCTTCAGCGTGCCCTGACCCGGAGCATCCGCTCAAGGTCCTTGCTGACCCTGGCGAGCGATGCTGCCCGGAGTGCTTTCAGCTCGGCCGCCGACTGGACGCCCTTTGATTGCGGAGTTGCGTCTCCTTGGCCTGCGCTGTGCTCCTGCATCCTGGCAGGACCAATGCTGGAGGCGAAGGGATCGTGGAAGGGGTTGCCCGGCGTCATCATGCCGCCACGGTAGCGGGCCCTCGTTTCGCTGCCTTGAACTGCCGGTTTCGCGGGCGTTAAGCGGACCTGCGCCGGTTTGCGGGCCTGCGATAAAATTGGACTTTGGCTTCATCCAGCCGCAACCGCAGCGAAAGTAGCACCGTGTCCCAAGATGTCCTGACCCCCGCCCGGATCAATGAGATTCACAAGGAAGCGGGCCGCCGCAGGACCTTCGCCGTCATCTCCCACCCCGACGCCGGCAAGTCCACCCTCACGGAAGCCCTCGCCCTGCACGCCAAGGTGATCGGCACCGCCGGCGCCTCCAGCGGCAAGGCCAACCGCAAGGAAACGGTCTCGGACTGGATGCAAATGGAGAAGGACCGCGGCATCTCCATCAGCTCCGCTGCCCTGCAGTTCTCCTACCGGGACACGGTCATCAACCTCCTGGACACCCCCGGCCACGCCGACTTCTCCGAGGACACCTACCGCGTGCTGGCCGCCGTCGACTGCGCCGTGATGCTGGTGGACGCCGCCAAGGGCCTGGAAACCCAGACCATGAAGCTTTTTGAGGTCTGCAAGCAGCGGAACCTGCCCATCATCACCGTCATCAACAAGTGGGACCGGCCGGGCCTGGACGCCCTGGCGCTGATGGACGAGATCACCGAGCGCACCGGCCTGCAGCCCATGCCGCTGACCTGGGCCGTGGGCATCTCCGGTGACTTCCGCGGTGTCTGGGACCTGCGCAACGACCGGTTCGCCCGGTTCCAGCGCAACAACGCCGGCGCCCAGATCGCCCTTACCGAGTACTTCACCCCGGAGGAAGCCGCCGAAAGCCAGGGCAGCAACTGGTCAGATGCCGTGGATGAGGCCGGCCTGGTGGTCGAGTCCAACCTCGAGTTCGACGTCGATGCCTTCCACGCCGGCAAGGCCACCCCCATCCTGTTCAGCTCCGCCGCGCTCAACTTCGGTGTCAAGGAGCTGCTGGACGCGCTGGTGGACTTCGCGCCGCCCGCGGCACCACGCCCCGACGTGGACGGCAGCCCGCGCCCCGTCGAATCCCCGTTCTCTGGCTTTGTGTTCAAGGTCCAGGCCGGTATGAACAAGGCCCACCGCGACCATGTGGCCTTCATCCGCGTCTGCTCCGGCGTCTTCGAACGCGGCATGGTGGTCACCCAGACCCGCACCGGCAAGTCCTTCGCCACCAAGTACGCCCAGCAGGTGTTCGGCCGCGAACGTGAAGTCATCGACGAGGCGTACCCCGGTGACGTGGTGGGACTGGTCAACGCCTCCTCGTTGCGCGTGGGAGACAGCCTCTTCCTCGAAGACTCCGTGGAATACCCGGCCATCCCGCTCTTCGCCCCGGAACACTTCCAGGTGGCCCGCTCCAAGGACCCCAGCAAGTTCAAGCAGTTCCGCCGCGGCATCGAACAGCTTGAGCACGAAGGCGTCATCCAGGTGCTCCGCTCCGACGTCCGCGGTGACCAGGCGCCGGTGCTCGCCGCCGTCGGCCCCATGCAGTTCGAGGTGGTGGAGGACCGGATGGCGCACGACTTCAGCGCCCCCATGCGGCTGGAGCGCCTGCCCTACTCGCTGGCCAGGATCTCGACGGCGGACGCCATGCCCGCGCTGGCCAACGTTCCGGGCGCGGAGGTGCTCCTGCGGTCCGACGGCGAATACCTCGCCCTGTTCAACGACGTCTGGGCCCTGCGCCGGATCGAAAAGAACCACCCGGACCTGACCCTGGTGCCCATCGGCACGCACAACCCCGCAAAGTAAGGGCACCAATGACGGAACCCACCACGGCCCAACCGCGCGCCCTCGTTACCGGCGCCGGTACCATCAACCCGCTGGGCGCCTCCGTGGCGGAGACCTGGCAGGCGCTGCTCGCCGGGAAATCCGGCATCACCGCGCTGACCGGGGACTGGGCCGGGCAGCTGCCCGTCAAGATCGCCGGACAGGTGTCCGCGGACCTCTCCCAGCACCTCAGCACCCGGGAACTGAAGCGCATGGACCGGTGCGGCCAGCTGGCGCTCATCGCCGCCCGCGAAGCCTGGACCCAGGCAGGCGCCCCTGAGGTGGACCCGGAACGGTTCGCCGTGGTGATCGGCTCCGCGTACGGCGGGCTGGGTTCCACCATCGAGCAGGACCGGGTGCTGGCGGCATCCGGCCCCCGCAAGGTCTCCCCGCACACCCTGACCCGGCTGATGGTCAACGGCCCCGCCGCCTGGGTGTCCATCGACCTCGGAGCCCGCGGCGGCGCGCGTACTCCCGTGAGCGCCTGCGCCTCCGGGGCTGAGGCGATTGTCCAGGCAGCCGAGATGATCCGCTCCGGTGCTGCCGACGTCGTAATTGCCGGCGGCGTGGACGCCTCCATCAACGACCTCGTGATCAGCGGATTTTCCCAGATCCGTGCGCTGTCCACGCGCCCGGGGGATCCGGCGGAAGCGTCACGGCCGTTCGACGGCGGCCGGGACGGCTTCGTGCTCTCCGAAGGGGCCGGGATGGTGGTGCTGGAGAGCGAAGGCCACGCCCGTGCCCGGGGCGCCGCAGTCCTCGGCGAAGTTGCCGGGGGTGCTGTGACCTCCGACGCGAACGACATCGTGGCCGCGGACCCGGCCATGCAGCGCCGCGTCATGCAAAAGGCGCTGGCTTCGGCCGGGATGGAACCGGCGGACATTGGCTTCGTCCACGCCCACGCCACCTCCACCCCTGTGGGGGACCGGCTCGAGGGCCAGGCCATCAGCGCCATCTTCGGCACCGAGGTGCCCGTGACCTCCACCAAGGGGCACACCGGCCACCTGCTGGGCGGCGCCGGTGCCCTTGCCGCCGTCGTGATTCTCGAAGCGCTCCGCACCGGGCAACTTCCAGGGACGCTGAACGTGGAGGCGCTGGACCCCGAGGTGGAACTGAACGTCGTCACCGACACCGCCATTGGACTGGCTGCCGGCTCTCCCCGGGCCGGTCTGGTCAATGCGTTCGGCTTCGGCGGACACAGCGTGGCGCTGGTGATCGCGGGAAGCTAAGCCGCCTGCCGCCGTCGTAGGCCGTACCCGGGGGAGCCAACTGGACGCGGGGACGCTGGAACGGTGCGGGGACGCTGTACCTGCGGCCTGTTCAGCGTTCCCGCACCGTTCCAGCGATTTGGACTGTGCTAAGCGTCAGGCGCGGGCGGGAACCGCTTCGGCTGCCTCCGCTGCCTTTGCTGAAGGGTTCGCAGAATCCACGACGGCGTCCCCTCCGCTGCGGCGCTCCTTCAGGAAGTAGACCAGGCCGGCGGCAATGGTGGACGCGGCGGCCAGCGCGAACAGGCCTGGGACCACGCTGCCGGTCTGCTCCTTGATGATGCCGAAGCCGAAGGGCGCCACGAAGCCGCCGAGGTTACCCAGCGAGTTGATGATGGCGATGGCCGGGGCCAGGACCAACGGGTGCAGTCCGGACTGCGGGATGGTCCAGAACAGGGGCGAGGCGCTCTTGAAGCCCATGGCGGCGACGGCCAGGAACACCAGCGCCAGAACCGGTGAGGCAATGGCGGCCGCGAAGGTGCCCACTGCCGCCACCAGCAGTGCCGCCACCAGGAGCGGCTTCTTGGACTTTGCCTTGTCCTGCATCTTGGCGGCGAAGTACATCGCGAACACGGCGCAGACCCAGGGTATGGAGGACAGGAAGCCCACAGCCAGGTCCGTGGTGCCGGGGATCTGCTTGATGATGCTGGGCAGCCAGAACGTGTTGGCGTAGATGGAGAGCTGCACGGAGAAGTAGATGCCGCACAGCAGCAGGATCTGCGGGTTCAGCAGCATCGTCCAGCGGTTTAGCTTGCCGCCGGCGCCAGCGCCGGCGCCAGCGCCGTCGCCTGTCTCGTCGCCTTCGGCGGGGGCGTGCTGGGCGTCCTCGTCACTGATGGCCTGCGTGAGCGCGGCCTTCTCGGCGGGGGAGAGCCACTTGGCATCCTTGATGCCGGCGTCCAGGACGAAGAACACGGCCATGCCCACCACGACGGACAGCGCGCCCTCGAAACCGAACAGCCACTGCCAGCCGCGGAGGCCAAGGACACCCTGCAGGCTCAGGAGGCCACCGGCAACGGGACCGGAGATCGCCGCGGCCACGGAGGAACCGGCGATGAAGATGGCGGTGGCCTTGCCGCGTTGCCCGGCAGGGACCCAGCGGGCGAAGTAGAAGATGACAGCGGGGAAGAACCCGGCCTCCGCAGCGCCGAGCAGGAAACGGAGGACGTAAAACATGGTCTCGTTCTGCACGAAGGCCATCAGGAAGGAGACGATGCCCCAGCTGATCATGATCCTGGTCAGCCAGATCTTGGCGCCGTACTTCTCCATCATCACGTTGCTGGGAAGTTCGAAGATGGCGTAGGCGATGAAGAACAGGCCCGCGCCGAAGCCGTAGGCCGCGGCGCCGATGCCCACGTCGGCCTGCAAGTGGTCCTGCGCGTAGCCGATATTGGAGCGGTTGAGCTGGTTGCAGACCAGCATCACCAACATGATGGGCAGTACGCGCTTGAAGAACTTCTTCGTGGCCGAGGCCACGTCCGTGACGGCATTGTCCACAGACACCATTGAGTATTTCCTTCGGGATAGATCTGTCTGCCGGCTGTGGGGCTGGGGAATGTGGGGTGCGCCACAGCGACTCAATTACTTTAGGGGGCAGGCATGGGGAGGGCCCCTTTTGTGTCCGGCGAGCAGAACAAAAGGGGCCCCAAATTTGTGGCAGCTGCGCTCCCGGTCCGGGGCTGCTGCCGCGGTCCTACCTGACCAGGCAGGGCCGCTTCGGATCGAAGGACCAGCCGTCGACGTAGTACTGCATGCCGATGCTGTCGTCACGGGCGTCCAGTCCGTGCTCCCGGTACAGCTGGTGCGCCCTGTCCAGCGCTTCGCGGTCCAGCTCGATGCCCAGCCCGGGTGCGGCCGGGACCTCGATGGCGCCGCCCTTGATCTGCAGCGGGCTCTTGGTCAGGCCTTGGCCGTCCTGCCAGATCCAGTGCGTGTCCAAGGCGGTGATTTCACCCGGCGCCGCGGCGCCTGTGTGGGTGAACATGGCCAGCGAAATATCGAAGTGGTTGTTGGAGTGCGAGCCCCAGGTGAGGCCGAACTCGTTGCACAGCTGCGCCACCCGGACCGAGCCGTGCATGGTCCAGAAGTGCGGGTCCGCCAGCGGGATGTCCACGGCGTTGCTGCGGATGGCGTGGGACATCTCGCGCCAGTCCGTGGCGATCATGTTGGTGGCCGTCTTCAGGCCGGTGGCCCGGCGGAATTCCGCCATGACCTCGCGGCCGGAGAAGCGTCCCTCGGCGCCGCACGGATCCTCGGCGTATGCCACCACTCCCTGCATCCGCTTGCCGAGCCGGATGGCGTCGTCGAGGAGCCAGCCGCCGTTGGGATCGAGCGTGACCCGGGCGTCCGGGAAGCGCTTGGCCAGGGCCGTGACCACGTCCACCTCGTCGTCGCCGGACAGGACGCCGCCCTTGAGTTTGAAGTCGCTGAAGCCGTAACGTTCCTGGGCGGCTTCGGCCAGGGCTACCACTGCCTCCGGCGTCATGGCCTCCTGCCGGCGCAGCTTCTCCCAGCGGTCCGACGGCGATTCCTCCACCAGGTAGGGCAGGTCCGTCCGCTGGTGGTCGCCCACGAAGAAGAGGTATCCGAGCATGGGCACCGAGGTGCGCTGCTGCCCGTCCCCGAGCAGTTCCGCGACGGGGACGCCGAGGAACTGGCCGTGCAGGTCCAGCAGGGCCGATTCGACGGCGGTGACCGCGTGGACGGTGGTGCGCAGGTCGAAGGTCTGCAGGCCGCGGCCGCCGGCGTCGCGGTCCGCGAACTCCGCCGCAACGTCGCGCAGCAGCGAGCGGTACCGGGCCACCGGCTTGCCCTTGAGCAGTGCACCGGCCTCTTCGATGGTGGTGCGGATCTTTTCGCCGCCGGGCACCTCGCCCAGCCCGGTGCGCCCATCGGAGTCGGTCAGGATGACCACGTTGCGGGTGAAGAACGGGCCGTGGGCGCCGCTGAGGTTCATCAGCATGCTGTCGTGCCCCGCGACAGGTACTACCTCAACGCCGGCAATGGTGGGCTGGCCGCTCATGCGCCCACCTCAGCCTTCTCGGGTGCTGCCACGACGTCGCCGTCGATGCGGCGGTTGAGGTGCCAGGGGTTGGCGTCCTGCAGGGGTGCCGGCAGCAGTTCCTGGGGGATGTTCTGGTATGCGACCGGGCGGAGGAAACGGTTGATGGCGAGGGTTCCCACCGAGGTGGTGCGGGTGTCGGAGGTGGCGGGGAAGGGGCCGCCATGGACCATGGCGTGGCCAACTTCGACGCCGGTGGGCCAGCCGTTGACGATGATGCGGCCCACTTTCTGTTCGAGGACGGGGATCAGCGGCGCCGCCGTCGCGTAGTCAGCTTCGGTCAGGTGCAGGGACGCGGTGAGCTGGCCCTCGATCCGGGCGGCTGCCCGGAGCAGGTCTTCGGTGCCGGTGTAGCGGATCACCAGGGATGCTGCGCCGAAAATTTCCTGGTGCAGGACGTGGTTGGTGGTGAACTGGTCAACGCCGGTGCCGAAGATGGCCGGTGCGGGGGCGTTTTCGGTGGGCCCAGGGGTGCCCTGGCCGATGAGTTCGACGCCGTCCGCTGCGCCGAGCGCCTCGGTGCCGGTATTCCAGGACCCGGCGATGCCGGCGGTGAGCATGGTCTGCCCGGCGCTGGCTGCCACGGCGCGTCCGACGGCGGCAGCGAGTTTGTCGCCAGCCTCGCCTGCGGGGGCGAAAAGCAGGCCGGGGGAGGTGCAGAGCTGCCCGGAGCTGCCGGTGACGGCGGTGACGTAGGCGGACGCGAGGGCGTCGATGCTTTCGGGACTGCCGGCGAGGGCGCCGTCGAAGACGAAGACAGGGTTCAGGGACGACATTTCGGCGTAGACCGGGATGGGTTCCGGGCGCGCGGCAGCGGTCTTCATGAGGGCGATGCCGGCGGACTGCGATCCAGTGAACCCGACGGCCTTGATGGCGGGGTCTGCCACGAGGGCCTGGCCGATGCTGGAGCCCGGGCCGTAAATCAGCGAGAACACGCCGGGGTGCAGGCCGTTGTCCTGGACGGCTTTGCTGATGGCCTGGCCCACGAGTTCGCTGGTGCCGGGGTGGGCGTTGTGGGCCTTGAAGACCACGGGGCAGCCGGCGGCGAGGGCCGAGGCGGTGTCGCCGCCCGCCGTTGAAAACGCCAACGGGAAGTTGCTGGCGCCGAACACGGCCACCGGGCCCAGCGGGATCTGCCGCTGGCGGATGTCCGCGCGGGGCAGCGGGGCCCGGTCCGGGATGGCGGGGTCGATGCGGACGCCGCGGAAGTCGCCTTGGCGGACCACGGCGGCGAAGAGGCGCAGCTGGCCGGTGGTGCGGGCACGCTCGCCGGTGAGCCGGGCGGCGGGCAGGCCGGTTTCCTGGCCGGCACGGACCAGCAGTTCGTCGCCGATGGCTTCGATGTTGTCGGCGATGGACTCCAGGAAGGAGGCGTGGGTTTCCGGGTCCAAGGTGCTGAAGGAGGGGAAAGCTTCCCTCGCTGCCGTGGTGGCCGTGGCGAGCTGTTCTTCGGTGAGCAGCGTATAGGCGGGCTCGAGGGCCTCGTTGGTGGCGGGGTTGAAGCCGAAAGCGGTCTTGCCTTCGCCGGCAACCGTCCGGCCGGCGATGAGTGAATGTCCGGTGAGGGTCATGAATTGCTCCTGTGTCTTCGGTGACGGCTAGGAAACGGTGGCGATGAGGGCTTTAAGGTCCGCGAGGTCCTGCGGCGCCAGGTTCTGCAGCGGCGTGCGCACCGGTCCCGCGGAGCGGCCGATGGCGTCCAGGCCGCCCTTGACGATGGAGACAGAGTAGCCCTTCACGCGGTCGCGGATGTCCAGGTACGGGATGACGAAGTCGTTCAGCTTCTTGTTCACGGCGGCGCGGTCCTGGTTGCGGACGTCCTGGTAGAAGTCCAGGGCGAACTGCGGAACGAAGTTGTACATGGCACTGGAGTAGGTGCTCATGCCCAGCTGCAGCAGGGGCAGCGCGAAGGTTTCGGCGGTGGGAAGGCCACCGAGGTAGAAGAGCCGGTCGCCGAGCTTGGCGTAGACGCGGGCATCGTGCTCGAGGTCGCCCACACCGTCCTTGAATCCGATGAGGTTGTCGTGGCGGTCCGCCAGGGTGGCCACCGTGGTGTCTTTGTAGATGGCGTTCGCACGGTTGTAGATGATCACGCCGAGGGACGTGGCGCGGCAGACGGCGCTGACGTGCTCCACCAGGCCTGCCTGGTCGGCTTCGGTCAGATACGGCGGCAGGAGCAGGATGCCGTCGGCGCCGGCAGCTTCCGCGGCTTGGGCGTTTTCGATGGCCTGGGCGGTGGATCCGCCGGCGGAGGCCAGGACCGGAACGCGGCTGCCCACTTCATCGACGGCGGTGCGGACCACGCGCTCGGACTCCGCGGGTGTCAGGGAGAAGCCTTCGCCGGTGCCGCCGGCGGCGAAGAGGCCGGCCACGGGGAAGCTTGCCTGCCAGGACAGGTGCTTGCGGTAGTTCTCCTCATCGAACTGGAGGTTGGCATCGAACGACGTCACGGGGAAGGACAGCAGGCCTTCCTTGAGGGTGTCCGCCAGTTCCTGGGGGGTGTACTTTGCCACGGTGAGGTCCTCCGGGTGTGTGCGCCGCGAAGGCGGCAGGCTGATGATTCCTTCCCAGCGTAGGAGCGCCGCTGATGCCTGTCTAAGTGTATTTTTATATGTATTGATACCTTTGTTGCATCATGATGCCGCACGCGCCCAGTGGCATCTCGTGCTGCGTGGCCAGCCCGGGGATCACTCCATCGCGAATTCGAGGTCGCGCAGCAGGCGGGCCAAAGCGGGGTTGGTGATCCTGCGGTTCCACAGCGCATGCAGTTCCACTTCCTCCCCGCGCCCGGCCTCGAGCGGCAGGAACTCCACGTCCTTGATGCCCAGCAGGGTGGCGGAGTGGGGCACGAAGGCAAGGCCCCGGCCGGCGGCCACCAGGGAAACCATGGTGAGGATCTGGCTGACGGTGTGCACCACGTTGGCGTGGCGGATGGGCAGCATCCGCACCACCAGGTCGTAGAAATAGCGGGCCTGGCTGGGGGAGTGCATGATCAGGGGCTCGTCCTTGAAGTCCTCGGCTGTGATGTCCCGCGCCAAGAGCGTCAGCGGGTGCCCCACCGGCACCGCTATCACCATGGATTCGCGGTAGAGCAGGTGTGAATCGAAGGTGTCACTGTCGAACGGCGGCCGGGCCAGCCCCAGGTCGAGTTCTCCGGTGAGGAGGCCGCTGAGCTGCTCACCGGTCACCAGTTCCTGCAGGTCGATGTCCACGTCCGGGATGATGGCCGCCAGTTCCCCCAGAAGTGGGCCCAGGATGCTGAAGCCGCTTGCTGCGGTAAACCCCACCCGCAGGACACCCGACCGCCCGGAGGCGATCCGCCGGGCTGTGACAGGGGCCCGCTCGGCAAGTGCCATCAGTCGCCGGGCCTCGTCGAGGAAGGCTTCGCCGGCGGAGGTCAGGGTGACTTTCCTGTTGTCCCGTTCCAGCAGCTCGGCCCCGACGATCTTTTCCAGCTTCTGGATCTGCCGGCTCAGCGGTGGCTGCGTCATGTTCAGCCGTTCGGCCGCGCGGCCGAAGTGGAGCTCCTCGGCCACGGCGATGAAGCCGGCCAGCTGGTCGAAAGTAAACATGATGCCTTCCGGGTATCAAATGATGCAGATATGGGCTTAGACAGGCATCATAACCGGTCCCTACACTCGACAAAGCGAACGGGGTGACCCGGTTCACAGATTGTTCCGGGCCCCACCCGGAGACTTAATGAGGAGTTCCAATGAAGCACTTCCCCACCCGCCGCGCGATCCTCGGCACTGCGTCGGCTGTCACGCTGCTGGCCCTGACGGCATGCGGCGGCAACGTTGGCGGCGGCGCCGCGGCCGGCAACTCGTCCAAGTTCCCCAGCGGTCCGGTCACGCTCACCGTCGGCCAGGCGGCCGGCGGCAGCACCGACCTCATCGCCCGCGCCCTGGCTGAAGGGGCTACCAAGACCCTCGGTTCGCCCATGCCGGTGGTCAACAAGCCCGGCGCCAACGGAGCCCTCGCCACCAAGGAAGTGGCAGGCAAGACCGCAGACGGCCAGGAGCTGGTACTGCTCACTGCATCGCTGATCACCATCACCCCGCTGGCCGTCAGCGCCGACGAAGCCGTAAACATCGATGACCTGGACATCATTGCCGGGCTGTCGCAGGACGACTACGTCCTCGTGGCCAGCCAGCAGTCAGGTTTCAAGAGCTTCAAGGATGTCACCAACGCCGGCCGCAACGTCACGTTCGGCACCACGGGCGTGGGCACCGGCAGCCAGCTGGCCCAGACCGTCCTGTTCAAGCAGGCCAACGTGAAGGGCACCGATGTTCCCTTCGACAGCGGCAAGCCCGCACTCACGGCCGTCCTGGGCAACCAGGTTGAACTGGCCACCATCCAGCTGGGCGAGGCCATGGCGCAGATCGAAGCCGGCAAGGTTTCCCCGCTGCTCGTCTTCTCCGAAGAGCGCAACAGCTTCCTGCCGGACGTGCCGTCAGCCAAGGAAGCCGGCTACGACGTCCCGGTGGCCCAGTACCGTGCGGTGGCAGCGCCCAAGGGCACCCCGCAGGAGGTCAAGGACAAGCTCCTGGCATCCTTCCAGGACACCTTCAAGACCGACGCCTACAAGGAGTTCAACAAGAAGAACCTGTTGACGCCCAAAGAGCTCAGCGGCGAGGAAGTTGTCACTGAGTGGAAGGGCTACGCCGAGAAGTACAAGGAGCTGGTGGAGAAGTACGACATCAGCCTCGGCGGGAAAAAGTAAGGACCATGGAGACAACTCCAGCAGTATCCGCCGGGCGTGACGGCAGCACCGCCGTTACGCCCGGCGCGGACGCCCCCAACGAACTGCCCGAAGCCCTGACCCCGGAGCAGCTCGCCGCACAATGGGAAGAGGAGAAGCCTCCCGCTGCCGGGCCGCTGGCCAACGCCGCGTCCTCCCTGGTGGTGCTCTGCGTCGGCATCGGCGCCCTGGTCCTCTCGGTGGCCATGGGCCTGGGAACCCTGTCCGCCCCGCAGCCCGGCCTGTGGCCCTTCATGGCCAGCTGCGTGATGGTGGCGCTCGGGCTCTTCCAGCTGATCCTGGGCCGGCACAACCGGGACGCCGAGAAATTCACCCGGATGTCGTTCGCCCCGCTGATTGGCCTGGCTACCCTCGCCACGATGGTTGCACTGATGCCGGTGATCGGCTTCGAAATCCCCGCCCTGGTCCTGTGCGTCATCTGGATGAAATTCCTCGGCGGCGAAACCTGGCGCTCAACCGTCCTGGTCAGTGTCCTGGTGGTGGTTGCGTTCTACGCGATCTTCATCCTGGCCCTGGGCACCTCCATTCCCCACCTCTTCTAGGAGACCACCGTGGATTTTCTTAATCCTGTGATTAACGGTTTCTCGGTCGTCCTGGAACCGATGAACCTCCTGTACTGCCTGGTCGGCGTCGTCATCGGCATGCTGATTGGCGTGCTCCCCGGCCTGGGACCGGCCGCCACCATCGCCATCCTGCTGCCCCTGACCTACGGTGTTGAGCCGGTGACGGCCATCATCATGCTCGCGGGCATCTTCTACGGGGCCCAGTACGGCGGCACCATCACGTCGGTGCTGCTGCGGCTCCCCGGCGAAGCATCATCAGTGGTCACCGTTTTTGACGGGTACCAGATGGCCCGGCAGGGCAAGGCTGGAACCGCTTTGGGCCTGGCCGCGATCGGTTCGTTCATCGGCGGCACGGCAGCCATCATCGGCCTGACCTTCCTGGCGCCCCTGGTGGCAGGCTTCGCCCTGGACTTCGGGCCGCCCGAGTATTCCGCGCTGGCCATGCTGGGCATCCTGCTGGTGGCAACCATCAGCGGCGGGTCCAAGGCCAAAGCGCTGATCGCGGCGTCGGTGGGCCTCCTGCTCGCCACCGTGGGCCGGGACATCTTCACCGGGGAGAGCCGCTTCACCTTCGGCAGCATCCAGTTGGCGGACGGCATCGACTTCGTGCCGATCGCCATGGGCATCTTTGGCCTCGGCGAGATCCTCTACAACCTGGAGGAGCGGCACCGCGCCGCCAAAGCGCCGTCGAAGGTTTCCAACGTCTGGCCCTCGAAAGCCGAACTGAAGCACGCCTCCGGGGCCATCGGCCGCGGCTCCGTGCTCGGGTTCTTCCTCGGCATCCTTCCCGGCGGCGGCGCCACCATCGCCTCCATGGCCTCGTACGCCATGGAAAAGAAGCGCGCCAAGCAGCCCGAACGCTTCGGCAAGGGTGCGCCCGAGGGCGTGGCCGGCCCCGAAACGGCGAACAACGCGGCAGCAACGTCGTCTTTCATTCCGCTGCTGACCCTGGGCATCCCCGCCAACGCCACCATGGCCCTGATGTTCGGTGCGCTGCTGATCCAAGGCGTCACCCCGGGCCCGCAGCTCGTGGAGCAGGAACCGGAGCTGTTCTGGGGCGTGGTGAACTCGATGTACATCGGCAACATCCTTCTCCTGATCATGAGCCTGCCGCTGGTGGGAATCTTCGTGCGGATCCTGCGTGTCCGCGCCGCCATCCTCGCCCCGATCACCGCGCTGATCACGCTGCTGGGCGCCTACACCATCAACAACAGCATGTTCGATGTGACGCTCGTGGTGGTCTTCGGCGTGGTGGGCTACCTGATGAAGAAGTTCGGCTTCGAACCCGGCCCGCTGGTCCTGGCCTTCGTCCTGGGCGAGCTGCTGGAAAGCTCCCTCCGCCGCTCGCTCCTGGTGTTCGACGGCGACCCCACCGGGTTCTTCACCCGTCCCATCTCGGCCACCCTGCTGGCAGTTTTCGTCCTGGTGGCACTGATGCCGGGCATCCGCAGCGCAATCGCCAAGCGCAAGGGCACGACGGCGGCATCCGCCCCGGCCGGAGACGGCACCAACAACGACGGCGCCAACAACATCAAGGAGAAGGTATGAGCATCATCGTCGGGTTCGTCCCCACACCTGCCGGGGAGGCTGCCCTCACCGCAGGCATCGCCGAGGCGCAACTGCGGAACCAGGAACTGTTCATCGTGAACTCGGCCCGCCAGGGTGCGCTGGTGGACAAGTCCGTCGCACCCGAGGACGTGCTGGCGGACGCCGCTGCCCGGGCCACGGCCGCGGGCATCAAGGCAACAGTCATCCAGCCGCCGTACCAGCATGACCTCGCTGACGAATTCCTGGACGTTGCCCGGGAGGTGGATGCCTCGCTCATCGTCATCGGACTGCGGCACCGCACCCAGGTGGGCAAGTTCATCCTGGGCAGCCACGCGCAGCAGATCCTGATGCAGGCCGACCGTCCCGTGCTGGCCGTCAAGGCCGACGGCGGAAACTTCTAGCAGGAACGGGAACCGGAATGTATCAGCGCAGCCCCCTTCGCAGGATTGCCGCCAGGCGCGGGCCGGTCCGCGTCGCCGCCCCGGCCCAGGTCCCCGACTGGTCCAGGCTGGGCCGCGGCGACGACGTCGAGGTGCTGGCGGCCCGGGGAACCGCCGTGTCCGGGACGATCGACATGATCGCAGCGGACCGCAGTGTGTTCTGGATGATCCGGCGCGACGGCGGCGGACGGACCATGGTCTGCTCTGGCGACGACGTGAGCGTTGCGATGATTGGCCGGGCAAAGACCGCGCCGCCGCAGGAGCATTCTGCCGCCTAGGTGAGGCGCCCCACAGGTTGGGGAACGAAGCTGTTCTGCTCGACAAGCCGGTGGTTCCTCATGGACCACCGGCTTTTCGCATCCTGCCATCATCCGGCCTCGCCGAGCTCCTTCAGCAGGGCGTCCAGGACAGGAATCTGGCCTTTGACGAGTTTGTCCCGTGCGGCGGGTACCGGAAACCAGCGGGCGTCGTCGATCTCGGGAAAGTGCTGGATACGTCCGGACCCCTTGGGCCATTCGAGCGGAAACGTGTTGCTGACGATACTTTCGGGCCGGAAATCCTGTTCCGCCGTGAACACGGTAATGATCTTGCCGCTCGACTGCCGGAACTCACCCAGCAGCCGGTACTCGGCGGCGGGAGCGGGTACGCCCATCTCCTCGGCAAATTCCCGCAGGGCCGCTGCGAGCGGGTCCTCGGCGTCACCGTACTCACCCTTGGGAATGGACCAGGCATGGGTGTCCTTCCGGGCCCAGAACGGTCCGCCCATGTGGGCGATCCACACGTGAACGTCCGGATTTGAGCCGGGACCGTCAGCGCCCCGCCGGTACAGCAGGAGTCCTGCGCTTCGAACCGGCATCTGCCCTCCAAGGTCGAATCAAAAGTGGAAAACTGCCGCCCGGTGTTAACCCGCAGTTCACGGCACTGCTTTAGGTTATTCCTTCAGGCACTCTGCTCGAAGGGACCATCATGGCCAACATTGCTGAGGTTATGGGACGGCTGACGCCGGAAGAACTTGATGAGCTTCACCGTCTTGGCCCGCAGGGCCACCTGCCCCGCCACCTCCAGGACGCCCTGGACCGCGCGGCCGGCGGGCCCGGTTCCGGCAGGGGCTACTACGTGCCCACGGGAAACGTCAGCTCCACGGGCGGCCCCCTGCTGGTGCTGCGCAGTGACGTCTCCACATGGCTGTTCAGCGCCCACCGGGACGATCCGGACCAGCTTCCGCAGCACCCCTGACCCTGCCCAGTAAGCCCGGCGGGGGTTCAGCCGATCAGCAGGCTCAGCGCCTCGGTCAGGTGCTCCACTTCGCGAACGGAGAAACCGGCCGGAACAGGCCCGGGCCCTGTATGGCTGGCTGGGACCACCGCATGGGTGAATCCCAGCCGGTGGGCTTCCTGGATCCGCTGGTTGATGCCGGGAACCGGCCGGACCTCACCGGCCAGGCCCACCTCGCCGAAGGCGATGAGCCGGACCGGCAGAGGCTTGCGGGCCTTCGCCGAGGCCACGGCCAGGGCAACGGCCAGGTCAGTGGCCGGCTCGCTGAGCTTCACGCCGCCCACCGTTGCCACGTAGGAATCATCCTTGTGCAGCTGGGTTCCGGCACGTTGCTGCAGCACGGCCAGGAGCATGGACACCCGTGAGCTGTCCAGGCCGCTGGTGGCGCGGCGCGGCTGGGAGTTGGGGCTTTCGGCCAGCAGCGACTGCACCTCGGCAAGCAGCGGACGGCGCCCTTCCATGGTCACGGTGATGCAGGTGCCGGACACCGGCTCCTTGGTGCGGCTGACGAACAGCCCGCTGGGATCGGTGAGCCCCTCAATACCGTTCTCGTTCAGGTCGAAACAGCCGACGTCATCCGTGGGCCCGTAACGGTTCTTGACGGCCCGGAGCAACCGCAGCCGGGAGTGCCGCTCACCCTCGAACTGGCAGACGACATCCACCAGGTGCTCCAGCAGGCGGGGCCCGGCGATGGACCCGTCCTTGGTCACGTGGCCCACCAGGAGGGTGGTCATGTTGCGGCGCTTGGCCGCGGCGATGATGGAGGCGGCCACCTCGCGGACCTGGGAGACGCCACCGGCGCTGCCGTCCACATCGGCGCTGCTGAGGGTCTGCACAGAGTCCACGATCAGGAGCCGCGGTTCAATCTTTTCCACCTGGCCCAGCGCCTGGCCAAGGTCCGTTTCCGCAGACAAGTAGAGGGATTCGGCGACGGCGTCGATCCGTTCCGCGCGCAGCTTCACCTGTGCAGCGGATTCCTCGCCGGTCACGTACAGGACATCCTGGGCCGTCCGGGCGAACTTCGCGGCCACGTCCAGCAGCAGGGTGGATTTCCCCACGCCGGGTTCGCCGGCCAGCAGGATCACAGCGCCCGGGACCAGGCCGCCGCCCAGCACCCGGTCCAGCTCGGCCACGCCCGTGGGCAGGAAAGCCGCCGTGGTGGCGTCCACCTCGGCAATCCGCCGGGCCGGCTCCACAACGGTGGTGGCCGCCGTCGTCCGTGCAACAGCGGTGCCCGTTTCCTCAACGGTGCCCCACGCCTGGCACTCGCCGCAGCGCCCCACCCACTTGACGGTGGTCCAGCCGCACTCGGCACATTTGTACGCGGGCGCCTTGGAAGCCCGGGAAGTCTTTGTTGCCATGCCTCCAACCCTACTGGCGGGCACCGACATCGGGCTTCCAGCCCCGCCCGCCTGCGGCCCGGCGGCTACAGCGTCGGCAGCACGTCCCGGGCCTCCTGGGCGTCCATGCCCGTGGCTTCGAGCAGATCCACCATCAGCGGCCGGAACAGCATCACCACTGTTTCGCCCTCCAGCCGCTGCACCTCGAGCAGCTTCGGGTGCAGCCGGAGGGCGATCTCGCTGAGGTCGTTCCGGGCCGTGCGCAGGTGGGCGCGCCGGACGCCGTCATGCGATTCCGCGAGGCCCAGCGACAGCTCCTCGATGGCGGCAGCGGTCTCCTGCAGCACTTCGGCGATGTTTTCGGTGGCTTCGTCGGAGAGCGCCGCATGGTTGATGGCGCTGGTGAGCCGCCGCGCGAACACCCGGCTGTTGCGCAATGCCAGGTCGATGAAGTCCAGGGATTCCTTGAGCCGGTCCAGCTCGTCCCGGTGCCTGCGGTAGGCGGGCGCCAGGCGGGCAACCTCATTGGAGGCCCGCAGCGAGTGCCGCATCCCGTCCACCAGGGGCTGGCAGTTCCGGCCGCGGACCAGGGCGTGCCATGCCTTGGTGGAGTCGCTGTGCGCCAATGCCTCCGCGCACTCGCGCAGCACCTCTGCCAGTTCGTGGAGCAGGTTCTGGACGTCCTTCCGGGGCTCCCGTCGGGGATCCTTCGGCATCAGGATGGTCACCAGCAGGGCGCACAATCCGCCCACCACGGCGTCAATACTGCGGGTGAACGGCCCGCCGGACGGCGCCGGCAGCAGCACCACCAGCAGCGACTGCAGGGCCAGTTGGGTGGTGAAGATATTGCCGCTGTCCAGGAAGCGGGCCAGCAGGATGGAGAAAAGGAGCACGACGGCGGCCTGCCAGATTCCGCTGCCCAGCCAGTGCAGGAGCAGGTCGCCCACCGCGATGCCGATGGTGCAGCCCAGCCCCACCTCCAGGACCCGGCGCAGCCGCGGCTCCCGCGAGAACCCCAGTGCAATCAGTGACGATGTGGCGGCGAACAGCGGCCCGGAGTGCCCCAGCACGTACTCGGCGAACGCGTAGGCGCCCACGGCGCAGACCGTCATCTGGATGGCCGGAACCAGGGAATTGCGGCTCCGGATCAGCCCGGTGCGGAAGCGGCCGTGCAGGAAGTGCCTGCTTGCTGAAAGTCCTGCTGCGGGGGCGGCCATGGCGTCAAGTCTATTTGCTGCCCGGGCCGGTTCCGGCGCGCGCAGCTGCACTACGGCGGCGAATGTGATCTGCGCAATGGTGACCCGGCAAGTGTTAACCAAAGTCCCGCCGTCGTTAAGGTCCCGTTCACTTTGGGCAGCCCATCCCGTTACCTGCGGCCCATAACTTCGTTGAAGGTACAGAACGTACGCATCGCGCAGCAGGGTTCTCCGTCCCTGCCCGCACTGAATATCCCTGGAAGGGGTACACCTAGTGAAGGCACTCCGCTTCGGCCGCCACGCGGCTATCGCTGTTATCGCAGCCGGCGCACTCGCGCTTACCGCCTGCGGTTCAGACAACGCCACGGGCACCACGCCTGCCGGCAACCAGACTTCCTCCGGCCCCAAGGTCACGGGCACCCTCACCGGCATCGGCGCCTCCTCCACCGGCGCAGCCATGGACGCGTGGAAGGCAGGCTTCGCCTCCGCCAACCAGGGCGCCACCGTGCAGTACTCCCCGGACGGCTCCGGCGCAGGCCGCAAGGCCATCATCGACGGCTCGGCACAGTTCGCCGGCTCCGACGCGTACCTCAAGGATGAGGAGCTCGCAAGCTCCAAGACCGTCTGCGGCCCGGACGGCGCCATCAACATCCCTGTCTACATCTCGCCCATCGCCGTTGCGTTCAACATCCCCAACGTCACCGAGCTGAAGCTGGACGCCACCACGGTTGCCAAGATCTTCCGCGGCCAGATCACCAAATGGAACGATCCCGCCATCGCCGCCCTGAACGAGGGCGTCAGCCTGCCGGACCTGAAGGTCACCCCGGTGAACCGCTCTGACGATTCCGGCACCACCACCAACTTCACCGACTACCTGGCCTCCGCTGCCCCCGAGGTCTGGACGGACAAGTCCTCCGGCGTCTGGCCCGCCAGCCTCCAGGGCGAGAACGCCAAGGGCACCTCCGGTGTGGTCAAGACCGTCACCGACACCCCCGGCGCCGTGACCTACGCTGACGACTCCGCCGTGGGCGGCAAGCTCGGCACCGCCTCCATCAAGGTGGGCGAGGAGTTCGTCAAGATCTCCGCCGACGCCGCCGCCAAGGCTGTTGAAGCCGGCAAGCCCGTTGACGGCCGCTCCGCCAACGACGTGTCCATCAAGCTGGACCGCAAGACCACCGCTGCCGGCGCCTACCCGGTGGTGCTGGTTTCCTACCACGTGGTCTGCAGCGCCTACGACAAGCAGGAGACCGTTGACCTGGTCAAGGCCTTCGAGAACTACGTAGTCTCCGACGCAGGCCAGCAGGCCGCCGCCGACTCCGCGAAGTCCGCCCCGCTGTCCTCCTCCCTCGCGGAGAAGGCCCAGAAGGCCATTGACTCCATCAAGGTCAAGTCCTAGCAGCCGCACCAAAACCGGGTTCCCCGCCTGCCGAGAGGCAGGCGGGGAACTTCGGTTTGGACGCAGCAATCTTTTTCGTGCCAGTTAACGATCGAAGGGCCGTCGAATGACCGCCACCTCCCTGACCAGCACCCAGGGCGCCGGCCGCACCGGGGACAAAATCTTCTCGGGCGCCGCGCTCGCCGCCGGCTGCCTCATCCTTGCCGTCCTGTTCGGCGTCGCGCTCTTCCTGGTGGTCCAGGCCATCCCGGCGCTCACTGCACCCGCCGCCGAAATCCAGGGCGGGGCGGGCTTCTTTGCCTACATCTGGCCCATCGTGATCGGCACGCTGATCGCCGCCGTCATCGCCCTGGTGATCGCCACGCCCATCGCCATCGGCGTTGCACTGTTCATCTCGCACTTCGCCCCCCGCGGCCTGGCCGCCGGCCTGGGATACGTGGTTGATCTGCTGGCCGCCATCCCGTCGGTGGTTTACGGTGCCTGGGGCGCAACATTCCTGGCCCGGGAGATCTCCCCGGCCTACAACTGGCTGGCGGACAACATGGGCTGGCTGCCCATCTTCCAGGGTCCCGCCTCGGCCACCGGCAAGACCATCCTGACGGCGGGCATCGTCCTGTCCGTGATGGTGCTGCCCATCATCACCTCGCTGTCCCGCGAGATCTTCCTGCAGACCCCCAAACTGCACGAGGAAGCCGCGCTGGCCCTCGGCGCCACCCGCTGGGAAATGATCAAGATGTCCGTCCTGCCCTTCGCCCGGCCCGGCATCATCAGCGCCGTCATGCTCGGCCTTGGGCGTGCGCTCGGTGAAACCATGGCCGTGGCCCTGGTGCTGTCCTCCGGCGCGCTGACCGCCAGCCTGATCCAGTCCGGCAACCAGACCATCGCCGCTGAGATCGCCCTGAACTTCCCGGAGGCCAGCGGCCTGAAGGTGAGCACGCTGATTGCCGCAGGCCTGGTCCTGTTCGTCATCACCCTGGCCGTCAACATGATTGCGCGCTGGATCATCACCCGGCACAAAGAATTCTCGGGAGCCAACTAAATGACCTCCACGCTTACCCCGGTGCGCAGCAAGCGCTCGGCACTGACCAAGGGCCAGCTGCCCAAGTACGCCCCGTACATCGTCCTGGCCGCCGCCCTGGTCGTGGGCGCCGCCATCCTGGCGCTCATTGGCTTCAACGCCTTCGGGTGGGGCCTCGTCTCGGCGCTGCTGTTCGCCGTCGGGCTCGTGTCCTGGAGCGCCGCCGTGGAAGGCTCCCGCAAGGCCAAGGACCGGCTGGCCACCTGCCTGGTGGTGGGTTCCTTCCTCGTGGCGCTGCTCCCGCTCGTCTCCGTGATCTGGACCGTGCTGGTCAACGGCGTGCCCGGGCTCCTGAACCCCGGCTTCCTGAGCAGCTCCATGAACGGCGTCACCGGCGTCTACGACAACAAGGCCGTTGAAGAGGGCGCCCCCGTCCTCGGTGGCATCTACCACGCGCTCCTGGGCACCGTGCAGATCACCCTCCTGGCCACCGTCATTTCCGTGCCCGTGGGCCTGCTGACCGCCATCTACCTGGTGGAGTACGGCAACGACGGCCGCCTGGCCCGGGCCATCACCTTCTTCGTGGACGTCATGACCGGCATCCCGTCCATCGTGGCCGGCCTCTTCGCAGCGGCCTTCTTCTTCGCCGTGGTGGGCCCGGGAACCAAGACCGGCGCGGTGGCCGCCGTCGCGCTGTCCGTCCTCATGATTCCCGTGGTGGTCCGCTCCAGCGAGGAAATGCTGAAGATCGTCCCCAACGAACTTCGCGAGGCCGCTTACGCCCTGGGCGTGCGGAAATGGCGGACCATCCTCAAGGTGGTCATCCCGACGGCGATCTCCGGCATTGCGTCCGGCGTCACCCTGGCCATCGCCCGGGTGATCGGCGAGACAGCTCCCATCCTGGTCACCGCAGGGTTTGCCACCAGCATCAACGGCAACGTCTTCGGCGGCTGGATGGCCTCTCTTCCCACCTTTATCTACACCCAGATCCTCAACCCCACCTCGCCCGCCAACCCGGACCCGTCGTCCGAGCGGGCCTGGGGTGCGGCGCTGGTGCTGATCATCCTGGTGATGATCCTCAACCTCGCCGCACGGCTGATCGCCAGGATCTTCGCCCCCAAGACGGGCCGCTGAGCCCGCAGCCCCTTCCGGCCCCTCGGGCCGGATGCCAGACTTAATTCATCCCCAGTCAGTGAAGGAACACCATGTCTAAGCGCATCGACGTCAAGGACCTGAACGTTTACTACGGCGACTTCCTCGCCGTGGAGGACGTCAGCATCAACATCGAGGCCAAGTCCGTCACCGCGTTCATCGGCCCGTCCGGTTGCGGCAAGTCCACGTTCCTGCGGACCCTGAACCGCATGCACGAGGTCATCCCCGGCGCCCGTGTGGAGGGCGAGGTCCTCCTCGACGGAGACAACCTGTACGGCAACGGAGTGGACCCCGTGACGGTCCGCTCGCAGATCGGCATGGTGTTCCAGCGCCCCAACCCGTTCCCCACCATGTCCATCCGGGACAACGTGCTGGCCGGCGTGAAGCTGAACAACAAGAAGATCTCCAAAGGTGAGGCCGACGTCCTGGTGGAACGCTCGCTGAAGGGCGCCAACCTGTGGAACGAGGTCAAGGACCGCCTGGACAAGCCCGGCTCCGGCCTCTCCGGCGGCCAGCAGCAGCGCCTCTGCATCGCCCGTGCCATCGCCGTGGAGCCGCAGGTGATCCTGATGGACGAGCCCTGCTCCGCCCTGGACCCCATCTCCACGCTGGCCATCGAGGACCTCATCAACGAGCTCAAGGACCAGTACACGGTGGTGATCGTGACCCACAACATGCAGCAGGCGGCGCGCGTCTCTGACAGGACCGCGTTCTTCAATATCGCCGGTACCGGCAAGCCCGGCAAGCTGATCGAGTTTGGCGACACCCACACCATCTTCAGCAACCCCGTGGAGAAGGCCACCGAGGATTACGTCTCCGGCCGCTTCGGGTAAATCCGGCAGCTCCGGATAACGGGGAGCGCAGGCACTGCGTCCCGAGGCTGGCTTACTCCGGGACTTCCAGCTGGAATCCGCACCGGCACCGCAGGACCCTGGTGGGAAGGCAAACGGCGTTGTGCCCGCCTCCCGCCCTGCGGTTCCGGTAGCCCAGCCGTTCGATCTCGAACCCGGCTTCCTCCATGGGGTAGCCGCAGTGGACGTAGTCATCGCCGAACATGATCACCTGCGTCATGGAGCGCACCTGGTGGAGGGCGGCGGCCACGTCCGTGGCGTAGGCCAGATGCTCCTGGAACTGCCTGCAGTCATCGCAGGTGTAGGACACCGTCACCAGGTCCCCGCCGCCGGGGTCCAGGGCAGTGATCGCGTGGATGGTCACGTGGTTTTCCGTGCCGCAGGTTGCGCAGCCTAGCTGCCGTGGCTGGGGCAGCGGGCGCCGGGGATTCGAAGTAGACATGATGCCTGCTCTTTTCCGCGATGTGCATTCATGCCGCCGGTTTGCAGCAGCGGCGCCAATCCGGCGGTTGCACGCGGCGCCGGACGCATCCCCGGCACCCAGCCCTGGGGGACATCTTTCGAATGTACGTCACCGGCGCGGGGACTGTACAGGAAATTGGGCGCTCAGCCTGCCGCGGACAGGGCCAGCGCCAGCACGAAGGCGAGTGCCGCCGTCGCCAGCGGGGTGAGGATCCAGAGCCCCACGATGCGGATCACCAGCTTCCGGTTGGTGACGGAGAAATGCTGGTTCTCGCCGGCTCCCAGGACCGCCGCGGTGACGGTGTGGGTGGTGGACAGGGGCCAGTGCAGTGCCAGCGCCCCCACGAACAGCATGAGGGCGCTGTAGATCTGGGCCACCGAACCGCGCAGCGGATCCACCCGGGTGAGCTTGTAGCCGATGGTGTGGGATATCCGCCATCCACCAAGCAGGGTCCCGGCAGTCATCATCACCGCGGACAGCAGGACAACCCACACGGGGATGCTCCCGCCGTCGGAATATCCTGCCGCGAGCAGGGCGAGCAGCAGCACTGCGCTGACGCGCTGGCCGTCCTGCAGGCCGTGGCCGAACGCCACAGCACCGGCGGCGATGGCCTGGCTGCGGCGGAAGCGCTGGTTCACCACGCTTGGCTGCGTATGGCGGGCGGCCCACGTGGCCGGATAAACCAGCAGGAACGCGCCGCTGTACGCCACCAGGGGGGAGAGCAGCAGTGGCAGGACCACCTGCAGGAGCAGCGACTGGTCTGCGCCGCCCACCCCGGTCCCGCCGACGGCGAGGCTGGCCAGGCCGGCCCCCGCAAGGCCGCCCACCAGGGTGTGCGTCGATGGGACGGGGATGCCCCGCCACCACATCAGCAGGCCCCAGGCGCAGGCGCTAAGGAGGCCGGAAACCAGGATGGTCAGGCCGTCGGTGCCGGACGGCAGGCTGATCCAGGTCTGGCTGACGGCAACGGCCAGGGTGGCGCTCAGGAGCGCGCCCACAAAGTTGAAGAAGGCGGCCAGCAGGACCGCCACGCTGGGCGTGAGTGCCCGGTTGCGGACGGGCAGGGCCGTGGAGAGGGAAACGTCCCGGAAGCCGTTGAGGAAGGCAAACGCGGCGGTGAGGAGCACCACCGCGCCGAAGAAGACTGCCGTCACCTCACGATTCCTTGACGATGATGCTGCCCACCTGCGTGGCGATGCGCCGCATGTCCTTGGTGACCTCCACCAGCTGGTTGGCCACGTCCCGGTTGCGGGAGTATTGGGCCCACTTCATGTCCGAGATCATGTCCGCCACCCACACCCGGTGCGTGCGCTCGGCCCTCTTGGTGAGGCGGAGGATCTCGATCCAGTAGTCCTCGAGGTCGTCCAGGTTGTTCAGCCGGCGCATGGCATCCACGGTCAGTTCAGCCTGCCTGCTGATGATCTCCAGCTGGTCCGCGGCGCGCTTGGGGAGCCGCTCCAGCTTGTACAGCGCAACCAGTTCGGCCGCGGCGTCCATCTTTTCCATGGCTTCGTTGAGGTAGCGGGACAGGGTGTACATGTCCTCGCGGGGGAGCGGGTTCACGAAGCTGGTCCGCATGTGGGTCAGCAGGGCATAGTGCAGCTCGGAGGATTTTGCATCGTGGTTGTGCATGTCCTCCACGAGCTTGGCGTGGTCCGAGGCCGAGACTCCCAGGATTTCCGCCAGGGTGCCGCTGGCCAGGACAATCTGCTGCGCCATCTGGGAGAGGAGTTTCAGCCCGGCGGGCTCCTGGGGAAATAGACGCAACTGCTTCACGTGGCTTACCGGTTTCCGGGAAAAGTTCAATGCGGGGGATTGCCGCCGTGTGACTTGACCCGGGCGCGCAACTGACGCTAACTCTACCGGCCCGTCACTGCGGGCCTGAAATGGGCGGACGGTCAAAAGGGCAGAAAAATGGTGCCGAACCGGATACGCCTCTCGGCGGTAGGCCGCTCTAGGCGGCTGAGTGTTGAAGCCCGGGGGTTTCGCGGTTCGGCACCGATTTCAGTCTTCTACGATGCTTCGCCCAAGTCAATCTTGACAGTTGGCGGTGCTTGGGCAGGGGGATTCAGTCGAGCTCACCGAGGCGCCACGCGTTGGCGGCGTGCTCCAGGTCCTCGGCGGTCTTCACCAGCTGGTGCGAGTTGCGGGTCAGCCGGCTGGCGTGGGCCTCGTTGGCGTGCTCGGCGCCGTCGGCGAGCGTCACCTGGCCGAGCGCCACCACGCGGCAGAAAGCAGCGGAACGTTCCAGCGCTACGTCGAACTCGCCGTCGAACGCGCCGGAAAGGACGGCGTCCGCCATGGTCCGCATCTCATCCGCACCCGGCGGTTCTGCCACGCCGGCAACCACGTTGGACACCTGCGCGGTGTCCTTGCCTGCCCGGAAATAGACGGAGATGCGCTCGGGGTCCTGGACGGTGGCGGCTCGCAGGGCGTAGAGCCGCCACAGTGCGCCGGGCAGGGAGCGGGCGGGGCTTTCGGCCCACATCTCCGCAATGGCTTCCAGGCCCTGTTCGTCCGCGAGCCGCACCAGGCGCTCGGTGATGACGGGGTCGTCGCTGTCGCGGCCATGCCGGACCAGCGCCTGCGCAGCGAGGTGCGCGGCCTCGGATACCCGGGCGGGATCGGCGCCGCCGGCAAAGGGCTCGAAGTCGATGGGGGCGAACGGCTTGGGCTTGTGGTGCCGGTTCGCGCCGCCGTATGGCTTGGATCCTGCTTGCTCGCTCATGCCCCCACGCTACTCCTGTGCCGTGCCTGAATCGAGCATGCCAAGCAAGGCGCAGGACCGGGCAGGAAAGCGGGTGCCGGATCAGCCGTGGAACGCCCGACGGCGGCATCCGGACTGCGTGCGGAGGCGCTGGAACCATGGGTTAGAGTATTAACGTCCAGAAATGGATGGGCCGGGATGGCGAACGTGGCAGACTGCACCGTTGACCAACCGGCTGGGGCCTTTAGCTCAGTTGGTAGAGCATCGGACTTTTAATCCGTGGGTCGAGGGTTCGAGCCCCTCAGGGCCCACCCATTCAGCGGGCCGGAAGCGTAGAGCTTCCGGCCCGTTTTTGTTTGCCCGTTGTGGCGCCGGTCCTGGGCTTGTTCGCTGGCCAGAACCTTCACGGCGCGGTCCCGCGAACTAGCTTCTGACGGGAGCCTGCGCTGCCGGGGTAAGCCACGGGCTGCCAGCCGCGATATCCGTGAACCGTTCGCCGATCAGCCCGTAACCCTCGTCATTTGGGTGCAGGAGGTCCGGGAGGAGATGTGCGTCGGCGGACCCGAAAAGCCGCAGGCCGTCCAGGTAATGCAGGTTCGGATCGGACGTGCCGCGCTCGCTGACGGCGTCCGCGAGGATGCTCCTGGCGTCGCGGAGGGGCAGCAGCCCGTCGCCGGGCCTACGGGCAAGGTCGGTGGCCAGGAACTTTCCGTCCACCAGCCGCGAGGGGCCGGGGGCGTCCTCATGCTCGGGGCAGAAGATGGGCGAGATCAGCACCAGCGGGGTCTCGGGGTGGCCGTCCCGCACTGTATCCAGGAACCCGTGAAGGGCCGGCGCGAAAGTGCGCCGGCGGAGGCTGGCGCTGTTGATGATGTTGATGCCCACCTTCAGCGTGATGAGATCGGCGGGCTGGTCGCGGATGGTCCGCGCAACGAACTGGTCGAGGTGGGCGGAGCCTGCAAGTCCCAGGTTGTAAAGGTCCAGGCCAAGGTTGCGGGCGGCAACGACGGGCCAGACCCCGAGGGGCGCCTCGGCGTGCGAGGACTGGCTGATGGAGCTTCCGTAGTGGACCCAGCGGCGACCCGTGCGGGGCGCTGGCTGCAGCGGCTTTTCGGAACGCACACCGTGGATCCGGGCGCTTCCCCGGTGCGGCAACCACACTGTGACAGTGCGCTCCTGCCGTGGCCCCGGAATCTCGAAACGTGCCGTGGACGGGGCGCCAGGAGTCAGGGTGCTGGACCCGTCCGGAAAGGTTTCCAGGACGTCCCCCGCGTGGAAGTCCCGGCTCTCGGCATGGCCATCCGACGTGGTCAGGCTGATCACGGCTGCCTGGAGCGGACGCCAGCGCCAGGCAGCGGATTCCCGGGTGAACGTCAGGTCCAGTTCCAGCCAGGCCGCGTCCGTCTGGAATTCCAGCCGCACCCCGGAGGGTGTGGAGTTGGCCTTGGCCAGCGGCGCGTCGCCGCCGAACTGGGCCTGCGTCCAGGCAGGGAGGCGTTTGACCGACATGCCCCCGTCGTCCAGGGAAACGTCCAGGGCGCCTTTGATCGCGGTCAGCAACATACCGGGTGCGCCGTTGTCCAGGGTCATATTGCCATTCCATCACGCGGCCCCGCTGATCCACGTGCGCCGTCCGGCGGATGACGCCCCTTGAAGAAATTGACAATGTAAAGCACACTAGACATGTAAAGTTTGTTGTACATATCGAGGGGGACACCATGGCAAGGCAGCAGACACGCACCAGATGGGGGCAGGCAAAATTCGGGGATGGCCGGATTCCTGCGGTGCTTTTTGCCATTCCCGGCGGATTACTCCTGGGTGCTGCCGGCGGTTGGCTGGCCGTGGGAACCGGCCTCGCCGGGTCAAATCCCCTCCTTGGCTTCGCGGTTTTCACCGCCTGCCTGGCGATGCCGGCGATGGCGCTGATGTACGTCCTGGTGGTTGACAGAAGCACTGTCGAAGGTGCGGTTGACCGGCCCGAGGAGTCGGTGGAAGGCAAGTGGTATGACAAGGCCGCCTCAGGATCGTTCACGGACCTCGTCCTGGTCCTGGGAGTCCTGGCGGCCGTGGCCGCGTTCGTTCCTGCCGATCTTGCGGCAGACCTGAAACTGGTCCTGCCGGCAATCCTGGCTGTCTGCTTCGCCTCCTTCGGCATCCGTTACCTGCTGCTGCGCCTCCGGGGCTGAGATGGAGAACCGCGTCAACGAGTGCCGGTCACGGCTCGGATGGTCACAGCAACGGCTTGCGGACCAGCTGGGGGTCTCCCGCCAAACCATCATCTCCATTGAACGCGGACGGTTTGACCCGTCGCTGCCCCTGGCCTTCCGGCTCGCCCGGATCTTTGAGACCACCCTTGAAGAACTGTTCCTTCCGGACGGGAATCCCTAGCCACGCCCCGTTCACCACGCCAGCTTTGCCTTCCTCATAAGCTTGTTCGCTCCTCAGAGCCTTCACGGCACGGTCCGGCAAAGTAGCTTAGGACGCGCCGGGGGCGGGCCACCCGTTCCAGCGGGACAATAGGCAGATGGCTAAAAGCAGCAAGGGCAGGATGCCTCGCCTGGAGGATGTGGCCGATGTGGCCGGCGTTTCCCACCAGACCGTCTCCCGTGTCATCAACAACCACCCGAATGTCAGCAAGGCCACCCGGGAAAAGGTGGAGGCCGCCATTGCGGAGCTGGGGTACCGGCGAAACACGGCTGCCCGAAGCCTGGTCACCAGGCGGTCCCAGACCATCGGGGTCCTTGGCAGCGAGCTGTCCCAGTACGGGCCGGCCAATACCCTCCTCGGTGTGGAGCAGGCTGCCCGCGACGCCGGCTACTTCGTCAGCATCGCCGCACTCCGCGAGGTCAGCGGAGCTGCCATCGCCGATGCCGTCAGCCATTTCCTGGACCAGGCGGTGGACGGCATTGCGGTGCTGGTGCCGCACGCCGAAACCCTCCAGGCGCTCGATGCGCTGAACATCCCGGTGCCCGTGATGGCTGTGGGATCGCTGGGCAACAGCGAGGTGAGTGGCGCCATGGTGGACCAGCGCGCAGGGGCGCGGCTCGCCGTCGAACATCTCATTGCCCAGGGGCACCGGCGGATCGGCCATGTCTCCGGTCCCGCCGGTTGGACCGACGCCGCTGAGCGCGCCGAGGGGTGGCGGGAAGCCCTCCACGACGCGGGGCTGGCGGACGATCTGCTGGTGGAAGGGGATTGGAGTGCCGGCAGCGGCTACGCCATTGGCCGCAGGCTGGCGGCGCGGCGCAGCGCCACCGCCCTGTTCGTGGGCAACGACCAGATGGCGCTGGGAGTCCTGAGGGCCTTCGCCGAGGCCGGTGTCCGCGTGCCCGACGACGTCTCCGTAGTCGGGTTCGACGACCAGCCGGAATCGGGGTACTTCAGCCCGCCGCTGACCACCGTCCGGCAGGACTTCGAGGAACTGGGCCGCCGCTGCCTGGACATCATGCTGAAGGAAATCGAGGCCGGCGCCGGGATCAGCTCCACGGTGGTCACGCCGGAACTTGTGCCACGGTCCAGCACCGCCCCGCCCGCGGCCGGGTAGGCGGCCCACAAAAAGTTCCATGATTCTGCATCCAACTCCGCGCCCGCACCAGTAGTAGGGGTGTAAGCGTAAAGCGCCCGCCGGACGGGCCGACCCAAGGAGAAGGACATGCGAAAGAGGATCTTCACAGCAGGTATCGGTGCCGCAGCCATTGCCGCCGCTATGGCCCTTGCCGGTCCCGCCAACGCGGCCGAAGGCGACGCCCAGCTGTCGGTGCTGCACGGCGTTCCCGGGCTGACGGTAGACGTATGGGTCAATGGCGACCGCACCCTGGACGACTTCACCCCGGGCAGCCTGGCAGGCCCGCTGGCATTGCCCGCAGGCGCCTACCAGATTGCGATCACTGCAGCGGACGCTGCTGATGCATCCGCGGCCGTCATCGGCCCCGTTACCGTGAACCTCGCGGCCAACGGCAACTACACCGCCGTGGCCAACCTTGACGCCGCGGGCAAACCCACAGCCAACCTCTTCACCAATGACGTGTCCCAAATCGCCGCGGGCAAGGGAAAGCTGACCGTCCGGCACACCGCCGCGGCACCCGCCGTCGACGTCCTGGCCGGCGGCGGCGCCGTGGTCACCAACCTGTCCAACCCCAACGAGCAGACCCTCACCCT
This sequence comes from Pseudarthrobacter sp. 10T415, assembly GCF_056394175.1. Taxonomy (NCBI): domain Bacteria; kingdom Bacillati; phylum Actinomycetota; class Actinomycetes; order Micrococcales; family Micrococcaceae; genus Pseudarthrobacter; species Pseudarthrobacter sp. 10T415. The sequence continues at coordinate 104,860 of NZ_JBFTHJ010000009.1, read as the reverse complement.
GGATCCCGGAACGGTTTCCGCCGCCGTTGCCGCCACCGGCACCACCGCCCCGGTGATCGGCCCGGCGGACGTCACCATCGCCGAGGGCACGCACACCATCGTGTACGCGTGGGGCAGCCTGGCGGACAAGAACCTGCAGCTTGCCGTCCAGACCATCCCGGGACTGCACTCCGCGCCCGGTTCTGTCCCCGGCGCCCGCGACGGATCCGCGGACGCAACGGCTCCGGCAGGCCTGGTCCTGGGCTTCGGTGCAGCCACCCTCGCCCTGCTGCTTAGCGGCTTCGGCGCGGCCCGCGCAGTGGCCGCACGCCGCGTCCGGCAGTAGCTTCCGGCGATCCGATAGACCGGCCGCCCGGCGTACCCTGCCCACCTGCGCCGGGCGGCCACCCTACCGAAAACCACTGGTCCCCGTTCGGGCGCGGGGCGCGGACCGAGAAAGGCCACGGCGATGAACGGACGTACGACGACGGCACGGGAGTCCCGCCGTCGTCCATCTGTTGGGGCGCGGATCGCCGCCGCCGCGTCCATTCTGGTGCTGACCGCGTGTGCGCCCGCCGGGCCGCCCCCGGCACCTTCCGTTGCGCCCGCCAGCGCAGCAGCTTCCGCGGCAGCCGACCCTCCCAGTGCGGTTCCCACTGCCGCTCCGGCCGCCCCGGGCGCCGCTGCCCCCGGCCCGGCCGCTCCCGCCGGCCAACCGGGTGCCGCGCCCACCATTCCTGTCCATCCGGCTACCCTGGGTGCTGTTCCGGGAGACCCTGCGCCGACGTCGATCTCCATCGCCGGCACGGCCATCGATATGCCGGTGGTTCCCGGGGGAGTGTCCGGCGAAGGTGCCATGGAATTACCGGACGCTTTCGACCGCGCCGCCTGGTACCGGTTCGGGCCAGCCCCGGGAGCGGCCGAAGGGGCCGCCGTGATCGCCGGCCACATCGACACGGCCTCGGACGGGGCACCGTTCTCCGCCTTGAAATCACTGCCCGAGGGGACCGCCATCCGCGTGGGCCGTGACGGCTCCCCGGACCTCACCTACCGCGTGGTGAAGGTGGAACTGATGGCCAAGGACAGGTTCGACGGCGGCTCGCTCTTCCGCCGCACCGGGCCGCACGAGCTCAAGGTGGTCACCTGCGGCGGGAGGTGGCTGGACGAGCGGATGGACTACAGCGACAATGTGATAGTCACCGCGGTCCCCGGGTAAGCGGTGACCAGCCATGGTTCTTGTCACCGATGCCGGGAAGGAGCCGCGAGTGACCTCTCCTGCGCAAGCCTCCCACGGCTGGGACGACGGGCTGACCGCGTCCTTCCTCGCCGGTGATGAGAGGGCTCTGGCGGCGGCCTACCGCGAATTCGCCCCGCTGGTGCACACCCTGGCCCTCCGTTCCCTGTCGGACCGGTCCGCGGCCGACGACGTCACCCAGGAGGTCTTTATCCGGGTGTGGCGCTCGCGGAACACCTTCAAGCCGGAGGTGGCCCGGTTGCCCGCCTGGATTGTGGGCATCACCCGGAACGTCATCACCGACGCGCACTCGGCCACCGCACGCGAAGTGCGCAAGGCCCACGCGGCGGCCGGGGCCGGACTGGCCGCCGGAGAAGTGGGCGCCGGAACGGAGGCGGCGGAGGTCCTCGCGGACCGGCTGATGTTGGACGGCGAACTGGACAGGCTGGGCGAACCACAGGGGTCCATCATGAAGCTGGCCTTCTACGAGGATCTGACGCACGAACAGATCTCACGGAAACTGGACCTGCCGCTTGGTACCGTCAAGAGCCACATCCGCCGCAGCCTGACGCATTTGAGAAGCCGATTGGAGGTAGACCATGCCGCATCTTGATCCGGAACAGTTGAGCCTCCTTGCGATGTACGAGGACTGGGAGGACGCCGACGGCCGGGAGCACCTCAGTGTCTGCCCCGAATGCGCCGCCGATTACGCCGCGCTGCGCCGCACGGTTGACGCCGTCAGGACGACGCCGGACACCACAAGCCTGTCCGTTCCCGGACCGCACGTGTGGGCCGGAATCCACCGGCAACTTGGGCTTGCCGAGGCTGTCCAGGCGGACCCGCTGAGTGGTCCCGGTACCAAGCCTGCGGAGGCACCTGGCGAGGCGGCGCCGCCGAACGTTGCTCCGTTCAGCCCGCGGAGGAAGGCGTGGTGGCAGCGCACCGGGACGTGGATCGCAGCCGCTGCGGCCGTTGTGCTGGTGGCGGCGGGCGGCATCTGGGTGTCCACCCGGCCCGCCCAGCCCACCCAGCTGGCGCAGGCCCAGCTGACACCGCTGGCCCAGTACTCCGCCACAGGATCGGCGAAGGTGGTGGAGGCGGCCGACGGTTCGCGCCGGCTGGACGTCACGCTGGACAAGGATGAGGCGCGGGGCTACCAGGAAGTCTGGCTGATCGCCCCGGATCTGTCGCGGCTGGTCAGCCTGGGCATTATGAACTCGGACTCCGGAAGCTTCGAGGTGCCCGCCGGCCTGCAGCTGGCGGACTACCCGATTGTGGATGTCTCGGACGAGCCGGTGGACGGCAATCCGGCCCACTCAACGGTCAGTATTGTCCGGGGGACGCTTACTTCCTGACTGGGACGCCGGCGTCCGTATCTACTGGATTCCGTTGGCTTCGCCGTGCATGGATTGTGTCCAGCTGCCGGGTGGCGACAACCGTCAGCAGCGCCGCCGCCATGTGCAATTACAGGAGCAGGTGAAGATCGTGCGGCACGGGTCCTTGGTTCTGGCCTTGGTTGGCCGTACCTGGTTCCTGGGCGGGCGCCTGGCCGCAACCATGCGTGGGCGCGTCGAATCGAGTGGATATCGAAAAGGCAGCGAAGGCCCGGCCTCGGCTCTGGTGGTGCTCACAGATTTCCCTCAGTCCATCCGGCTGGCAGTACCAGTGGACCGTACCCCGAATTGCTGCTGATGAACGCTGGGTCCCATCGACTCGCTGTGCCGAAGCATGGACTTTTCGCTAGCTATACTAGATGCTTGGCAGGCTAGTGAAAATTCTGAAGCTTCGACGAAGAGGTTAAGGGTGGAATGCAGTGACGAGCAGCGGGCTCTGGTGTCTTTGATCAACGCCCTCGAGGGCAGATTTCCGGGGCGCTCCCGCACTGAAGTTGAAGACGCAGTGTGCGAGGAATACGCGGCGTTCAATTCGGGCCCTGTGCGGACGATGGTTCCTTTGTTTGTGGAGCACGCAGCCGTTAAGCGACTGCGGGGCAGTCTGCTGTAAGCGGCTGCAGGCTTGGGGCAATGAACGACTGGCTTGCGCGGACCAGCGCAGCTGCTTCCTGGCCGCAGGCTCTGGAGCTTCCGGGTTCAATGCCCTTAGGGTGAGGTGACCAGGCAAGCCCACCCCAGGAGATGACATGTCCCTCGTCCGCGTGCATAACTTCTCGGTCTCCCTCGACGGCTTCGGCACGGGTGAGGGCCAGCAGCTCGATGCCCCGTTCGGCCATGCCGGATCACGGCTCATGGAATGGGCCTTCGGAACCCGCACCTTCCGCGCCATGGGACTCCACGGGGAGGGGCAGGCATCCTTTGGCGTCGATGAGGCCTTCGCCAGTCAATGGGGCCCCGGGATCGGCGTCGAAATCATGGGGCGCAACAAGTTCGGCCCCCAGCGCGGACCCTGGGAGGACGAAGAGTGGAAAGGATGGTGGGGCGACAACCCCGTCTTCCACACGCCCGTTGTTGTCCTGACTCATCACCCCCGGCCGGTCCTCGAAATGGAGGGCGGAACCATCTTCCACTTCATTGACGCCGACCCCGCAACGGCGCTCGCAAAGGCCCGCGAACTGGCCCCCGGCCTCGACGTCCGGATAGGCGGCGGCGCGGACACGGTTCGGCAGTTCCTCGAGGCAGGCCTGATCGACCACATGCACATCGCCGTGGTGCCCATCATCCTTGGCCGCGGCGAGCGCCTGTGGGACGGGCTGGAAGGACTTGATGAGCGCTTCGACATCGAATCCACCACATCGCCGGCCGGAGTGGTGCACATGGTCTTTACCCGCCGCGCCGACGCTTAGCGAGGCCCGCTGCGTTTGAGCGCTGGGCCGACGGGTGTGCGTCCGGGCTAGTGCCCGAAGTGGGATTGCGGGGGACCCTCGGGCAGCCGCTCGAGGATGTCCTCCGCGATCCGGCGGACCTTGATGTTCCGGTGGCTGGAGGCCTTGGCCAGGATGGAAAACGCCTCGTGGTAGGAACACCGGTTCTGGGCCATGATGACGCCGCACGCCACGTTGATGGAGGTGCGGCTGTCCAGTGCCGAGCGCAGGTCCGACGCCATGGAACGGGCCGTATGCAGGTCGAGGGCCATCCGCAGGCTCCGTGACGCCAGCCCGGCGAATGCCCGGGCCTCGGCGATAACCTGCAGCGGAAAGGCCTTGGAATCCGGTGCGAAGAACGCCAGCGCAGCGTGGGTTTCCGCGTCCCCGCCCGGGGCTTCACCGTCGGGGCCCGAACCCGCTGCATCGCCCGCACCGTCAAGCCGGAGCCGGACGCCCAGGACACTGCCAAAGCCGGCAACCTGCAGCTCGCTGCAGTAACGCGGCCAGCGGAAATCCCCGTGCCGTTGAAGAACCGCAACGGGATGGCCGCCGGCCAGCACCTCGCTGGTGGGCCCCTCAGCCGCCTGCTGCTCCCACGCCATCATCCGCTCCGCGTCCCGTGATGTCCCCGTAATGGCGGGGGACCGGCGCGGCTGGGTCAGCACCACCGCGCATTCGATGCGCGTGCCCGCCGACTGAATCGGGCCCGCCTGCTGGGCACCTGCCACCGACCGCACCGCAGCGGCGGCCAGCCGGTCCAGGGAATCGGTCAGCGAGTTTGCCCCGGTGACCAGGTCAAGCAGCATCGCCTGGCTGCCGTCACTCCCGGCAGCCTGTGCTGCTTTCGAGGCCGGACCGGCCGGCGTAGTGCTATGCGGCACAACCGTCGGCAGCCCGGCGGCAGACCGCGGGCCGTGGAGGCGTGAAGGAAGAAGAGGGCCGGCGACGGCTGGGGGAGAGGCCTTGGTCTCAAAGGCCTCCTCGTCGCCGGCCCCGCTCAGTACCCGGGTTCGTTGACCCGGGAAGTTTGGGCTCACCTGTCGTGCGTGCATTGCCACTCTCACACCCCCTGGTGAGCTAAGTCCTGCCAGGACAGAAACTCGCCCTGCCCCTGTGACGAACCTAATGGGCCAGCCGGGGCCGGAGAATGAGTAACGGTACTCGACTTTCAGATTAGGTATTACTTGGATACTCGAAACCGCTACTTGCTTTGCGCGTAGCCGCAGGTGGGACGCCCGGTGCCGGTTCCGCTCCGGCCCGGCCGCGGAAAAGTTTCTTTCCGGCGGCCGTTCCGCGCAGCACCCTTGACTCGGACCACCTCAGCGCCAACAATGTTTTCTATAACGTTGTAAATTAGAGAGAACGAGGATGTTTTTCGTGGCAACCCCTGAACCGGCAACCGCCAAAGTAACCCTTGACCCGGCTTTCACCGTTGGTCCCGTCCGCCGCCGCACGTTTGGCGCCTTCGTGGAGCACCTGGGCCGGTGCGTCTACACCGGCATCTTCGAGCCCGAACACCCCGACGCCGATGAGGACGGTTTCCGCCGCGATGTCCTGGGCCTAACACGGGAACTCGGTGTCTCCACGGTGCGGTACCCCGGTGGCAACTTCGTCTCCGGCTACCGGTGGGAGGACGGCGTGGGGCCCAAGGACCAGCGACCGGTCCGCCTCGACCTGGCCTGGCACTCCACCGACCCCAACCTGGTGGGCGTGGACGAATTCGCGGCGTGGTCCGCCAAGGCCGGCGTGGAACCCATGATGGCCGTCAACCTGGGCACCCGCGGCATCCAGGAGGCGATGGACCTGCTGGAGTACTGCAACATCGACGGCGGCACTGAGCTTTCCGACCAGCGCCGCGCCAACGGTGCACCGGACGGCTACGGCATCAAGATGTGGTGCCTGGGCAACGAGATGGACGGACCGTGGCAGATCGGCCACAAGAATGCCCTCGAATACGGGAGGCTCGCGGCGGACACGGCCCGCGGCCTGCGGATGATCGATCCGGACCTCGAACTGGTGGCCTGCGGCAGCTCCGGTCCCACCATGGGCACGTTCGGCGAATGGGAGCGCGTGGTCCTGTCCGAAACCTATGAACTGGTGGACCTGATCTCCGCCCACCAGTACTTTGAGGACTTCGGCGACCTTCAGGAGCACCTGGCCGCCGGCCACAAGATGGACGCCTTCATCAAGGACATCGTCAGCCACATCGATCATGTGAAGTCGGTGAAGAAGTCCACCAAGCAGGTGAACATCTCCTTCGATGAATGGAACGTCTGGCACATGAGCCGGGCCGAGTCCAAGGCGCCCTCCGGCAAGGACTGGCCGGTAGCCCCCGTGCTGCTGGAGGACACCTATACGGTGGCGGACGCCGTGGTGGTGGGCGACCTGCTGGTCACCTTGCTGAAGAACACGGACCGGGTCCATTCCGCGAGCCTGGCCCAGCTGGTCAACGTCATCGCCCCCATCATGACCGAACCCGGCGGCCGCGCCTGGAAGCAGACCACCTTCCACCCCTTCGCCCTGACCTCCCGGCACGCCGCCGGCACTGTCCTGCAGCTCGCCGTCGAATCCCCGCTGGTCAGCGGGGGCGCCACCGCAGGCGTCGCCGCACTGTCCGCCGTTGCAACTTTCGACGCCGACAAGGGCGAGGCAGTGGTGTTCGCCGTCAACCGCTCGGCAACGGACGCACTCACCCTGGATGCCGCCGTCGCCGGCTTGGGCAACGTCCGCGTGCTGGAGGCACTGACCTACGCCAACAAGGACCCGTACTGGCAGGCCAGCGCGGACGATTCAACATCCGTGGAGCCCGCGGAAAACGTCACGGTCAAGGCCGACGGCGGCCGCCTCACCGCGGAGCTCCCGGCCGTGTCCTGGTCCATGATCCGCCTGGCGGTGGGCGGCTAACACCCCGGGGCGGTGCGGCGGAGGCGTCCTTATGACGACGGCAGCCCGCAGGTGGGAGGATGGACGGCATGGAGCTGCACATCACGGGGGATCCCGCCGCGGACAAGTTGTTGAGTGAGGACGCCTTCGCCCTGCTGACCGGCATGCTGCTGGACCAGCAGGTGACCATGGAATCGGCGTTCGCGGGGCCGGAAAAGATCAGGACCCGCATCGGGTCCGTCTCTCCCGAGGCCATTGCCGGCCATGATCCGCAGGCCTTCGTGGAGATGTTCAAGGAACGGCCCGCCGTGCACCGGTTCCCCGGTTCCATGGCCGCAAGGGTCCAGTCGCTCGCCGAAGCCGTGCAGAACGAATGGAACGGCGACGCCACCGCCATCTGGACCCAGGGCGAGCCCAGCGGCGCCGAGGTGCTGAAGCGGCTCAAGGCCCTGCCCGGGTTCGGTGACCAGAAAGCCAAAATCTTCCTTGCACTGCTGGGCAAACAGCGCGGACTCCAGGCGCCGGGCTGGCGGGAAACTGCAGGCCACTACGGTGAAGACGGCTCCTACCTGTCCGTGGCTGACATCGTGGACCCGGAATCCCTGGTCAAGGTACGGGCCAGCAAGCAGGCGGCCAAGGCCGCGGCGAAGGCAGGAAAAGAACGTTAATGGCAGTAACCATGAACGACGTTGCGAAGGCCGCGGGTGTTTCACTCAAGACCGTCTCCAACGTCCTGAACAACTATGAGTTCATCCGCCCCGCCACCAAGCAGCGGGTGGAAGATGCCATCGCGGAACTGGGCTACGAAGCCAACCTCACCGCACGCAGCCTGCGGTCCGGCAAGACCTCCATGCTGGGCCTCGTCCTCTCGGACCTTTCGGCGCCCTACTACGCCGAGCTCGCCTCCAAGCTGATGGATGCGGCAACCAAACACGGCTACCGCGTCCTGGTGGAACAGTCCGCCGCAGACAGCGGTGCCGAGCTGAACGCCCTCCAGGGCCCGTTCCGGCAACTCACTGACGGGCTGCTTTTCACACCGCTGTCCATCGGCGCCGACGCCATTGCCCAGCGGGCCGGGACCAAGCCCCTGGTGATGCTGGGCGAACATATTGTGGACCCGCGGTTCGACCTGGTCACCATGAAGAACGAGGAGGCTGCCGCCGCGCTCACCTCGCACCTGCTGGCGGGAGGCCGCCGTCGTATTGCCGTCATTGGCGCCACAGCGGAGGAGTCCACCGGCACCGCCGGGCTGCGCCTCAACGGCTACCGCGCCGCCTTGAAGAAGGCAGGGATCCCCTTCGACCCGGCGCTGATCGCCCCGGGTGAGTGGCGCCGCGACGCCGGAGCTGCCGCCGTCGCTGGCCTGCTGGAAGCGGGCGTGGAGTTCGATGCCGTCTTCGGCCTGAATGACGTCCTGGCGCTCGGAGCGCTGCACGAACTCCTGATCCGCGGCGTTCGGGTGCCGCAGGACGTGGCAGTGGCCGGCTTCGACGACGTGGATGAAGCCCGCTTCGCCTCACCGTCCCTGACCACGGTTTCGCCCGGGATGGACGAGATCGCCGAACGGTCCATGGCGCTGTTGCTGGACCGGATCGCCGGCCGCGAAACCGCCGACGCCGGAGTGCACGTTGAGGCCGAATTCCAGCTGAGGATCAGGGAGTCCGCACCCTAGCTTCTTTTGGCCGGAGGTGGGTACGTTACCCACGGCAGCCGGGTGTCCACCGCTGAGTCTCCCCACCTTTGAGCGAGGACGACGGCGTGTCCAGGCAAGCCGCCGTCGTCCGCTGCCATGGGGGAGCCAAAGCCGGGGAGTTTCAGCGCGTCCGTGCGCGGGCGTCCGGATGATGGACCTGAAACGTGGCGGAAATGTGCGGGGCCTACTCTGAATCCACGCTGTCCGCCGGCCGTTGAAGGGACCCCGCATGCATCTGATGCCACGTGAGCAGGAAAAACTCATGATCGTGGTGGCCGCCGACCTCGCCCGGCGCCGCCAGTCCCGCGGCCTCAAGCTCAACTACCCCGAAGCGGTGGCCATCATCAGCTACGAACTGATCGAAGGCGCCCGCGACGGCCGGAGCGTCGCCGACCTCATGAGCTACGGCACCACGCTGCTCACCCGCGAAGACGTCATGGAAGGCGTCCCCGAGATGATCCACGACGTGCAGATCGAGGCCACGTTTCCCGACGGCACCAAACTGGTCACCGTCCACGATCCCATCCGCTAAGGAGCCACAGTGATCCCAGGAGAATACGTCCTCCGCCCGGAGCCCGTGACGGCGAACGCGGGGCGCGACGCCATCGAGCTGCCCGTGACCAACACCGGCGACCGGCCCGTGCAGGTGGGCTCGCACTTCCACTTCGCCGAAGCCAATGCTGCGCTGGACTTCGACCGGGCAGCAGCCCGCGGCCGGCGCCTGGACATCCCCGCAGGGACGGCCGCCCGGTTTGAACCCGGGGACTCCCGGAGCATCCGGCTCATCGAACTCGCAGGGGCCCGCGAAGTGTTCGGGCTCAGCAACGCCGTCAACGGAAAGCTCGACGGCGGCCCCCGCCCGGGCGGGTCAGCCACCGAAAGGGACGCCAAATGAGCTTCGAGATCCCGCGGCGGCAGTACGCCGACCTGTACGGCCCCACGACGGGCGACAAGATCCGCCTGGCCGACACCGAGCTGTTCCTCGAAATCGAGAAGGACCTCACCGTCTACGGCGAGGAAGTGGTGTTCGGCGGCGGCAAGGTGATCCGCGACGGCATGGGCCAGAACGGCCAGGCCACCCGCGACGGGGACCGCCCGGAAGACGATGTTCCGGACACCGTCATCACCAACGCCGTCATCCTGGACTACACCGGAATCTACAAGGCGGACGTCGCCCTCAGGGACGGCCACATCCTTCGGATCGGCAAGGCCGGCAACCCCCAGATCACCGACGGCGTGGACATCGTTATCGGCGCCAGCACCGAGATCATCGCCGGGGAACGCAAAATCCTCACCGCCGGCGGCATCGACACGCACATCCACTTCATCTCCCCGGACCAGGTGGCCACGGCCCTGACCAGCGGCGTTACCACCATGATCGGCGGCGGCACCGGCCCGGCGGAAGGCACCAAAGCCACCACCGTGACTCCCGGCAAGTGGCACATCCACCGGATGCTGCAGGCCGCCGAGGCGTTCCCCATGAACATCGGCCTGTTCGGCAAAGGCCACGCGTCCGCCGTCGAGCCCCTCGCCGAGCAGATCCGAGCCGGCGCCATCGGCCTGAAAGTGCACGAGGATTGGGGCTCCACCACGTCCTCGATCGACATGTCGCTGACCGTCGCCGATGAATACGACGTCCAGGTGGCCATCCACACCGACACCCTCAACGAGTGCGGCTTCGTGGAAGACACCATCCGCGCCATCAACGGCCGCGTGATCCACACCTTTCACACCGAAGGCGCCGGCGGCGGCCACGCACCGGACATCATCAAGATCGCCGGGATGCCCAACGTCTTGCCCGCCTCCACCAACCCCACGCTGCCGTACACACGCAACACCATCGAAGAGCACCTGGACATGCTGATGGTCTGCCACCACCTCAACCCGGACATTCCCGAGGACGTGGCCTTCGCCGATTCCCGCATCCGCGCCGAGACCATCGCCGCGGAGGACGTCCTGCAGGACATGGGCATCTTCTCCATCACCTCCTCCGACTCCCAGGCCATGGGCCGGGTGGGAGAGGTGATCACCCGCACCTGGCAGGTGGCGGACAAGATGAAGAAGCAGCGCGGAATTTTAGCTTCCGACGGCGGCACGGACGTTGGTGCCGACGGATCGGCTTCCGCGCACGGCAGCGCCGGGAGTGACAACTTCCGCCTCAAGCGCTACGTGGCCAAGTACACGGTCAACCCCGCGCTCGCCCAGGGCATCGCGGACACGGTCGGGTCCGTGGAAGAAGGCAAGTTCGCCGACCTGGTCCTATGGGACCCGGCCTTCTTCGGCGTCAAACCCGAACTCGTCCTCAAAGGCGGGCAGATCGCCTACGCCCTGATGGGCGACGCGAACGCGTCCATCCCCACCCCTCAGCCACGCACCATGCGGCCCATGTTCGGCGCCTTCGGCAAAGCCGTCCAGCAGACCTCCATCACCTTCCTCTCCCAGGCCGCGATCGACGCCGGCGTCCACGCAGAACTCGGCCTCGAAAAGGTCATCCGGCCCGTCTCCGGAATCCGGAACCTCACCAAAGCCGACCTCAAATACAACGACGCGACGCCCGACATCCAAGTGGACCCGGAAACCTACCAAGTCACGGTGGACGGCGAAGACGTCACCTGCGAACCCGCCGACGTCCTACCCATGGCCCAGCGCTACTTCCTCTTCTAAAACCCACCCGGAGAACCACGTGATCATCGAGAAAATCCTCGGCAACCTCCACGACCTGCCCGAAACCGACCTCGCCGCCTACACCGGGCTCCACCGCGAGAAAGTGGTGCTGCCCAGCGCCCAACTGGTCAAACGCATCCAACGCGCCACCACGGACCACGGCAACGACATCGGCATCCGGCTCGCCCCAGGATCCGGCGACCTCCGCGACGGCGACATCCTCCACGTCGCCGACACCAACATGATCGTGGTCTCCGTCCTGCCCACCGACGTCCTGGTCATCGCACCCCGCACCATCCACGAAATGGGCGTCACCGCACACTCCCTCGGCAACCGGCACCTCCAGGCACAATTCTTCGACTCATCCTCCGAGTACGGGGCCGACGTCATGGTGTGCGCCTACGACCACACCGTCGAGGACTACCTCATCCACAACTCCGTGCCCTACGCCCGCCAGGAACGCGTCATGCCTGTGCCTTTCCGCCATGCTGAACACTCGCACTAACTCTTCCGCGCTGCGCGCTCTACGGGAGGTGCAGCTTGGGTGCGCCGCCCCGGATTGGGGGCCGTGCCCGTCCCCAGACGCTCCCAATCCTCGCAAGCTCGGATCGGGGCCCTCGCGCCTGTGGGCCCCCCGCGGTGCCCGCCACGCCGCGGCCCCCAATCCGGGCCGTCGCGATGCTCCGTCACGGTTGGCGGTGGTGCTGTGAGTAGTTATCAGCTTGCTCTACAACAATTGGTTGACTCTGCGCTTCCTACTGGGGCTTTTGCTCACTCACTGGGGTTTGAGACGTACATCGATCGGGAGCTCATTTTTGATGAGGAGTCGTTTGGACTCTGGATTGGTGCGTTTGTCTCGCAGTCGCTTGCTTACTCTGATGGCTTGGCGATCCGCTTCCTTTATGAGGGTGTTGATCTTTGGGAGTTGGATGCTCTTTTGTCTGCTTCTCTGTTGCCCAGGGAGGTTCGGGAGGCCAGTTTGAAGATGGGCGGCCGTCTCTTGGAGATTGGGCTTGAGGTGTTTCCCTCGGCCGCGCTGGAACTGTACCGGGACCTGGTGACCAGCGGCCGGGCCGCCGGGCACCAGCCGCTGGCGTTCGCCGTCGTCGCCCGCTCACTGGGCGTGCCGCTGCAGGAGGCACTCGCCGCCTACCTCTTCGCCACCGTCATGTCCCTCACCCAGAACGCCGTGCGGGCCATCCCGCTCGGCCAGAATGCCGGCCAAAGGATCCTGCGGAAAGCGCACGACGACGTCGCTGCCGCCATCGAGGCGATCGCGCACCTCACGCCGGACGACTTCGGCGCCGTCAGCCCAGGACTGGAAATCTCGCAAATGCGGCACGAACGCCAACGTGCCCGGATGTTCATGAGCTAACAATGCTTATTGCTTTACAGGAGGAACACCATGACTGAACCCATCAAAATCGGCATCGGCGGACCCGTCGGCGCCGGCAAAACCCAACTCGTGGAACGGCTCACCCGGCACATGAGCGGCGGCATCTCCATGGCCGCCATCACCAACGACATCTACACCATCGAGGACGCCAAAATCCTCGCCGCCAACGGCATCCTCCCCGAGGACCGGATCATCGGCGTCGAAACCGGCGGCTGCCCCCACACCGCCATCCGCGAAGACACCTCCATGAACACCGCCGCCATCGAAGAACTCAAAACCCGGCACCCCGACCTCCAAGTCATCTTCGTCGAATCCGGTGGCGACAACCTCTCCGCCACCTTCAGCCCCGAACTGGTCGACTTCTCCATCTACATCATCGACGTAGCCCAAGGTGAAAAGATCCCCCGCAAAGCCGGCCAGGGCATGATCAAATCCGACCTCTTCATCATCAACAAAACCGACCTCGCACCCCACGTCGGAGCGGACCTTAGTGTCATGGAGCGAGACTCCAAAGAGTTCCGCGGCAACAAGCCGTTCTGCTTCACCAACCTCAAGACCGACGAAGGGCTCGACGCCGTTATCGACTGGATCCGGCACGACGTCCTGATGCTCGACTTGGTATGACCTCCAACAGTTCCGTCGTCGACACACCTTGGGCGGCGCCCGCGGATGGGGCTACTTCAGGCGCTTCACCGGATGTAAGGGGCCGTGCCCGCTCCGCGGTGCCCGCCACGCCGCGGCCCCTTACATCCGGCTCCGCTTGCGCTGACAGCTCACCTATGGGCGAGCTTGAGCTTGTGGTCGCCGAGCGTGCGGGACGATCCTTTGCGGCGCATCAGTACCATCGCGGTGCTCTGCGGGTACTGCGACCGCACTATCTGGATGACTCTGGACAGGTTTGTTATGTCGTTGTGAATCCTGGCGGGGCTTATCTGGGGGCTGACCTTTTTCTGCTGGATGTGGAGGTGGGTGAGGGCGCTGACCTCTTGTTGACCACTCAGTCTGCGACGAAGGTTTATCGGACTCCTGGGTCTTTTGCTGAGCAGCGGATGAGTGTGCGGCTGGGGGAGGGGGCGCGGCTGGAACTCATGCCGGACCAGCTGATCGCCTACCGGGAGGCCAGCTACCGGCAACGGACCTCCGTGACCCTGCGGCCGTCGTCGAACCTTGTCATGGCGGAAGTAGTGACCCCTGGCTGGTCGCCGGACGGCGCCGCTTTCCGGTACGAGGAAGTGCGGCTGCGGAACGAGGTCCACATCGAAACGGATGAGGGCACGCAGATGCTTGCCCTCGACAACCTGCTGATCCGGCCGCCGCTCGGCGACGTCACCGGGCTGGGGTTCATGGAAGGCTTCAGCCACCTCGGCTCACTGGTGGTGGTGGATGCCCGGGTGGACCAAGCGCTCGCAGACCACCTTCACCACCTCACGGCGGGATACGACGCCCGGACCGGAATCACCCTCACCCGCACCGTCGCCGGAACCACCGGCCTGGTGCTGCGCTCGCTTTCCAACAGCACCGATGAACTGAACCGCCTGCTCGCAGCCTGCACCGACCTCCTGAGGGAACGCTGGCACGGGCAAGGCCCACTGAACCTGAGGAAGCACTGATGACGGCCCTGGCAAACATCGCAACCCTGTACCGCGACCGGGAAACCCTGCCGTTCCGGACCCGCCTGCTTGCCACCTTTGGTGCCGTGGCCGCCCTGCATATTGCCGCCGTCGTCCTCCTCATCGCCGGCTCGGCAACAGCCGGCGCGCCCCTTGCCCTCGGCCTGGTCCTGACCGCCTACGTGGCCGGCGTCAAGCACAGCTACGACTGGGACCACATCGCCGCCATCGACAACTCCACCCGCAAATTCGTGGCGCAGCGGAAGGACCCCGTCAGCGTAGGTTTCGCCTTCAGCCTGGGCCACAGTTCCGTGGTGGTCCTGGCCGGGCTGCTGGTGGTTGCGGGCGCCGCGGTGATCGGCCAGTTCATGGAAGACGGAACCACCGGCAACTACGTGCTGGGCCTGATCGGCAGTGGCGTGTCCGGGCTGTTCCTGCTGGCCATGGGGCTGTTCAACGGGCAGGCGTTCCTTCGTGCCGCGCAGGCCCTAAGGAGCGCCCGCAGCGGTGCGGCCATCAGGGACGAAGACCTGGAAAGCAAAGGATTTGTTGCCCGGCTCCTGTCCAGGCCGCTTGCACGGGTGCAGCGGCCACGGAACATCTACGTGATCGGTTTCCTGTTTGGACTCGGGTTCGACACCGCCACCACCATCGGGCTGCTGGTGGTGACCACCGCCGCATCCCTGGCCGGGGTGTCCCCGGTGGCACTCATGGCCCTTCCCCTCGCCTTCACCGCGGCAATGACCCTCTGCGACACGGTCAACGGTGTGGCGATGATGCGCATGTACAGGTCAGCGATCCACAGCCCGCAGCGCAGGCTCGGCTTCAATGCGGCGGTCACAGGCGTTTCAGCACTGTCGGCACTGTTCATCGCCGTCATCACGCTCGGCGGGTTCGCCAACGCGGCTTTTGGCCTGGCCGATCCGCTCACCAGCTGGTTGGGGGAGATCGACCTGGGTGAAGCCGGACTCCTGCTGGTGGCGGCCTTCCTGGCCGTCTGGGGCGGGGCGGTCCTGAAATCGAGAAGGACCATCAAAACCTCCGCGTGACACGGACTGCGGTGCCCGGTTCCCGCGGGGCCGGGGCACCCCGCCTAGGCGGGCCCTGGCGTCAGGCGGCCATGCCGCGGTTTTGCCTGCGGTGCGGGCGGCTCTTGGTTGGCGCTGTGGCTTGCACACCATGCAGCTTCTGGCCGCCGTCCGGAATGGTGGTGTCCGAATGAAGGTGGATTCCGTGCCCGATCAGGACGCCCGAGCCAATGCGGGAGTGGCTGCCGATGTTGGCGCGGTTACCGATCACCGTGGCGCGGCCAATCCGGACACCGTCGCCGATCACCGTCCGCGTGCCGATCTTGGCTTCGCGGTCGACCCAGCTGCCGTGTCCGATCCGGCAACCGGCGCCGATCACGGCACCGTGCTCAACGTACGTCATGGGGCCGATCCGGGCGCTCTCGGCCACAACGGCCCCGGGTGAAACGAAGCCACCGCCATTGGCGTGCCGGACGTACCGGGTGACCTTGCCGGCGTCGTCCTCTACTGATTCAAACTTTGCGCTCATCACATCCCTAACCAACTGGCGGGTTTCCTACCGCACAGTAAGTTAACGGTTGACGGTCCGCAGTGATTCCCGGGACGCAGCCGGACGGAAGGCCTAGGAGACGAGGTTCGCGGCGGCGGTGTCCATGTGTTCGAGGATGGTCTTCCGCGTCAGCCCGGCGTCACCGGTATCGATGGCATCCACGATGTCCCGGTGGCGGTCAACGCTCATGTTGCTGACGCCTTTTTCCTGTCCGGCAAACATGATGGACATCCGGATGGAGCCCTCCAGCGACTCCCAGGAGTGCAGGAGCGTTTCATTGCCGGTCAGCCGGCAGAGGGTCCGGTGGAACTCCAGGTCCGACTCGATGCGTTCCTCCAGCGTTCCCCCGGCATTCGCGGCCATGGCGTCGATGGCGGCGTGTAACGACTCGGTGACGTGCTGGCGGTCCGCCAATTCGCAGAGTGTCCGGGCAGCAAGGGACTCCAGAGCCGCGCGCACCGCAAAGATGTCCCGGATCTCCTTGTGGTCCAGGTGCCGCACGGACAGGCGGCCACGCGGTCCGGCGGAGAGGAGGCCCTCCTGTTCCAGCTGCCGCAAGGCTTCCCGGAGCGTGCCGCGGCTGATCTGGAGCATTTCGGACAGTTCGGTTTCCACCAGGTGCCGTCCCGGTGCCAGCTCGCCGCTGGTGATGGCGGTCCGCAGCGCCGAGAGGGCCTGCTCGCGCAGGCTTTTCTTTTGCAGTCCCAGCAGCGGGGCTGTCAGTCCGGCCATGGCATCCGTCCTCAGTGTCATAAGTCGACTGTTTACAGTCGTAGTTCGATGGTACGGCAGAAAGCGCGGCACCGGCTTTGGACCGGTGCCGCGCTTTCTGCTGGTTTACTGGCTTCCTACCCGAGTTCGGCGAGGACCTTCGCCACGATACGGTCGGTGGCGAGCCCGTACCGGTCGTGCAGGGTGGGAAGGGCGCCGGCATCGAGGAACTGGTCCGGCAGGCCGATGGGAACCACCCGCTTGCCCAGGCCCGCTGTGACGACGGCGGAGGCAACGGTTTCGAACAGGCCGCCCACCACGGAGTGGTTTTCCAGGGTGACGGCGAGCCTGTCCGTGTTGATCTCCTTGAGGACGGTCTCGGCGTCGAACGGCTTGATGGTGGGCGTATGCACGACGGCGACGTCCACGTTGTGTGCCGCGAGGGCCTTTGCTGCCTGCAGCACACGCATGGTCATCAGCCCGGAGGAGATGAAGACGACATCGTTGCCGCCGCGCAGCACCTTGGCCTTGCCGAGCTCAAACGTGTAGCCGTACTCGTCCAGGACCGTGGGCACATTCCCGCGGAGCAGCCGCAGGTATGTGGGGCCCTCGGACGCTGCCAGCTGCGGCACTGCCTGTTCGATGTCGATGCTGTCGCAGGGGTCCACAATGGTCAGGTTGGGCATGCCGCGGAAGATCGCCATGTCCTCGGTGGCCTGGTGGCTGGGGCCGTACCCGGTGGTGAGGCCGGGCAGGCCGCCCACGATGTTGACGTTCAGGTTCGGCTCTGCCGCGTCCAGGCACAGGAAGTCGTAGGCGCGGCGGGCAGCGAACACGGAGTAGGTGGACGCGAACGGCACCAGTCCGGTTTCGGCCAGGCCCGCGGCTGCGCCGAACAGCAGTTGCTCGGCCATGCCCATCTGGAAGAACCGCTCCGGGAAGGCCTTGGCGAAGATGTGCATGTCCGTGTACTTGCCCAGGTCTGCGGTCAGGCCCACGATCTTGTCGTTCTCCTGCGCGGCCTTGACCAGGGCGTGCCCGAATGGCGCGGACGCCGTCTTCTGGCCGGGATCGGCGAACGATGCGATCATCGCCGAGGTCTTGAGCTTGGGCTTGGCAGTTGTTGCAGCGGCCGCCGTGGTGTCCGGGGCCTCGGTGGTGGTGCTCATGCTGAAGCCTTTCCTTCATATCCGGCGGTGAGCTGCTCGCGGCAGGTCTGCCATTCGTTCTCTTCGATGCGCATGAAGTGCGCCTTTTCGCGGTTCTCCAGCAGCGGGACGCCGCGGCCCACCTTCGTATCGCACAGGATCACGGAAGGACGTCCGACGGCGGCGGCCTGGGCGGCCGCGTTGTCGAACGCTGCGAGCAGCGCACCGACGTCGTTCCCGTCCACCCGCTGGGTGTACCAGCCGAACGATTCCCACTTCTCCGTCACCGGTTCGGTGCGGAGTACGGAGTCCGTCTTGCCGTCGGCCTGCAGGGCGTTGATATCCACCATGGCGGTGAGATTGCCCAGCTGGTGGTGGTGCGCACCCATGGCCGCTTCCCAGGTGGAGCCTTCGTCCAGCTCGCCGTCGGAGAGGAAGTTGAACACCCGGGCGGACGAACCGTGGTAGCGCAGGCCCAACGCCATGCCGACGGCGATGGTCAGGCCGTGGCCCAGGGAACCGCCCGAGATCTCCATGCCGGGGGTGTACGTGGACATCCCGGACATCGGCAGCCGGGAGTCATCCGAGCCGTAGGTTTCAAGTTCCTCCACCGGGACGATTCCGGCTTCGGCAAGGGCTGCGTAGTGGCCGATCGCGTAGTGGCCGGTGGACAGGAGGAACCGGTCGCGGGCTTCCCAGTGCGGGTCCTCGGCGCGGAAGTTCAGCTGGTCCCCGTACACGGTGGCGAGCATGTCGGCAGCCCCGAGGGCCTGGCCCACGTAGCCCTGGCCTTGGACTTCGCCCATGTTGAGGGCGTGGTGCCGGATCCGGTACGCGGCGGCGCTGATTTTCTCCACCCGTTCCGGGGTCACCGCGGTCTGCAGGATCTGTTCCTGCAATGTTTGTCCCTGTGGGGTGTCCTGGACGGTATCTGTAGGCATTGCGTGCTCCGTGGTTGTTGGGTGCGCGGTCATTCAGGCGTTGACGGTGTTGGGGGTGCTTTTGGTGGCTTCTTCAGCCAGTTCGCGCTCCCGCTTGCCCCAGGTTTCCCGGGTGGCCACCGCAGCCCAGAGGCCGATCAGGGCGTAGGCGCCGAAGAGCAGCGCCGGGCCCATCCAGCCGAAGCTGACAAACAGCAGGGTGGTGATGAAGGGGGTGAAGCCGGAGACCATGGCCGAGATCTGGTAGGCCAGGCTGGCGCCGGAGGCCCGGGTCTTGGCCTGGAAGAGCTCCGGGAACCAGGCGCCCTGGGCGCCGGCGAGCGAGTTCTGGCAGACCGCGTAGGAAATGACGATGGTGATGATGATGGCGATGAACATTCCCGTATTGACCAGCAGGAACATCGGGATGGCGAAGAGGGCCGCGAACAGGGTGGACCAGACATACAGCGGACGCCGGCCAATGCGGTCGGTCAGCGCGGCCCAGGCCTGGGTGGCGAAGATGCCTATGGCGGAGGCGATGCACAGGGCGATGAGGGTCTGGCTCTTGTCCGCCAGGTGCTGGCTGTTGAGGTAGGAAATCATGTAGGTGATGGACACGGCGTAGCCTGCGGTCTCGGCAACACGGAGGCCGATGCCCTTGACGATGTTGCGCCAGTCGGTCTTGATGACCTCAACGATGGGGGACTTCACGATGGCACCGCTGTCCTTGACCTCATCGAAGACCGGGGATTCCGGGACCTTGGAGCGGATGATCAGGCCCACCGCCACCAGCACGATGCTGGCAAGGAAGGGGATGCGCCAGGCCAGTTCGCCGCCGAGGTTGACGCTGAACAGGAAGGTCAGGTTGGCCAGCAGCAGGCCCACCGGGAAGCCGGCCTGGACAATGCCGGTGTACTTGCCCTTGGCCTTCCAGGGTGCGTGCTCGTAGCTCATCAGGATGGCGCCGCCCCATTCCGCTCCGAAGGCCAAACCCTGGACGATGCGGACGAAGACGAGCAGTGCAGGGGCGAGGAGCCCCACTGCGGCGTAGGTGGGCAGGAGTCCGATGGCGAACGTGGCCAGGCCCATCAGGATCAGGGAGGCCACCAAAACGGGCTTGCGCCCTACCTTGTCGCCGAGGTGGCCGCCGATGATGCCGCCCAAGGGACGGGCTGCGAAGCCGACGCCCAGGGTGGCGAAGGAAGCGAGGGTGCCGGTGACCGGATCGGTTCCGGGGAAAAACGCGGTGCCGAAGTACAGCGCAGCGGCGGTGCCGAAACCGATGAAGTCATACGTCTCGATCACAGCGCCCACACCGGAGCCAACGGCAACGCGCCTGGCGTCCTTGGTTCCGTGGACCGGACCGCGCATGGTCAGAGCATCTTTGCTCATGTTGGGTTCCCTTTCGAAAAGCGGCCTCAGGAAGTCGCCGCTGTCGACTGTTAACAAATGATATCCCCAGTGTGACCCGCATCATGCTGACTGTCAACAGTCAACTTTATGGGTTGACTGTTGACAGTTAACGAAGCTAGTGTGGTCGGCATCACTACTGCTTCGCACGAACCAAGGGATCAACGATGTTCCACTTCAGACCCGGATGCTCGTCCTTCAGAATGCGTCACCAGGGTCTAAAGACTGACTCGCGGCCCACTCCACCACGAACCGGTGCGCGGTGAGCGCGAGGACCTGGAACCCGAAGGACTGCTGGCATACCGCCCGGCAGGGGCCGGCGACAACTACAGAGCAATCGATCCACAAAAACACTTTCAAGGAGCACCAACCATGACCACCATCCAGCGCACCGCCGTCCTCACCGGAGCCACCTCGGACCGGGGCATCGGCATCACCACCGCCCGCCGCTATGCCCGTGAAGGCTGGGGCGTCGTCATCCTGGACCTCGACGGCGAAAAGTCCGCCAAGGTGGCCGCGGAAATCGGCAACGAGTTCAACGTCCCTGCCTACGGCCACGAGATCGACGTCGCCAACGAGGCCTCCGTGACCACCGCCCAGGCCGCCGTCGCCGCCGAGGTGGCCGCCGGTAACCTGCCGCCCGTCGGCGCACTGGCCAACATCGCCGGCATCACCTCGCCCGTCCCGTTCCTGGAAACCACCCTCGAGCTGTGGCACAAGATCATGGACGTCAACGCCACCGGCACCTACCTCGTGACCAAGGCATTCCTGCCGGACATGATCGGGAACGGCTGGGGCCGCATTGTGAACATGTCCTCCGTGTCCGCCCAGCGCGGCGGCGGCGTCTTCGGCAAGGTCCCTTACTCTGCAGCCAAGGCAGCCATCCTGGGCCTCACCAAGGCACTGGCCCGTGAACTCGGCACCACCGGCGTCACCGTCAACGCCATCACCCCGGGCGCGGTGGACACCAACATCCGCGTGGGCAGCACCGAAGAACAGGAAGCCGCCATCAACGCCGGCATCCCGCTGGGCCGTAACGCCAGCACCGAGGAAGTAGCTTCCGTGATCACTTTCCTGTCCTCCGAGGATTCCGCGTACCTCACCGGAACCGTGGTGGACATTAACGGCGGAAGCCACATGCACTAAGGGCCCCGCAGCCCTTTCGCCTCCTTCCGGATGCCAGAGAACCCACCATGACAAAGACCGTCAATGACCCTTCGGACTTTGCCGAGGAAGCCCTTGCGGGTTTCTGCGACATTCACGCCTTCGCCGGGCTGACCGGCCCGGACGTCGCCGACGGCGCCTTGATGGGCAATATCAAGATCCTCAGCGACTTCGAGACACGCTGAGCAGGAGGGATGCCGTGGATTCCTACCCGTATTCCGAGTGGGCCCGCCTGATCGGTGTCCCTGTGGAGGTCCGGAAGGGCCGCCGGACGGTGCGGTCCGGCGTGGTGGACAACGCCATGCCGGACTCCTCCGCCGTGTGGATTGCAGGCGACGCCAACGGCGGCCGTGCCCTGTTCACCGCCGCTGACGGCTACGAGGTGTGGATCAGCCCCCGTAAGTTGGACGGCAATCTTTGCTACAAAATGGCTGCCTCCCACCTTCCGGGTGCTCCTAGACTGGGGTGATGATCACAGTAGCCGGAAGTGTGGAAACCAAACTGTCCGCTGAGAAGGCCTTTGCCTTCCTGAGTGAGTTCGAAAACACCAGCAAGTGGGACCCCGGCACCCCTGTGATGGACAAGATCACGCCGGGGCCCGTGGCCGTGGGACACAAGTACCACGCTGAGGCCGAGTTCCGGGGGAAACGCCAGTCGCTGATTTACGAGGTCATCGAGCTGACGGGCAGCCACATCAAGCTGCGCGGGGAGAACAAGACCGTCGTCTCCTTCGATTCCATCGACGTCGCCCCCAATGGCACCGGATCCGTGGTGAAGTACACGGCAGAGTTCAGCATCAAAGGGCCGGCCAAAATCATCCAGCCGCTCCTGAAACCGCTGTTCATGCAGCTCCGCGACCCCGCATTGAAGGGCCTCCGGGACACGCTTAACTCACTGGCTGCCGCCTGACCTGGTTCCCGGCAAAAAACAGCCGGACCTCCCGCCGTGGGTCCGCTTCCAACCGGGGCGCGTCGTCGAGCATCATGGTGCGGCGCTCCTGCCCGTATTCCGGCCACGCCAGGCCGGGCTGGTCCGGGGCCCCGGTGCGGGCGAAGGCCGCCCAGGCTCCGCTCATGGTGTCGCTGAGGGCCTGCGGAGCTTTGCCCCGGGTCAGGTAGGCGGCGTCCGGGGAATCCAGGTGGCGGAACACGAACGGAATTTCCAGCGCGTGGCAGGAACCGAGCTTGCCGCCCATGGCCGGGCTGCGCCAGGTGAACAGGTAGGCGAACGTCCTGCCGTGCGCCGCGCTGTGTACTGACTGGAGCCTCGCATCAAGCAGGTTGTTGCTGGGCTGGCGGTACACCGTATCTGCGATGGCCGCCTCCAGCAGTTCCTTCCCGCGGGGCTCGCGTGCAAGCACGGCCGCCAGTGCCTCCGCGTATTCCGGCGCGACGTTTCCGGGCAGGCCGCCGGCGGACAGGACCGCGGCGGCCCGGTCCGGGTAATCAGGGTCTTCCGGCCGGTCCGGGCGCATTTCGACGGCGAAGGACCCCTCGTTGAGGTTGGTACCCACCAGCAGGTCCACGCCGCTGTTGATCCCGCTGCGGACCGCCTCCAGTGGAGGTTCCGGCAGTGACGGGGTCCCCAGTGTTGGCTGGAAGGGGAGCGGCACCGCGTAGCTTTCGGCGGCGATCCGCTCTTCGAGTTGCTGCTGGGCGGCCAGCAGCTGTTCCACCGGGAGGGTGCGTAGCTCACCTGCTGACGATTCGTCCAGGCCGCAAAGCCGCAGGAAGTCAGCAGTCACGCGCGCAGACGCCTCCGGGGTACGGAAGCGCTCCGCTGTGCCGCTTTGCATGATGGCCCGCCGGAAGAGGCCTTCCGACGCCGGCATGCCCAGCAGGGTGCCGATGGCTGCCGCGCCGGCCGATTCCCCGAACAGGGTCACATTGTGCGGGTCTCCGCCGAACCCGGCGATGTTGTCCCGCACCCAGCGCAGCGCCTGGAGCTGGTCCAGCAGGCCGAGGTTGGACGAATCCCCGAAATCATCGCCGAGCAGGTGTGCCAGGTGGAGGAAGCCGAGCGCGCCCAGCCGGTAATTGATGGCTACCACCACCGTGCCCGCCGCTGCGGCGAGGCGGGCGCCGTCGTACATCCCGTCACTGTTGGAACCCATCAGGTAGGCGCCGCCGTGAATCCAGACCATCACCGGCCGGCCCGTCCCGGCGGTGTCCGGCGTCCAGATGTTCAGGTTCAGGCAGCCGTCCTCACTCCAGGCCAGCGGGGTTTCGTTTGGATCACGGGTGTCCGGGTTCTGCGGCGCCGCGGGGCCGTACCCGGTGGCGTCCACCTCGCCGGTCCGCGCGGGCAGTGCGACGGGCGGTCGGAATCGCAGTTTCCCCGACGGCGGCTGGGCGTATGGGATGCCGAGGAACCGGTGCACGGTGCCGCCGTCCACTGCCAGGGTGGTTCCGCGGAAGGTTCCGCCGTTGCTGGAGGCGAGCTTCATGATTGACACCTTACGGGGTGTCCGCGGGTACGCTGAGGACTACCGTTCGGCAGTGGGCGGCCATGGCGTGCCATGGCTTATCAATTGTGTCCGGGAGGGAATATTTGTGGTTGACGCCGGGGTTTCGGGCGGCAAGGTTTTTGCCGATGTTGCAGCCCACGTTCAGGACCTTGTCCTGCAGAGTCCTGATGTGGTCCGGCTCCTGGACAGCCTTGCCCTCTACGCGGTAGCCCGGCTGGGGAGCGTAGGCCGGGAGCTGTTCTGCGGTATCTCCGTCAGCCGCCCCAAGAAACCCACGGCAGCGGCCGCCAGCGACACCAAGGCGAGGCTGCTTGACCAGCTGGAACTCAAGTACGGCCAGGGGCCAGGAGACTCCGCCGTCAGCAGCGCGGCCACCATGCACATCAAGGACCTGCGGGAGGAAGCGCGGTGGCCGGATTACGCCGCCGCGGCCACTCACCAGGGCGCCCACTCCGTGCTGGCCATGCCGCTGCAGCTCGAGGGTGAGGACCGCGGCGTGTTGGTCCTGTACAGCGGGCAGCCCCATGCTTTCAGCGCCGATGCCGTTGCCATGGCCGAGGCGTTCACGGAACAGGCGGCCAAGGGCCTGGCCCTGACGCTGCGGATGGCGAAGCTCCAGGACACCAAGGATGGAATGACCGCGGCAATGCAGACGCGGACGGTCATCGACCTGGCCACCGGTGCCATCATGGCGCAGAACCGCTGCAGCCAGGACGAAGCGTTCAAGGTGCTGCGGGAAGCCTCCAACAGCAGGAACATGAAGCTGCGGGACGTTGCCTCGCTGGTGGTGTCCTCGGTAGCCGGCGGCGCAAAGACGTTCACCTACTTCGACGAATAGGGATCCTTCGGCTCCACGGGTACCACGGTCAGCGGGGAGCTGCTGTACGGTGCCCGGACCACCAGGTCCGCCTCGGCACAGCACTCATTGACGGCCTGGGACAAAGCGTCGCGCTCCTTCTGCGGCAGTGCACCGGATTCCAGGCTGTAATTGCGGATGTCCTGTTCTGAGGCATCGCCGCCAAGGGCAACGTAGTCGAGCCACAGGCCGCCGATGTCCAGGTTGTGCAGCCTGATGACAGCTCCGGTCAGGGCCTGCTGGTCCGCCTCATCCATTGTCCCTCCTAGCTTTGGGAGATGATCTCCACCGGGATTCGGAGCCGGGATGCCTGCGGATGGGTGCGGATGGGAATTTCTTTCCTGTGAGAATGGGTCCATGGATCCCGGCACCTATCCCATCCGGCGGCTGGTGGAGAACCCCGACAACAGCCTGGACCGCGGCCGATGGCCTGCCGGCCTTCCGCTTGTGGCCCAAATCCTGGAAAAGGGCCTGGACCTTGCCCCGGCAACGATCCTGGTGGGGGAGAACGGATCGGGAAAGTCCACGCTGGTGGAAGCCATTGCCCTGGCGTACGGGCTGTCACCGGAAGGCGGTTCAACGGGCGCCCGGCACTCCACCCGGCCCACCGAATCGGTGCTGGCGCAGCACCTGCAACTGGTCAGGAACGCCGGTGCCACCCGCCGAGGGTATTTCCTGCGCGCCGAAACCATTCACGGGTTCTTCACCTACCTGGAAAACAATCCCGGCGGCCGGGACGCCGCCTTCCACGACATGTCACACGGGGAGTCCTTCCTGGAACTGGCGGTCAGCCGGTTCCGTGGACGCGGACTGTGGGTCCTCGACGAACCGGAATCCGCACTGTCGTTCTCCGGCTGCCTCAGCTTGCTGGCGATCCTGAAGGACTTGCTGGCTGAAGGGCATTCACAGGTGGTGATGTCCACCCACTCGCCCCTGCTGGCCGCGCTTCCGGGTGCGCAAATCCTGGAAGCGGGCCCCTGGGGACTGCGGGAGCGCGACTGGGACGATCTGGACCTAATCACCAACTGGCGCAACTTCCTCGATTCACCGCAGCGGTACCTCCGGCATATCTGACGGCGGCAGAGCATGGCGTCCGCTTCCCGGAGTGAGAGCCACGGGTGAATTCCTGCGCCGGCGGAGGGTGGGGATCCAGCACGGTACGGCCTCGCGGTATGCCTCGAAGCCGCTGCCGAAGCGGGCCTTGAGGTCCGCCTCCTCAAGCGGCCGCACGGCATAGTTCCACACCAGCGAACCCAGGACCGCGTAGCCCACCACGAACCAGGAGTGCAGCATGAGGCCCACCGCCGCGCCCTGGACAACGCCGGCCACCGCCATCGGATTGCGTATCCAGCGGTACGGGCCGGCAACCACCAGCGTGGTGGCCATGGCTGCGGGCAGCGGTGTCCCGTTTCCCCTGGTGGACATCGAAACGGCAGACCAGATTCCCAGCGCACTGGCCAGGATCAAGACCACCACGCCGGCCGGGCCGGCCGCTTGGGGAAAGGCAGCAGCCAGTCCCCAGCGCCGCTCAAGGAAGTCCAGGAACAGGGGAAGGACTCCCAGGAAGAAACCCCAGAACACGACGATCTGCCCAAAGGTGGCAGCCACATGGAACCTGGCGCCCCGCTGGCGGGCGGCGCGGAACGCGAACGGGCCACGGATGATCCACTCAACGGGAATCCGTCCCCACCAGGCCAAACAGAGGGCCGCGATCGAACCCGCCGCTGCTGCCACCATCAGGAGGGCACCAGCGCCTGCCTGCGTTGTGGCAGTGGCGTAGGCGCCGAGTGCAATGGTGACCACGGCGGACCACGCGGCAACAATGGCGGCAGCGGCCCGGACACCTGCTGCGGCCGCGGCGGACCCCACCACGAAGAGCGGGATGTCGAAAGCGGCAACAAGGGCGGGATCGAGGCTGCCGAGTGTGGCTGTCCGCACGGTGGGAGACACCGCAACTGCGGCCCACCACAGGGCTCCGGCCAATGCCTGCAGCGCAAAATACGCCCTGCCCCACCAACCTAATCGCGGCACGGATCCCCCCGAATCTCTCCCGGCATCCTTAGCGAATGCCGTAGGTTCCGCCTTGCGGGCCGCAAGCGGATCCCGGAGCTTTCCAGTGAATGAAAGCCATGGCCCGGGGATGGGGTGCGGCGGCAAGACTTGTTCCTGAGACTACCCGTCGATCCGGGAGCAGGGACTCCGCCGGTGCTCCCGGATGCGTGCTTACCGGCGCGTGGCCACGCCGGCGCCCGCCCGCACAAGCGCCAGGACAAAACCGGCGCCCGGCCCAGTGTAAAGGACCATGATGGACATGATTCCGGTTGAACCCCGGTGCAGGGTCATTATCGACAATGACTGGGCAGGTGACCCGGACGGGCTGGTGGGGCTGGCGCATCACGCGCTGTCCCCGACCAACCGGATCGTTGCTGTCACGTCGTCATTGACGAATCCCATGTTTGGGCCGCCGCAAGGCCGGGCCGTTGCCGGGGCGGATGTGGCGGCGGACCTGCTGCGGGTCCTCAAGCTGCCGGAACCGTCAACCGTCCAGGCCGGACCCGATGCCCCCTTCACGGGACAACCGCGGGAATCGGCAGCGGCCCGGGCCATCGTCGCCGCCGCTGCCGAACCGGCCGCGGGAGGCCTTCCGTTGGTCCTGGTCTGCGCAGGTCCCCTGACGAATGTTGCCGATGCACTCCTGCTGGAGCCGGCCATCGCGTCTTCGTTCACGCTTGCGTGGGTGGGCGGAGCCGAGGTCAACGACGACGAATACAACTACTTCACCGATCCCGCCGCTGCCGACTTCGTGCTGGGCAACCAGGACCTTGCCGTGTGGCAGTTCCCGGCCGAAACGTACCGGCAAATTGTTGCCCCGGTGGCGGAGCTGGACCAGCTGTTCCGCACAGCCGGAGCCGCCGGCGCCTGGCTGTGGGAGCTTTTCCACGGCCTGGACGTGCCGGACTTCGTGAAGTTCGGGCCATTGTGGTGCCTGGGGGACAGCGCCCCTTTGGTAGTAACGGGGCTCGACGACGTCACCTCCACGTTCACGGAGGCTGGCACCCAGCCCGTGCGCCGCACCTACACCTCCGTGGATACCAGGCTGATCATGGCCGATTTCGCCGCCAAGCTGCGGCTGCAGGCGTAGCAGCACAAAAGGAAATGGCCCGGATCTCCATGGGAAATCCGGGCCATTCGCCATGATCAGGCGGGCAGGGCCACCTGGGATGCCTGCTTCCGGGCGAAGCTGCCCAGCCAGTGCGCGCTCTCCTTGGGAGTGCGCTCCTGGGTGGTGCGGTCCACGGCGATCAGGCCGAACTTGGGCCGGTAGCCGAAGATCCACTCGAAGTTGTCGAACGCGGTCCACGCGATGTACCCGCGCACGTCGATGCCGTCCGCGATGCAGGAGGCAACGCCGTCCACCGCTGCCTGCAGGTAGGCAACGCGCTGGGTGTCGTCCTCGGTTGCCAGGCCGTTCTCGGTGACCATCACCGGAATGCCGGCCAGGCGGGCGGCTTCACGGACAGTGGCCTCAATGGCCTGCGGGTAGATTTCCTCACCCATCTGGTTGGTTTCCACGCCGTCCGGCGCGGGTGCATGGCCGTCCGGGCCGTACACCGTGCGGCCGTAAGTCTGGATGCCAACGAAGTCATCGCCCCGGGAAGCTTCGAGGAAGCGCTCGTTGACGTCGCGGCGCACCTTGTCCGCAATTTCCTCGCCGCCGGGGATGGCCTGGATGTCGGAGTTGGCGAGCGTCCAGCCCACCTGGAGGTCCGGGCGGTGGGCCTTGATCGCGGCGGTGGCAGCCTGGTGCGCGGCCAGCTTCACGGCGAACCCGGCCTCAGTGGAGCAGAACTGGAACGGGGCAATGGTGCTTGCGTCAATGCCGAGGCGCTGCGCTGCGGCAGCCCAGATCGGTACGGAGCCGCGGTTTTCCGGGGCTTCTCCGCCAATGCCGAAGGACTCCAGGAGCCAGGGCAGATTGGGCTCGTTCAACGTGCACGCGACGCCGATGAGGTGGCCGAAATGCGCCATGGCACGGTCGCAGTACCGGGCGAACAGCTCGGCCGTGCGGGCACCTTCCCAGCCGCCGGACTGCAACAGCCACAGCGGTGAGGTGAAGTGGTGGAACGTCACCACTGGGGTGAGGCCGTGCTCAACGCAGGCCTCCAGGACGCGCTTGTAGTGGTCCAGCGCGGCCACGGAGAACTGGCCTTCGGCCGGCTCGATCCGAGCCCACTCCAGGGAGAAGCGGTAGCTGGTGAAGCCCAGCCCGGCAATCAGGGCAATGTCCTCGCGGAAGCGGTGGTAGTGGTCCACGGCGTCCCCGGACGGCTCCGCGAAGATGGTCCCGGGCAGCTGCTCCAGGAACCAGGTATCGCTGTTGACGTTGTTGCCTTCCACCTGGTGGCCGGCGGTGGCCACGCCCCAAAGAAAGTCCTGCGGAAACGGGTTGGTCATGTGGTTCCTCTCGTGTTGGGGGCCGGCCAGGCGGCGCCCAGGCGTCTCTGCCTTCATCCATCCTGTCCGGCCGCGTGACCCCCGCCACAATACTTTTTCAATCAATGACATTGTCATGTCTGGCCCTGACGGCCCCGGCTGATTCTTGAAAGGTGCCGGACACCACCGGCCCCCTTTCTTTCCGTTGCAGTCACAGAAGAATGCGAAGGCGCACCCGATGAAACTCCTGACCACCACCGCCCGCGGCAGCGCTGCCGTCCTGACCGGCGCCCTGCTGATGGGCTCCCTGGCCGCCTGCGGCGGCGGCAGCCAGCAGGCGGCCACCGTGGACAAGTCCACCCTGACCATCGGCGTCGAAAGCGACTCGGCGTCCTTCGGCTACGACCCCATCCGCGTGGCAGACGCCCAGCGCCAGTTCATGGAAGGCCTGTACGACACCCTCCTGGACCTCCAGCCCGATGGAACGGCCGGCCCCGGCCTGGCCACGAAGTTCGAGTACAACGCAGACAGCACCGTCCTCACCCTGACCCTCGCGGACGGCGTCACCTTCACGGACGGTTCCACCCTGGACGCCGCACTGGTGAAGGCCAACTTCGACCGCCGCACCGACACCGCCCTGAGCACCTACTCAGCCATCGCCAAGGGCGGGGCGCAGGAAATCGCAAGTGTCGACGTCGTAAGCCCCACCCAGGTGGCCATCACCTTCGCCAAGCCGCAGCCGGGCTTCGAGAAGAACCTCACCTCCACCATGGGCATGATTGTGGGCAAGGCGGGCGTCGCCGACACCGCCAGCCTCGCCACCACGCCCGACGGCTCCGGCCCCTACACCCTTGACCCGTCCACGGTGAAGGGCAACAAGTACGTGATGGTCAAGAACGAGAAGAACGACGACGCCGCGGACTACGCGTACAGCAAGATCGTCTTCAACGTCATCATGGACCCGCAGGCCCGGGCCAACGCGCTGGTGTCCGGCCAAGCCGACGTGGCCCAGCTGACCTCGCCCACCGTGGACTTCGCGAAGTCCAAGGGCGTGGGCGTGTCCCGCATCGGCGGCACGGTGCAGACCATGATTTCGTTCGACAAAACCGGCAAGACCGCCCCCGCGTTCGCCAGCGAAAAGGTCCGCCAGGCCATCCAGCACGCCATCAACCGCCAGGCCCTGGTGGACGCGCTGCACAAGGGTGACATCCCCACCTGGAACGCCCTTCCGAAGGACTCGGCCGGCTTCACCGCGGACTTGGAGAAGACGTTCGCCTACGATCCGGAGAAGGCCAAGAGCCTGCTGGCCGAGGCCGGCTACGCCAACGGCTTCGAGTTCACCATCATCGCCGGCGCCCAGACCCAGACCGACCTGCAGGCTGTCCAGAAGGACCTCGCAGCGGTGGGCATCACCATGAACGTGAAGATGGCCGCCTCAACCGATGAGGCCTTCGCCGCCGTTGCCACCACCCCGCTGGGCTACGCACCGCTGGGCTGGGACAACCCGATCGGCCTGATGTACGGCGCCATCCTCAACGGTTTCACCAACGTCCAGAAGGCCACCGACGATCAGCTGAGCGCCGCCACCGGCGAAGCCGCCGCCGCCAAGGACGACGCCGCCCGGAAGACGGCACTGACCAAGCTGAACACCCGGCTGGTGGAGTCCGGCTGGCTGATCCCGCTCTTCGAATCACTGTCCAACTGGGGCTACAACACCAAGAAGGTCCAGGAAGTCCAGTTCGCCGGCACCAACGCCTACCCGCTGCTCTCGTCCTACAAGCCCACCAACTGATCCAACCCGCCCGGCGCCTGCCCACCAACGGAGGCGCCGGGCAAGACCAACGGAGGTCACCCCATGGCATTGTTCGTTGCCAAGCGCCTGCTCATGGCGCTCGCCACGGTGCTGGTGGTTGCGGTGCTGGCGTTCCTGCTGGTGCACGCGATGCCCGGCAGCCCGGGAGCTGTTTCGCTCGGCGCCGGCGCCTCCCAGGACGCGATCGACCAGCTGAACCAGCAGCTCGGCTGGAACGATCCGCTGTTCTCCCAGTTCTTCCGCTGGCTGGGCGACGCGGTGCAGGGAAACCTGGGAGTCTCGCTGATTGACGGCCGCTCCGTCAGCGCCGACCTGGCGGCCCGCCTGCCGGTGACGGCATCCCTCGCCGCCGGAGCCACGGTCCTCAGCGCCATCCTCGGCATCGCCCTGGGCGTCACCGCAGCGGTCCGCGGCGGTCTCCTGGACCAGGTGATCGGCGGGTTCGTGGGGCTCCTCGTGGCCCTGCCGGCGTTCTGGGTGGGCATCATCCTGGTCTACCTCCTCGCCGTCCAGTCCTCGGTCTTCCCGGCCACGGGCTACGTCCCGTTCGAGGTCTCGCCGCAGGACTGGGCGTTGTCCCTGGCGCTGCCGGTCATCACGCTGGCCGTGGGCGGGGCGGCCTTCATCGCCCGCCAGACCAGGGCCTCCATGCTCGAGGCGCTGCAGCAGGAACACATCCGCACCCTGCGCGCCACTGCCACCCCCACCTGGAAGATCCTTTACATCCACGCCCTGCGCTACGCGAGCCTGCCGATCGTTGCCGGCATCGCCCTGCAGTTCATCGGCCTGTTCGGCGGTTCCGTCATCGCGGAGCAGCTGTTCGCCATGCCCGGCCTGGGCCAGGCCGTTCAGACCTCCGTCAGCACCCATGACGCCCCCGCAGTCCAGGGCGTGGTGGTGATCGCCACCGTGGTGGTGGTTGCCGTCAACCTGGTGCTGGAGCTGGCCACCAAGTTCCTCGACCCGAAGTTGCGTGCCTCATGATTCCCACAGTTGCCCCGGCCCCCGCGGACGCGGACCAGGCAGGAAGTACGACGGCGGCAGGAGCCTCCGTGCCACGCTCCGGCAAGGCGGCACTCGCCAGGTTCTCCCGGCACCGGCTCTTCGGCTCGCCGGGAGCAGTGGCCGGCCTGGTGTGGCTGGCGGCCCTGGTCATTGCCTCCCTGACGGCGCCGCTGTGGCTGCCCTTCAAGACCGAAGACCAGGACTTCACCGCCGTCCTCTCCGGCCCCACCGCCGCCCACTGGCTCGGCACCGACGAACTGGGCCGGGACATCCTCAGCCGCATTTTCGCCGCGGCCGCCGGCACCCTGGGGACCTCGCTGATCACGGTGATTGTCGGCGTCGGGCTGGGTACCCTCCTGGCCATGGCCGCCGCCGGTGCCGAACGTACCGAGGCCGTCATCAGCAGGATCACGGAAGTCATGATGTCCCTGCCGGGAACCGTGATCATCCTGGCGGTGATCGGCGCGGTGGGAACCAACATTCCGCTCATCATGGCCATCCTGGGCATCCTGATGTCCGCTGGCATCTACCGGGTGGTCCTGGGCCAGGCCAAGTCCCTGCAGTCCCAGCTCTATGTTGACGCCGCCAAGGTGGACGGCCTCAGCCCGGTGGGCATCAGCCTCCGCCACGTCCTTCCCGGCCTGGCCAACACCATCGTGGTGCAGGCGGCCCTGATTTTCGCCGTCGGCATGCTGATCCAGGCCGGCCTGGCATTCATCGGCTTCGGCCCGCCCCTCCCGCAGCCCAGCTGGGGCGGCATGATCCAGGGCGCCTCGCAGCACGTCTATGACGCCCCCTGGATGATGGTTCCCACCGGCGCCGTCCTGGCGCTGACAGTCCTGTCCGCCAACGCCATCGGCAACGCCCTGGGCAAGGCGCCCAACGCCGCCGCACCGCACCTTCCCTCCGCCGCCGCGCGGAGGCAGCGGGCGGCAGCGGTCGCCGCGATCGCCGCCGCCCCGGCACCCAAGGACGCAGAGGCGCAGGAGGCCCCCGGGAACGGAACCCTCAGCGTCCGCAACCTTTCCGTCGGCGTCGACGGTGCTGGTACGGGCAACGGCGTCGCCCTTGTCACCGGCGTCTCCTTCGATGTCGCACCGGGCAGCGTCCTGGGCCTGGTGGGCGAATCCGGCTGCGGCAAGACCATGACCGCGCTGTCCCTGCTGGGGCTGCTGCCCTCCGGCGTCTCCGTCAGCGGTGGGCAGATCCTCTGGAACGGCAGGAATCTCGCCGCCGCAACGGAGAAGGACATGGAAGGCATCCGCGGCCGCGACATCGCGCTGATCAGCCAGGAGCCCATGCGGGCACTGGATCCCATGTTCACCGTGGGGTACCAGCTCACCGCAGCCATCCGCCGGCTCCGCGGCATGGGCAAGTCCGAGGCGCGCACGGAGGCCCGGAACCTGCTGGAAAAGGTGGGCATCGTGGACGCCCAGCGAATCCTGAAGACCTATCCGCACCAGATCAGCGGCGGCATGGCCCAGCGCGTTGCCATCGCACTCGCCCTCTCCGGACAGCCCCGGCTGCTGGTGGCGGACGAGCCCACCACCGCCCTGGACGTCACGGTGCAGGCCGAAATCCTGTCCCTGCTCCGGGCCTTGGTCAAGGACACCGGGATGTCAGTGGTGATGGTGACGCACGACCTCGGCGTAGTGGCGGACATCTGCGACCAGGTGGCCGTGATGTACGCCGGCCAGGTGGTGGAAAACGGCAAGACCGCCGCCATCCTGGACAACCCGCGCCACCCCTACACCCTGGCCCTCCTGGCCGCGGACCCGCACGCCAACGACGCGGACAACATGCCCGAACGCCTGGCCACGATTCAAGGCCAGGTGCCGCAGCCCAAGGACTGGCCCACCGGCTGCCGCTTCGCCGCCAGGTGCCAGTTCGCCGGCTCCGCCTGCACGGACCCCGTTCCGCTGCTGGCGTCCGGCACCGGCGAGGGCCTGGTGCGCTGCGTCAAGGCGGACCAGTTGGCCGTCGAGGGCATGGACTGGCTTGCCACCGATGTGCCCGCCGCCCGCCTCCTCCCGATTAGCTCCCAGCACACCACCGCCACCTCCCAGCACACCGCCGTCATCGAGAAGGACCTGGCATGAGCACCGCAGTCACGGAACGCACCGATTCCACCCTTCCCCACGACGGCACCTCCATGCTGGAGGTCAAGGACCTGGTGGTCCGCTACGGCCGGGGACGCAAGGCAGCCGCCGCACCGGCCGCCGCCGACCATGTCAGCTTCAGCATCGCCCCCGGCGAAACCGTGGGGCTGGTGGGGGAGTCGGGCTCCGGCAAGTCCACCATCGGCAAGGCCATCCTGGGACTGCAGAAGGTTTCCGGCGGGTCCATCAGCTACCAGGGCAAGGACATTACCTCGGCCGGCGCCGCCCAGCGCCGGGCCCTCGGCGGCGAACTCCGGGCCGTCTTCCAGGACCCCAACTCCTCCCTGAACCCCCGCAACACTGTGGGTACATCCCTCGCGGAACCGCTGCGCCTCCGTGGCGTGCCGGCGGCAGAGGCCCGCGCCAAGGCTGAGGACATGCTGGAACGCGTCGGGCTCCCGCGCGAGGCCGTGGACCGCTACCCCAGCCAGTTCTCCGGTGGCCAGCGGCAGCGGATCTCCGTGGCGCGGGCCCTGATCTGCGACCCCCAGCTGGTGGTCTGCGACGAAGCCGTCAGCGCGCTTGACCTTTCCACCCAGGCGCAGGTGCTCAACCTCCTGGCCGACCTCCGCGACGAGCGCGGCCTGAGCTACCTGTTCATCGCCCACGACATCGCCGTGGTGCAGTTCCTGGCTCAGCGCGTGGTGGTGCTCTACCGCGGCCAGGTCATGGAAAGCGGACCGGCGGCGGCCGTCACCGAAAACCCGCGGCACCCCTTCACACAGGCCCTCGTGGCCGCTTCACCCGTGCCCCGGCCCGCCGAACAGGCCGCCCGACGGGAAGCCCGCGAATCGCTCGGAGTCCGTACCGGCGCCGCCGCAGTACCCGGTCCCGGCGGCTGCCCCTTCCGGCTCCGCTGCCCCCTCGCCACCGAACTCTGCGCCACCGAACGCCCGGCGCTGCGGCGCGTGGGCACGGCGGACGTCGCCTGCCACTACGCCTGACGGCGCCTGCCTTTTCGCGGACCGAACCACCCTTGACCCTGCTTCCACCAGAACGGAACACTCCCTCCATGACTTCAGCTTCCTGGCTCGCCGCCATGATCACGCCCGAAAACGACTTCGACGGCGCTCCGCTGCTCCGCAAGGAGTTCACCCTTGAGGAGGGCCACGGCGCCGTGGTGAAGGCGACGCTGCGGGCCACCGCGTTGGGCGTCTACGAGGCGTCCATCAACGGCGTCCCCGCGGGTCCGGATGTGCTGAGCCCCGGCTGGAGCTCCTACGAGTGGCGCCTCCGCCACCGCAGCTACGACGTCACCGCACTCATCCGGCCCACCACAGTGATCGGCGTCGAGCTCGGCAACGGCTGGTACCGCGGCAGGCTGGCCTGGCACGGCATGTCCAACCTCTACGGCAGCGAGCTGGGGTTCTTCGGCCAGATGGACATCGAGTTCGCCGACGGGCACGTCCAGTCCGTTGCCTCGGATGCGTCCTGGCAGGCCGGCCTGTCCGCCACCACCTTTAACGACCTCTACGACGGCCAAACCATCGATTCCCGCCGGCTCCAGCAGGGCTGGGCGGAACCGGGCTTCGTGCCCGGCACCGGTTGGACCGGTGCGCGCGAGGTGGCGTTCGACGTCGGGCGGCTGGCTGAGCCGGTGGGCCCGCCCGTGGTGCGTGCCGGCGTTGTACGTCCCGTCGAGGTCTTCACCTCGCCGGGCGGAAAGACTTTGGTGGATTTCGGCCAGAATCTGGTTGGCTGGCTGCGGTTCACCGTGCAGGGCGAAGCGGGCCACACCATCACCATCAGGCATGCCGAAGTGCTGGAGGAGGGCGAATTGGGCGTCCGGCCGCTGCGCACGGCGAAGGCCACGGACACGTTCATCCTCTCCGGCGGCCAGGATTCCTTCGAGCCCACCAAGACCTTCCACGGCTTCCGCTACGCCGAGGTGACCGGCTGGCCTGGGAACCTCGGTGCCGATGACCTCGAAGCCGTGGTGGTCCACTCCGACCTGGAGCGCACCGGCACCTTCGAGTGCTCCAACGAACTGGTGAACCAGCTGCACCGCAACATCGTCTGGGGCCTGCGCGGCAACTTCCTGGACCTGCCCACGGACTGCCCGCAGCGCGACGAACGGCTCGGCTGGACCGGCGACATCGGCGTCTTCGCGCCCACCGCCGCCTTCCTCTACGACGTCAAGGGCTTCCTGCAGGACTGGCTGCTGGACCTCGCCGCGGAGCAGAAGGCGCAGGACGGGCTGGTCCCCATCACCGTGCCCGACGTCCTGAAGTACTGCCCGCAGCCGGCTGAATTCCCCGCCCCGGAATCCTCCGCGCTGTGGAGCGAGGCATCCGTCTGGGTGCCCTGGGCCCTGTGGGAGGCCTACGGCGACCTGTCCGTGCTGGAGAACCAGTACGAATCGATGGCCGCCCACACCCGCCGGGTGGAAGGCCTGCTCTCGCCCGTCGGGCTGTGGGATTCGGGCTTCCAGTTCGGTGACTGGCTCGATCCCGACGCCGCGCCGGACCAGCCGTGGGCAGCCAAGGCGGACACCGCCGTCGTGGCCACCGCCTGCATGTACCGGACCGCAATTCTCACCGCCCGGGCCGCAGGACTGCTGGGGAAGCACGACGACGAGGCCTCCTTCGAGGCGCTCGCCGCCCGGGTGCGGAACGCCTTCGCCGAGCATTACGTGGCGGCCGACGGCACCATTTCCAGCGACTGCACCACCGTCTACGCGCTGGCCATCGCCTTCGACGTCCTGCTGACGCCGGAGCTGCGGGAATTCGCCGGCAACCGCCTGGCCGAACTGGTCCGCGACAACGGATACCGGGTGTCCACCGGCTTCGCGGGGACGCCGTTCATCACCCACGCACTGACGGACACCGGGCACGTGGACGAGGCGTACCGGCTGCTGCTGGAGGAGGGCTGCCCATCCTGGCTGTACCCCGTGACCATGGGCGCCACCACGGTGTGGGAACGCTGGGACTCCATGCTCCCGGACGGCACCATCAACCCGGGCGAAATGACCAGCTTCAACCACTACGCCCTGGGCGCCGTGGCGGACTGGATGCACAAGGCCATCGGCGGAATCCGGCCGCTGGAGCCCGGCTATGCACGGGTGCTCATCCAGCCGCAGCCGGGGGAGGGGATCGACTGGGCGTCCACGTCCCTGAAGACCCCGCACGGCGAGGTCCGCACCGCGTGGAAGTACGACGACGGCGGGTTCCGGCTCGAGGCGACCGTCCCGGACGGGGTGGCGGCCGACGTCGTCCTTCCGGACGGTGCGCGGCACGGCGTCACGGGCGGAACGCACCACTTCGAAGCGGCGCTGGCGCCTGCCCCCGACTATGAGGTAAGCCGATGACGGGCCAACAGGAGACTGTTCCGCAGTTCCGCCTCGAGGACATCCGGATGCGTGACCCTTTCATCCTGGAGCCTGCCCCCGGCGAGTTCGTCCTGTTCGGAACCAGTGACACCAACGTGTGGGGCGGGCCGGCAACGGGTTTTGACTGCTACACCAGCCGCGACCTGGAGCACTGGGACGGTCCCGTCGCCGCGTTCCGCCCGCCACCGGGGTTCTGGGCCGACACGCAGTTCTGGGCGCCGGAAGCCTACGCCCTTGACGGGCGGTTCTTTATGTTCGCCACATTTGCCACGTCCACTGGCGCGCGCCCCCGCGGGGTAGCAGTGCTGGTCTCGGACAGCCCCACCGGCCCTTACCGCCCTTGGAGCGACGGACCTGTCACGCCGGCAACCCAGCCATGCCTGGACGGAACCCTGCATATCGACGGCGACGGCACCCGCTGGCTGGTCTACAGCCGCGGGACGGAGGGGACGCCGGACCAGGCAGGCATCGGTGACGGCAAAATGTACGCGCTGCGGCTGTCCGAGGACCTCCGCTCCGGTGTTGATGAGCCGGTCCTCCTGTTCGCGGCGTCCTCGGCCAACTGGACCCGTCCCCTTCGTTTCCCGGAGGGCGTGGAACCTCCCAAGGGTCTGAACCTGGCCGCGGATCCCATGTTCACCGACGGGCCGTTCCTGGTGCGCGCCGCTGAGGGCAGGCTTCTCATGCTGTGGTCCAGCCACGGCGAGACTGGGTATGCGATGGGCGTCGCCGAATCGGCCAGCGGGACCATCACCGGGCCCTGGACGCAGCATCGCGAGCCTCTGTGGTCCAGCGACGGCGGCCATGGCATGATCCTCCGCACGGCCGGCGGACGCGACTACCTGAGCTTCCACTGGCCGAACAGCTCTCCGGACGAACGGGTCACCCTCACCGAAATTGAGATCAGCGGGGCCGGTATCAGGATCCTGTAATGATGGAGGGTGTTCCGGTACCCGCGGCTGTACAACGATGTAGGCTGCCGGAATGAGCGACAGCCCCCTCGCGGTCGACTGGGAGACCGCACGCGCCACCAACCTGGACAACTGGGAAGACCGGGTGCCCCTGCACGAGGAAGCCTACGGACTCGGAGCGCTGGATTATCCTGGCTACCTGACCCCCGTGGTGCGCACCGATCTTGAAGCGCTCGCGCCCTTCGTTCCTGACGGAACTGTTGCCGGGCTGGACGTGTGCCACCTGCAGTGCCACATCGGGATGGACACGGTGTCGCTGGCCCGTGCGGGCGCCCGGGTCACCGGCCTGGACTTCTCGCCGTCCGCCCTTGCCTCCGCTGCCGGCCTGGCGGAAAAGCTGGGCCTGAAGGTGGCATGGGTGGAGGCGGATGTCCTGCAGGCGAGGTTGGCCGTTTCCGGCGACTTCGACGTGGTCTACACCAGCATCGGAACCGTCACCTGGCTTCCGGATCTGGCGCAGTGGGCGTCCCAGGTGGCAGCGCTCCTCAAACCCGGCGGCACCTTCTACATCCGCGACGGCCATCCTGCCCTCTACGCGGTGGATGAGGACGCCGAGGGGCTGCAGCTCCGCTACCCGTACTTTAACCGCGGCGAAGCCCAGGTGTGGGACGAGGAGTCCACCTATGTGGGCGACGGGAAGGTGGCCCATTCCCGCACCTACCAGTGGGCGCATCCGCTGTCCGACATCATCAACTCCCTCATCGGCGCCGGGATGCAGATCCTCCGCCTGGACGAAGGCACCACGCTGCCGTGGAAGTTCTCGCCCCGCATGGTGGACGTGCCGGACGGTTACGCGTGGCCGGAAGCCGAGCGGGACCTCGTCCCCTGCACCTACACCGTGGTTGCCCGCAAACCAGAGCTGTGAGTGCGCGGCAGCCGCTGATCTGCAACGATGTGCCACAGGACCAAAACCCAGGAGGACTCATGCCATACACCGC
Source organism: Pseudarthrobacter sp. 10T415 (assembly GCF_056394175.1). Classification (NCBI taxonomy): domain Bacteria; kingdom Bacillati; phylum Actinomycetota; class Actinomycetes; order Micrococcales; family Micrococcaceae; genus Pseudarthrobacter; species Pseudarthrobacter sp. 10T415. The sequence goes on along the minus strand of NZ_JBFTHJ010000009.1, from coordinate 65,678 downwards.
GGATTTCAAGAACGTCTCCACCGTTGGCCTGGAATCGTCACCGGTGGTGGACGCGCTTGCCGGGCTGCGCGCCAACGAGGCACGCTATTACAAGAACAAGTACGACCATGACTTCACCGTCACCGCCGCCCAAGACGATCCGGAGACGCTCGCCTACATCCACAACATCCTCGCCGAGGAGCGGGACCTGGTGATTGCCTCGAAGCCGCTTGAAGTGTCTTCCTTCGAGGTGGACGGGCTGCGGATGGCGTACGTGTTCTACGAGTCCGGGCTCTCCATCAACGTCATGTACGGCATCGAGGAAGGCGCAAAGCGGGCGGTTGGATTTAAGCTGTCCGACGGCATGGAGGTGCCGGAGGAATTGGCGTCCAGCTTCAAGTTTGCGCGCCAGAAATCCAAGCTCGCGGGCACCATCCGCGGCTCCTACTTCGTGATCAAGGGCCAGTACTGAGCCGGCGGGCCGCCGCGGGGCAACCGCCGGCCATCGAACTGCCCTGCGCCGATCCCGGCCACGTGCTCTGGTACCGCGGGGCGGCGGAACAGTTCGTCGAGTCACTGCCGGTGGGCAACGGCCTCACCGGTGCCACGCTGCGCGGCCTGGCCGGCGGCGAGCGCATCCAGCTCAACGAGGGCTCGGCTTGGTCCGGCCCCACGGACCGGTCCGCGCCGCTGCTCGACCCGGCCGAGGGGACGGCAACGCTCCAGGCCGTCCGCGAGGCCATCGACGCCGGTGACGTCCGGCGGGCGGAAGACCTGCTGATGGCCTTCCAAAGCACGCATTCACAGGCGTACCTTCCGTTCGCCGTCGTGTCCGTCGAAGCCGCCGGCACCGCCGCTCCGGCAGATGGCCCCGCCCGGTGGCTCGATCTCCGGACAGGCATCGCCGGGCACCGCTACCTCCTGGACGGTTCCGAGGCGCGTCACCGGACGTTCGCTTCCCACCCCGACGCCGTCATTGTGCATGACATTGCGTTTGGTGCGCCCGCTGACCTGCGGATCGGGATCTCGCCGGACAAGATCGCCGCACGGGGCATGGGCGCCGTCACACAGGACTGGGGAACGGAGGTCCGGCTGGGCGTGGTGCTTCCCGCTGATGTCGCGCCGTCCCATGAACAGGCTGCCGAACCGGTCGTTTATGGCCCGGATTCCCGGGCCGGTGCGGTCCACGCCGGCATTGTCACGGACGGCGATGCCGGCTTTGCCCACGGGGTCCTGGGCATCCGGGGCGCCACTTTTGTCAGGATCGTCGTGGCGACGGGCACCGTGCTCAACCACCCTTATGCCCGCCACGCCAACACCGCGGACGACGCCGATGCGCTGGCACGGCTCCTCAGCGCACGGATCGCGGGGGTACTGAAGGAAGAAGCCTTCGAGCCGGCCATGGAGCGCCACCTCGCCGACCACGCCGGGCTTTACAGCCGCGTTGCGCTCGAGCTCGGCGGCGGCTCGGCGGCCGCCGCAGGGAAGCCGACCGATGAGCGCATCCGCGCCTTTGAAAGGGATAAGTCAGACTCGGCCCTGATGGCGCTGCTGTTCCATTATGGCCGGTACCTGCTGATCGCCTCCTCGCGGGAGGCCGGGTTCCCGGCCAACCTCCAGGGCATCTGGAACGAGCAGCTGCAACCGCCCTGGAGCAGCAACTACACCATCAATATCAACACCCAGATGAACTACTGGCCCGCCCTCACAACCAACCTCGCGGAATGCCATGACCCGCTGCTCCGGCTGGTGGATACCCTCGCCCGCACCGGAACCGCGGCGGCAGGCCTGTACGGTGCCCGCGGCTGGGCGGCCCACCACAACACCGACCCCTGGGGCCACCCGTTCGCGGTGGGAGCCGGCACGGGAAACGCGATGTGGGCCAGTTGGGCGATGGGCGGAACGTGGCTGGCAGACTCCGTGTGGCGGCACTACTCCTATACGGGGGACCTCGCCCGCCTCCAAGCGTCGTGGCCCGCCCTCGAAGGCGCGGCCCTCTTCGCACTGGACTGGATCATCGGCGAAGCTGACAGCGGAACGCACACGTCGCCGTCGACCTCTCCCGAAAACCGCTTTGTCGCGGACGACGGCGGCCCCGCAGCGGTGGGCAGGTCCGCCACCATGGACGTTTCCCTGCTCAGGGCTCTGTGCGGTTCGGCGCGGCAGGCGGCGGCAGTGCTCGGTGCCCCCGTGCCTTGGCTCGATGACCTCACCCGGAAGGTGGCGGCGCTTCCGCAGCCAGCCATCGGCGGCCGCGGTGAAGTCCTCGAATGGGCCTTCCCTGCCACCGAACACGAGCCGGAACACCGGCACACCTCGCACCTGGCGGGGCTGTTCCCGCTGCAGGAATGGAGCCCGCAGGCCACTCCGGAACTGGCCGCCGCGGCAGCACGGACGCTGGAACTCCGCGGCCCGGAATCGACGGGCTGGGCCATGGCCTGGCGCCTCGGCCTGTGGGCCCATCTGGGCGACGCCGGCAAAGCGGAGGAGAGCCTGCACCTCGCCTTGCGCGTGGCCGGGGAGGGGCTGGCCGAACGCGGCGGGGTCTACCCCAACCTGTTCACCGCGCACCCGCCCTTCCAGATCGACGCCAACTTTGGAACGACGGCGGGCATCGCGGAGATGCTGGTGCAGTCGGACGCCGCCGCCATCCGGCTCCTCCCGGCACTGCCGGCCGCATGGGGCGAGGGATCGGTCAGGGGGCTGCGCGCTGTGGGCGGCATCGGGGTGGACCTTCGGTGGTCCGGCGGGGTCCTAGGGAGCGCGGTGCTCCGTTCGCCCGAGGCCGTGCGGCGGGACGTCGTGTGGGACGGGAGACGCGTCAGCGTTGAACTGGCAGGGGGCGAGGATTTCGAGCTCAGCGAGGACAGCTTCCTGTAAAGGACGCGCAGCCTGCCGGGCAGAATGCCTTCCAAAGGGTGAAACCGGCCCGGCCCTGACGTGGCTGCAGGCGGCAGGATGGCTGGATGCAGACCAACCCCATCCTGTCCGGATTCAACCCTGACCCCAGCATCGTCAGCACCCCGAACGGCTACTACCTGGCCACGTCCTCCTTTGAATACCTGCCGGGCCTGCCGATCTATCACAGCAAGGACCTCAAGGACTGGGAGCTGGTGGGGCACGTGGCCACCCGCGAGGAGCAGGTCCGGCTCGCCAACGTCCCCACCCCCGGAGGAGTCTGGGCGCCCACCCTCCGCTACCGTGACGGTGTCTTCTACCTGATCGTGTCGATCTTCCTCGGCGGCCGGGGCTGCGTGGTGTTCACGGCCACCGACCCCGCCGGCCCCTGGAGCGACGGCACAGCCATCGGGGCGGTGGACGGCATCGACCCGGACCTCGCGTGGGATGAGAACGGCACCGCTTATGTCACCTTCGCCCGCCACCCGGACGCCATCCAGCAGGTGCGGGTGGATCTCGCAACTGGAGAAGCGCTTGAGCAGCCCCGCGCGCTGTGGTCCGGCAGCGGACTCTATGCGCCGGAAGGGCCGCACCTCTACCACCGCGGCGACTGGTGGTACCTGGTCGCTGCGGAGGGCGGGACGGACAGGGGCCACGCCGTCACCGTGGCACGGTCACGCCGCCCGGACGGACCTTTCGAGCCCGCGCCGCACAACCCCGTCCTCACCGCTGCAGGCACTGGATCCCCGGTCCAGAACACCGGGCATGCAGACCTGGTGGAGCTTCCCGACGGCGGCACGGCCATGGTCCTGCTGGGCGTGCGTCCGGTGGGCCTCACCCAGGCGTTTTCACCCCTGGGCAGGGAAGCCTTCCTCACCGGGGTGGAGTGGAAAGACGGGTGGCCCCACGCGCAGCTTCCCGTCGTGGGCGGGACGCGGCCGGAACAGGCGGAGTACGACTTCACCCACGGTGCAGGCCCGGACCACCCCGCCTGGATCGGGGTCCGCAGGATGCCCGCCGAATTCACGGCGCCGACGTCCAAGGGCCTCCTGATCGCCGGCGACGGGAGCACCATGGGTTCGCCCCGGCCCTGCTTCCTCGCCCAGCGCCAGCGCCACCTCGGCATGGAATTCCGGGCGGTGCTGAGCGTCGCCACGGGCAGTGGGGGCGTGGCCGTGCGGAACGCCGAGGACAACTGGTTCGGCATCGAAGCCAGCCAGGGGCAGAGTAAGGACTGCGACGGCGTCAGGATCACCGCGCGTGCCGTCGTCGCCGGCTTTGACCGGACGTGGGAGGCGACGGTTCCGTCCGGCGACGTGGAACTGGCCATCGTGGCCAGCCCGCCGCCGTCGGACTTCAGCGCCGGCGCCGTGGGTGGCGACAGGATCCGCCTGACCGTCCGCGCCGCCGGGCCTGGCGGGAGCCCGGAGGTGCTGTTGGCCGAGCTCGACGGGCGGCACTGGACCTTCGAAACCGCCAAGGCCTTCACCGGGAGGGCGTTCGGCGTTTACGCCGTTGACGGTGAGGTCCTGGTCCGCCGGGTGTCCTACCGCGGCGAAGACTGACTGATCAGCACGGTGCCCGATGGCCACCGCTAGACGGCGACGGCGCCCTGCCGTGTGGGTGCGACGGCGGATGCCGTGCATGCCGCGTAAGGCTCAGCGACGTAGGGCTGAGCGGCATAGGTCTCCGCTGCATAGGCTTCGACCGCTCGCGCCTCAATGGGGTACGGTCCGCTGACGCGCGGCTCGATGACGGCGAGCTGGCCGGTGGCGTCCGGGACGCCGGGCAGTTGCACCGCGGGAGCGTCATTGCTGGCAGAGCCGCCGGCGGCGCGCATGCGAAGAAGCGCCACGGCGGAAATGAGGCACCAGGCAACGTTTGTGGCCACGGAAGGCCACGCACCGTGGAAGGCGCCGTTGATGATGAATGCGGACGCGCCCACGAGGTTCGCGGTCTGGAAAGCCTTGCCGGCCTTCAGCCACCCCATGGAGACGGTCAGGTATGCACTGAGGATGGCGACGGCGCCGGCCCAACCGGCAATTTCCCACAGCAGTTCCATGGTGTCCTCTCTGAAATCGTTACCTAACGGCAATTGTGGGGGCCGGAAGAGGTGTAGTTCAATTGCATTCTTCTGAAGACCAGGTTTAGAACGGCTTAACATGAATCTCGACCCGCGCCGCCTGCTGGTGCTGCTGGCCGTGGCCCGCACGGGCGGTGTCCTCGCGGCGGCCGATGAGCTGAGGATCACGCCCTCCGCGGTGTCCCAGCAACTGAGCAAACTGGAGCACGAAACGGGGCAGGCGCTGGTACTGCGGACGCCGAAGGGTTCGGTGCTGACACCCGCCGGCCTGGCGATGGCAGAGGCGGGCGAAGAGATCGAGCGCGCCCTCACCGTGGCGCGCGCACGGATGGAAAGCGGAGCCACCATCGAAGGGGTGGTGCGCATCGGCGGGTTCACCAGCTTCGTGCGGACAGTAGTGATTCCGCGGCTCCCCGAGTGGCGGAACCAGTTCCCCCAGCTGCAGATCCGGATCGTGGAGGACGACTATCCCGCCCTGATGCGGCTGCTCCGCCAACGCCAGCTCGATGCCGTGGTGGTGGAGCTGGACTCGACCACGGCGGAGCAGCGGACACTCGCGGCCGGGATGATCGAGGAGCCGCTCCTGGACGAACCATGGAAACTGGTGGTCCCCACCGGGGCGCTGCTGACCACCGAAAACGTGGACCTTGGCCGGCTCCCGCTTCCGTGGCTGGGCGTCGAGCAGTCAGCAGCCAACGCCGCCGTGATCGGACGGCTCCGCCACTCGACGGGCGCCCACATCGAAACGGTGCACCAGTACCAGGAAACCCTGACGGCGCTGGCACTTGTCGCCGCGGGCGAAGGGGTGGCGATCGTCCCCACCCTGGCCTTGGCCGGGGTGGTCCAGGATGGTGTGGAAGTCCTGGACGTTCCCGGGCTGGGAACCCGGCGCATCGTCCTGCGGCGGTTCGCGGGGCGCCGGCCGGCCAGCACCCCGCTGGATACCGTTGCCCGGCTGCTGCGTGAATCAGCGGCCGCGTTCGATACCCGGTCTGCCTCCTGATCGGCCCACAGAACCCACGCCGTTGACCGCCTGCACGGGCGTGGATACTGTGAGCGCACCATCCGCGCCGCTGGCGAATCCCACGGGCCACGGACGCTGCGAGCCGGTACCGGGAGCGGATGGGGGTCCCGGCGCCCAGGCCGAAGGAGGGCCGTGTCGTTCTTCCAGCTCTCGCTGATCGCCGCCGTCGCGCTCCTGGGACCCTTGCTGGCGTTCCCACGGAAGTGGCACCTGCCCATGGTGCTGGGGCAGCTGCTGGCCGGCATCGCCATTGGGCGCACCGGCCTGGGCCTGGTGGATTCCTCAGACCCGACGTTCACGTTCGTGGCGGAGGTGGGGTTCGCGCTCATTATGTTCGTGGCCGGAACGCACGTGCCGGTGCGGGACCGGGCCATCCGCCCTGCCCTGGCGGGCGGTGCGCTCCGCGCAGCCATTGCCGCGGCGCTCGCGGCCGCCGTCGGAACCGGCATTGCGTTCGCCTTCGGCACCGGCCACGCCCCGCTCTACATCGTCCTGCTTGCCTCGTCCTCGGCGGCCCTGGTCCTGCCGATCATTGATTCCCTGCGGCTGGCCGGTCCAAAGGTCCTCACCACCACGGCGCAGGTTGCCGTGGCGGACATCGCCTGCATCGTGGCGCTGCCGCTCGCCGTGGACCCGCCCAACGCTGCGCGGGCGGCGGTGGGGGCGGCCGCCGTCGCGGCCTGTTCGGTGGCGTTGTTCTTCGTGCTCCGCTGGCTGGAGCTCAGCGGCACCCGCGGGCGGGTGCATGACGTGTCCGAGGACCGGAAGTTCGCCCTGGAACTCCGGATCCAGCTGGCCCTGCTCTTCGCCCTCTCCGGGCTGGCGGTGGCAGGGCACGTGTCCGTGATGCTGGCCGGATTCTCCTTCGGCCTGGTGGTGGCGGCCGTGGGTGAACCCCGGCGGCTGGCGCATCAGCTCTTCGCCGTGAGCGACGGTTTCCTCGGGCCCGTGTTCTTCGTCTGGCTGGGCGCATCGCTGGACCTGCGGGCCCTCGCCGGCACCCCCGGCATGGTGCTCCTCGGGCTCTGCCTCGGAGCAGGAACCCTGCTGGTCCACGGCAGCCTGCGCCTGCTCGGCCAGCCGCTGCCACTCGCGGTCCTTTCGGCGTCCCAGCTGGGCGTGCCGGTTGCTGCCGCCGCCATCGGCACCCGGCTGAACCTGCTGGAGCCGGGCGAAGCCTCGGCGTTGATCCTGGGCGCCCTGATCACCATCGGGGCCAGCGCCGCCGCAGGTTCACGGGCGGCCCGCGCGTTTGCCCGGAACGCCCCCGCCACCGCGGGCTAGGCGGCTACCCCCGCGAGTGCGTCCGCACGTCCGCGCTGACCGTTGCCTGGTGCCCAAGGTTCCTGGACACGGCGCGGGCGGCGGCACGGACCGCCGGCGCCAGCACGTTCGGTGGAGTGGAGCCATCCGGAACCACGATGGACAGGGCCGCAACCACCGAACCCTGCGCATCGAAGACCGGCGAGGCCACAGACACGGTCATTGATGGGTGGCTGCGCCGGATCATGGCGATTCCGGTGCGGCGCACGTCGGAGAGGGTCCGCCGCAGCTGCCCCTCGGGCATCTCCGCCACACCCGGTTCCTTCTCCGGCGGTTTGGCCATGATGGCTTCCTGGAACTGCTGGTCCGCTCCCGCCAGCAGCACCAGCCCCACGGCGGTGGACCGCAGCGGCGCCCGGCCGCCCACCCGGTACGCCACCTCGGTGGCGTCCTTGGATGAGAGCCGTTCGATCAGCACCGCCTGTTCGTTGTCCCGCACGGCCAGCAGGACGTGGTGGCGCGTGACTTCGAAAAGGTCCTCGAGGTACGGCAGCGCGATCTCGCGCACGCCGTGCCCGCGCGGAGACAGGGATGCCACCTCCCAGAGGCGGACCCCCACGACGTACCGGCCGTCATCGAGCCTCTCCAGGGCACCCCAGGCCACCAGCCGGGAGATCAGGCGCAGCGCGGTGGGCGCGGGCATGTCCGCGTGGCGGGCGAGTTCAGAGAGGGTCAGCGCCCGGCGGCGGTCCGAGAAGACGGCCAGCAGGCTCAGCGCCCGGTCAATGACAGGTTCGCCCTGCTTGGGCCGCTTTCCGCGGGCAGGCGCGGCGTTGGGGGTATCCGTGTCCGGAGAGAGGGTCATGGCAGTGGTTCCTAGCGCCGTTGGCAGAGCATACGGCCCACAGCGGCACCGTGAGCTGAACCACAATACTATTCCAACCATTGAAAGCCGCCTGTGAGGGCAAGGCACAGCCAACGAAGCTTGAAGTCCCAGCACCGCCACCTCCAGGAGTCCCGCCGCATGACCGCCCCCACCCGGCTCCGGGCCGAACACCTGAGCGAAGCCATGGGCCTGGCCGTCCGGGAACCCCGCCTGGGCTGGACGCCGCCCGCCGGAACCACCCGGCAGGCCGCGTACCGGATCACAGCCTCGAACGGCTGGGACAGCGGACGGATCGAATCCGCGGAGTCCCGCGGCATCGCCTACAGCGGACCGGCCCTGGATTCCCGCAGCCGGTTCGAATGGCGGGTGCGTACCTGGGACGTCACCGCCGGCGGCGCGGAAACAGCCAGCGACTGGTCCCAACCCATGCCCGTGGAGCTGGGGCTCCTGCGCCCCTCGGACTGGACGGCGCAGTGGATCGGCCCCGCCGAGGAGGCGGTCAACCAGCCAGGCGGGCGCCCGGGATACGCACTTACCAAAACCTTCACTCTGCCGGCGGCACCGGACAAAGCCCGCGCCTACGCCACCGCCCACGGCATCTACGAACTCTTCATCAACGGTCAGCGCGTCGGCGACCAGCAGCTCACCCCCGGCTCCACCAGCTACAACACCACCCTCCAGGTCCAGGCCTACGACGTCACCGCCCTGCTCACTGCGGGCCGCAACACCCTCCGCGCCGTCGTCACCGACGGCTGGTACCGCGGCACCTTCGGGTACACGCGCGACGCCGACATGTACGGCACACACACGGCATTCCTTTGTCAGCTCGAGCTCGAGTCCCGGGCGGGACGGCAGGTCATCGGCACCGATGCGTCGTGGCTGGTGTCCGCCACGGAAGTCACCAGCGCGGACCTCATGGCGGGGCAGCACGTTGATTTCCGAACGGCCGACGGCGGTGAGTCACCCCGGGCAGGCGACCGCGGGGAAGGTGCGCGCGCACCAGGTCTTCTGCCGGCGCCGCCGCGGGCCGCCGTCGTGCGTTCCGGCAGCTTCGACGCACTCACCGGGCCCCTCGCCCCGCCTACACGGGTGACGGCGGAGCTGGCGCCGGTGTCCATTACGCGGCTGCCCAACGGACACCAGGTGGTGGACTTCGGCCAGAACATCCACGGCTGGATCCGCCTGGCTGCACTTGGTGCGGCGGGCGAAACCGTCACCCTGGAACACGGCGAGGCACTCGGTCCGGACGGTGACGTCACCCGGGACCACCTGCGCCCGCATGACTTCCGCACGCCCGGGGCTTTCCGGGACGCCGGGCAGGTGGACACCGTGACCGCCTCCGGCGCCGCCGGCGAAGTCTTCGAGCCCCGGCACACCACGCACGGCTTCCAGTACGTCTCGGTCCAAGGGCTCGCCGCGGACCTTCACCCGGGGGACATCACTGCCTGTCTGGTCCGGACCGACCTGGAACGCATCGGCACGTTCCACTGCAGCGACGAACGGCTGAACAAGCTCCACGAAATTGCGGAGTGGAGCTTCCTGGGCAACTCCTGCGAGGTCCCCACCGACTGCCCGCAGCGTGAGAAAGCGGGCTGGACCGGGGACTGGCAACTGTTCGTCCCCACCGCCGCCTACCTGTACGACGTCACCGGGTTCACCCGCAAATGGCTGCGGGACGTCCGCGCCGACCAGTGGGACAACGGCGTCATTGCCAACATCTCGCCGTCGCCCGGACCTGCCGCCACCTCGGCGGAGTTCATGGGCTTCACCAACGGTTCCTCCGGCTGGGGCGACGCGATGGTCATGGTGCCCTGGGAGACCTACCTGGCCACCGGGGACGCCTCGATCCTCGCTGAAAACTGGGCGGCCATGAAGCGGTGGCTGGGCTTCGTCCGGACCACCGCCGAAACCCAGCGGCACGCCACCCGCGCAGCGCAGGCGCCTGTCCCGGCCGCCCACGAGAAGTTCCTGTGGGACACCGGCTTCCACTTCGGCGAATGGATGGAACCGGGCGGCCCCGAGCCGGACCTCTTCGCTGCCCGCACCGCGGACAACGGCATCGTGGCCACCGCCTACTACCGGCACACCACGGACCTGATGGCCCGCATCGCCCGGGTGCTCGGGTTGGTGGAGGAAGCAGCCGGCCTCGCGGAGCTCTCGGACACCATCCGGGACGCCTGGGCCACGGAATACGTGGACGCCGCCGGCCGGGTCACCGTCGCCAGCCAGGCCAACTGCGTCCGGGCACTGGCGTTCGGACTGGTCAGCCCGGAGCACCGCCCAACCGTCACCGCACAGCTGGTGGAACTGATCCGCGACGCCGGCACCCACCTGGGCACCGGTTTCCTGGCTACCCCCTACCTGCTCCCGGTCCTGGCCGACAACAGCCACCTGGGCCTCGCCTATGAACTGCTGATGCAGGACACAGAGCCGTCCTGGCTGGCCATGGTGGACCGCGGCGCCACCACTGTCTGGGAACTGTGGGACGGCATCGATGCTGACGGCACGCCGCACCAGTCGCTGAACCACTACAGCAAGGGCGCGGTGGTCTCGTTCCTGCACCGCTACACCGCCGGGCTGCGGCAGGTGCCCGGCAGTGCCGGCTGGGACCGGGTCATCATTGAACCGCGCCCCGGCGCCGGCATCACATCCGCCGCCACCTCCCACCACGGGCCCCACGGCCAGATCACTGTGGCCTGGACCCTGTCAAAGGATGCTTCGGCGCCGGGCGGAATGACGGACGACGGCGTGCTGACGCTCACCGCGGACATCCCCTCCGGCACCACTGCTGAGGTGCTGCTGCCCGGGAAACCGGCCGCCGTCGTGGGACCCGGACACCATACTTTCCTCGCCGCCACCGGCGGGGACACCGCACACCCCGAGCTGATGAGGAGCACACTATGACAGTGGACGACGCTACCGACGTACTTGACCCTTCCCGCCCTGACGTCTCCGGCCCTGGCGTTTCCCGCCCTGACGTCTCCGGCCCTGACGCTTCCGGCCCTGACGCTTCCGGCGCTGACGTTTCCCGGCCGGGAAACAGGGACGTCCCGCCGTTCCCCGTGTACGACGCACCCGGTACACCGGAGGCCGTCTCGGACGCGTCGTCCGTGCACCGCGAGGTCACGTATGCGCGCGCCATCGGATTCCGCCCCCTCAAGATGGACATCTGGCTGCCACGCCGGGCGTCCGGCCCGACGCCGTTGGTGCTGTGGGTGCACGGCGGCGCCTTCCAGCTGGGGGACCGGCGTGAACTGCCGCCCACCTTCGCGCCGGATTCGGTCTTCAGGCTCTTGAACGAGGCCGGCATCGCCTGCGCCACCGCGGACTACCGGCACTCGCTGGAGGCGCCGTTCCCGGCCCAGCTCCACGACCTGAAGGCCGCGCTGCGCTACCTCCGTGAGTTTGCCGCCCCCCTGAACATTGATCCGGACAGGTTCGGCGCCTGGGGCGAATCCGCCGGCGGGCACCTTGTGGCGCTGCTTGGGCTCACCGGCAACCGCCCGGATCTGGACGGCGGCCTCGGCGCGCAGGGGCACGCCACCGGCGTCAGCGCCGTCGTCGACTTCTACGGGGTGTCCTCCCTGGCGGACATCCCGCCCATGCAGCTCCCGGAGAGCCTGTTCCCGCCCGCGCTCACCGCGGCAGTTCCGCCCGGCATGACGCTGCAGCCGGAATACATGCTGGTGGGCGGCTCGGACCGCCCGGACCTGCTGGCAGCGGCCAGCCCCGTCAGCTACGTGGCGGCCGGCGCCGCGCCTTTCCTGCTGGTCCACGGCGACAGCGACGGATTGGTTCCGCATTCCCAGGCCGACCTGCTGGCGGCCGCGCTCGCGGAGGCCGGCGTGGAACACGAGGTTGTCACCATCAAAGACGCCGACCACTGCTTTTTCGGCGCCGAAGACCAGATGGACTCCATCCTGGCCCTCGCCGTCGGCTACTTCTCCCGGAAGCTGGGAACACCATGACGCCACACGAAACAGCCCAGCAATCAGCCAGCCAGCTGCCCGGAGCCCCGGCCGCCGGGTTTGCCGAATACCTTGCCTCGCCGGAAGGCCCCCGGTTCCTGAACCCCGACGCCGAACGGCAGCCGGGCCCCGACGTTCCCATCCGTACCGTGACAGCCGACGGGCGGCACGGTCCCGTGGCCATCCGGATCTACGGCGAAGCCACCGGGACGGACACTCCGGCCCTGGTGTGGCTGCACGGCGGCGGCTTCGTCAGCGGCAGCGTGGACATCCCCGAATCGGACTACCTGGCCCGCGTGCTGGCGGACTTGGGGACACCGGTGCTGTCCGTGGACTACCGGCTGGCCCGCGACGGCGTGTCCTACCCCATCCCACACGATGACGCCCTGGCCGGCTGGTTCTGGGCCCGCGAGAACGCCGCCTCGCTGGGGCTGGACCCGGAGCTGCTGTGCCTGGGCGGCGCCGGCGCGGGCGGCAACCTGGCCGTTGGCGCCGCGCTCTACCTGATCGATGCCGGAAAGCCGCTGCCCGCCAAGCTCCTGCTGGCCTACCCCTTCCTGCACGCCGAACTCCCGCCGCCCGCCGCCGGGTTGGACGAGGACGTCATGGCGGGCCTGCCCCGGCACCTGCGGTTCACCCTGGAGGACTGCATCCGGACAGCGGAGAACTACGTGGGCGGCCCGGTCAGCATGGCGCCGTCCTACGCGATGCCCGGGTACGCGGACCCTGCAGGGCTCCCGCCAACGGCCCTTCTTGCCTGCGAGTACGACGACGCCCGCGGCTCCGCCGAGCTCTTTGCGGCCAGCCTGGAACAGGCCAAAGTCCCCGTGACCTACTTCCTCGCCGAGGGCGGCGTGCACGGGCACCTGAACCACACGGCCGGGCTGCCCGAAGGCCAGGCTGCGCTGGACTTCATGGCAGGCGAACTCCGGTCCGCGGGGGAGCGGTAGCCAGCCCCTGCCTGTCACCAGCACCCCGGCCATCCGTGGCTCCTTCGCCGCCGCCCTGGCGGGCTGGCTGGAATACGGCGGCGGCACCGGCTGCGGCGCCGGCGGGTCCTAGGAACCGCGGCCGCTCAAGGTGCGGCCCTGCCGTCGTCCGCCGGGCCGTTGCCCTGCCGGCCGGACAGGCCTAGCATGTGCGCACAATCCACTGCGAAAGTGGACGGTCCGCAGGGAAAGGGCGGGGCAAACCATGGATGAGACGGGCAGCAACGAGAAGGTGGTGCACCGGCTGATCCAGTGCATCAACGACCGGCATATTGAGGTCATGGACGAACTGTTCCATGAGGACGCGGTGATGCACTGGCCCCAGTCCGGCGAGTACGTCCGCGGCGCCGAAAACCGGCGGGGAATCTACAACGCTTTCCCGCAGCTGCCCACCATCACGCCCCGGCGGCTGACCAGCGGCGGCAACCTGGTGGTGGCCGAGGCATCCCTCGACTACGGCGGCCCCGTTTACGAAACGGTGTTCATCTTCGAGCTCCGCGACGGCCGGATCGCCACGGAAACGGCCTATTGGAGCGAAGCGTTTCCGGCTCCTGAATGGCGCTCGCAGTGGGTGGACATCGGCTAAAACGGCATGGCACGCCCGGGTTTACGGACGTGCCATGGGCCTGGGCGGTGCCTTAGCGGAGGGCGGCGCTTGTGCTTTCTACGGTGCTCTCTGCCCGGTGCCGGCCGCCGGATGGTTCGATGTCCTGGCCGATGCCCTGCCCGATTTCCCTGCCGATCCGCCGCAGCAGGGCGGCGGACAGTTCCGGATCGCGGGACGAATCCAGCTCCGTGTAGTCCGCCAGGGCGTAGACCCGGTCCAGCGGCAGGTCCGCCCAGCGCTCCCGCGGCAGCAGCGAGCGTCCGGTCACGGCGAGGACCGCGCGGTTTCCTGAGCGGCGGGCGACGGCGGCCGGCAGCTTCCCGGCCAGCGTCTGTTCGTCGATGCTGCCTTCGCCGGTGATGACCACGTCGCAGGGCTCCCGGCGTGTGTCGAAGTCCAGCAGGTCCAGGAAGAAATCCGCCCCGGAAACCTGGTGTGCCCCCAGTAGCATGCATGCGAAGCCGATGCCGCCGGCGCTTCCGGCACCCGGGTGGGCGGCCAGCTCCGCAGCGGTGCCGGTACCGGCCCGCGCCAGGGCCGCCACCAGATTTCCAAGGCCCCGGTCAAGGGCGGCGATGTCAGCAACCGTGGCGCCCTTTTGGGGTCCGAAGACGGCCGGAGCGCCGTCCGGCCCAGCCAGCGGGTTGGACACATCGCTTGCCACAATGAGCTCCGTGCCTGCCAGCTCCGGTATCGGCCGGACGTCCACGGAGCTGATCTCCCGCAGGTTCCGGCCCGTGCCTGCCAGGAAGAGGCCATGGCTGTCACGGAACGTGAACCCCAGTGCGGTCAGCATGCCCATGCCGCCGTCGGTGCTGGCGCTGCCACCCAGTGCCAGCACTATCCGGGCCGGATTAAGGCTGAGGGCCATCAGGATGGCCTCGCCGAAGCCGCGGCTGGAGGCATCCAAGGGTTCCAGTATCCCGTGGGGGAGCAGCCCCAGCCCGCAGGTGTTGGCCACCTCCACCACCGCCGTCACGCCGTCGAACGCGATGCTTGCCTGCACGGGCCGGCCGGTGGGCCCGGGGACCGTGCAGCTGCGCCTGGTAAAGCCGGCAGCGACGGCGGCGTCGACGCTGCCGTCGCCGCCGTCGGCCAGGGGGAGCAGCTCGCACCGGATTCCTGCGGACATTCCGGGCCCACCTGCCACGGAGCGGATGCCGTCAGCCAGGGCCTCCGCCACCTCTGCGGCGGTGAGGCTTCCCTTGAACTTGTCCGGGGCGATGAGTACGGTCTTCGCGGTGGCTGCAGTCATGGTCAGACAGTCTCTGAGTAGGCCGGGCGGCGGTCAGCGGACGCGTGCCCGGCGGAGGCGGCGGCTTCGTTGTGGGAAAGGACGACGCCGGTGGGTCCGGCGGGTGCCGGACCGCCGGCCCGTGCGTCCCCGGCGGATGCTGCGGCTGGCTGTGCTGCCGGCACCACTTCTGCTGCCGGTGCTGCCGGTACCGCTTGCATCGTGGCGGCCAGGGGCTCCACCGTTTCACCGGCGAAGACGCGGCGGGCGCGGTCCACGTCCAGCGTGCGGTCCCACCGGGCGATGAACAGCGTGGCCACGGCGTTGCCCGTGAAGTTCACGATGGCCCGGCATTCGGACATGAACTTGTCGATGCCGAAGATCAGCATGATGCCGGCGGCCGGGATGGTGCCGATGGTGGTCAGGGTGGCCGTGAGGGCGATGAACCCGCCGCCGGCCACGCCCGCCGCGCCCTTGGAGGTCAGCAGCATGACAGCGAGCAGGCCGAGCTGCTGGCCGATGCTCAGGTCCGTGTTGGTGGCCTGGGCGATGTAGAGGGCGGCCAGGGACAGGTAGATGGCCGCGCCGTCGAGGTTGAAGCTGTAGCCGGTGGGAACCACCAGGCCCACGGTCTCTTTCTTGACACCGGCGTGCTCGAGCTTGCGCATCAGACCCGGGAGGGCAGGTTCGGCGGTGGAGGTGCCCAGGATGAGCATGTACTCCTCCTTGAGGTGGCGGATCATCGTGAAGATGTTCAGTTTGAGGAACGCCATGACTGAGCCGAGGACCACCACGATGAACAGGATGGAGGTGACGTAGAACAGCGCGATCAGCCCGCCCATGCTGGTCAGCGATGAGACGCCGTACTTGCCCACGGCGTAGGCCATGGCACCGAAGGCGCCCAGCGGGGCGGCCTTCATGATGAAGCCGAGGATCTTGAACATCACGCCGGTGAGCCGCTGCACGCCGTCCAGGACGGGGGCGCCCACTTTGCCCATGGCGTTCAGGGCGATGCCGAAGACCACGGCGATGAAGATGATCTGCAGGATGTCGCCCTCAACGAAGGGCCCCGCGATGCTGCTGGGGATGATGTGGGTGATGAACTGCCACCATTCCTGGTGCTGGCCGGCGTCGATGAGCTTCGCGGCCGAGTCCGAGGTTTTGATGCTGCCGGCGTCTGCATTGACGCCGTCGCCCAGCCGGAAAATGTTGATGGCCACCAGTCCGAACACCATGGCCAGGATGGTGCCGACCTGGAAGTACGTCAGCGCCTTCAGCCCGGTCATGCCCACCTTTTTCAGGTCCGCGACGCTGGCGATGCCTCCCACGATGGTGAGGAACACGATGGGGCCGATGAGCATCTTCATCGAGTTCACGAATGTGGTGCCGATGGGTTCCATGGCGATGCCCGCGGACGGGGCCAGCCAGCCCACCAGGATGCCGACGACGATGGCGGTCAGTACCCAGAAGTACAGCTGTTTGTACCAGCGGGTTTTGGCTGGCGCTTGTTTTCCTGCGGCGGGGCCGCCGGCGGTTGTGATGTGGTCCATGATTCCTACCTCATTGTGGAATTTCTTTGGAGAACGCTGGGGGGATGAATGCGGGATAAGCGGCGCCCCGAGGGCCCCGACGCGAGCTTGCGGGCGTTGGGACGGGGCCTTCGGGGTACGACGGCGGCTGGCGGGCGGCCGTCGTACCCTCACCCTGGCGGGAGGTGCTAGACGGTGGCCGGGGCCAGTGTCAGGGCCTTGATGATGGCCTCGGTGACGTCCTCGGTGTTGGCGTCGCCGCCGACGTCGCGGGTCAGGTGTCCGCTGCCGGTGGCTGCTTCGATGGCGGCCTCAACCTTGCGGGCTTCCTCGTGCAGGCCGAAGTGGTCCAGCATGAGCGCTGCGCTGGCGATCGCACCAATCGGGTTGCTGATGCCCTTGCCGGCGATGTCCGGGGCGGAGCCGTGGACCGGTTCGAACATGGACGGGAAGCGGCGCTCCGGGTTCAGGTTGGCGCTGGCGGCCAGGCCCAGGCTGCCGGCCAGGGCGGAACCGAGGTCGGAGAGGATGTCGGCGTTCAGGTTGGACGCCACCACCACGGACAGGTCTTCCGGATTGAGGATGAACTTGGCGCTCATCGCGTCCACCAGGACGCTTTCGGTGCGCACGTCCGGGTAGTCGAGTGCCACGCGGTTGAAGACTTCATCCCACAGGACCATGCCGTACTGCTGGGCGTTGGACTTGGTCACCGAGGACACCTTCTTCACGGTGCGGGTGCGGGCCAGGTCGAAAGCGAAGCGCATGATGCGCTCGCAGCCCTTCTCGGTGAACAGCGCGGTCTGCAGCGCCACCTCGTTGCCGGGGCCGCGGCCGCTGAGGTTGCGTCCGCCCAGGCCGGCGTACTCGCCTTCGCTGTTCTCACGGACCACCACCCAGTCGAGCTCAACGGTGTCGGCCTTGCGCAGCGGGGACTGCACCCCGGGGAGGAACTTCACCGGGCGGATGTTGGCCCACTGGTCGAAGTTCTGGGTGATGTTCAGGCGCAGGCCCCAGAGGCTGACGTGGTCCGGGACGTTTTCCCAGCCGACGGCGCCGAAGTAGATGGCGTCGAAGTCCTTGAGGGCTTCCAGGCCCTTGGGGTCCATCATCAGGCCGGTCTTGGCGTAGTACTCGGAGCCCCAGGGGAACTCGGTCCAGTCGAAAGCGAACTTGCCGTTGGAGCTACCGGCCAGGGCGTCCAGGACCCGGCGGCCGGCTGAAACGACCTCTTTGCCCACGCCGTCGGCGGGGATGGAAGCGATGCTGAAAGTCTGGGTGGTGCTCATTTTCTGTGTCTCCTCGTTGAGTGGTTCCAGTGCGGCGCTGTTATCGGCATCACACTGTTTCCTTCCTCTTCAAGTAGACGGGCGAGGGTCCCATAGCGTCCAAGACCAAGAATCGATCCGCTAGATAGGCAACGCCTATGTTTCCCCTGCAGCAACAGCAGCGGGCTTGGCCGTCACGTGCTGTTCGGCGACTTTCAGGAACGCGCGGGCGGCGGGCGTGAGGCCTTCCTTCCGGCTGAGGATGGCGACCTCCAGCTGGGAGACCGGCTCGATCAGCAGGGTTCGCAGTCCCGCTCTGTGCGCCGTGGGGGCCCACGACGACGGCATCACCGCGTGCCCCACACCCGCCAGTACCAGCGGGAGGATGGAGGTCCGGTGCGCCACCTCCACCACGATTTCGGCGTTGATTCCGGACGCCAGTGCCTCGTCCACCAGTCCGCGCATCAGCGAGCCGCGCTGGCTGGCGATCAGGCGGTGCCCGCCCAGGTCCTCCCGCTGGATGGCCTTCACGTTGCCGAACGCGTCCGCATGGGGATTGACGATCAGGATCAGCGGCTGCCGTTCCAGTTCCAGGACCTCGACGCCGGGAACGCGGATGGCCGTGGGGGAGCCGGCCAGGCCAATTTCCGTGCTGCCGCTGCGGACGGACTCCACCACTTCTTCCGGGGTGAAGGCGGCCGAGACGTTGAGGCGCACCGACGGGTAGGACAGGGTGAAATCGCTGATCATCGACGTCAGCGGCTCGATCCCCGGCGACGGCATGGTGATGATGTCCAACCGGCCGCTCCGGATTCCCCGCAGCGACTGGACGGCCGATTGTGCGGCGTCGAGGTCCCGCATCACCACCCGCGCCGGGCCCACCAGCTCCTTGCCTGCATCGCTGAGGACCGCCCGCCGCCCGATGCGGTGGAACAGCGGCACTCCCAGTTCCTTCTCGAGGCCGGCGATGGTCTGGGACAGCGACGGCTGGGCAATGAGGAGGTGTTCCGCAGCGCGGTTGAATCCGCCGTGGTCAACCACAGCCAGGAAATACTTCAGCTTCCGGGTGTCCATGCGCGGCTCCTTGGGCGTAGGGCTCCAATAGCCTACGCCTATCAATGAGCCTTCATGGATTGGGGGCTTTCCTAAGCGCTGACCCCGTGGCGTCAGGCCGCGGTGACGGGGATCTTCCGGGTGTGGAGCACCTTCTGCGTGATCCAGTCCAGCAGGTCCACCGTCAGCGTGTAATTGCCGGGCGCGGGCGGGCGCAGCAGCATGTCGTACCGCTCGGCGGCACCGAAGTTGATGAGGCTGGTGCGCAGGGGCCCCGTCTCCGAAATGGGCCGCGCCGGCCCTGACGGGCTGGACGTATCGCGGAACGGCCTGCCGTCATGCGAAATCAGCTCGGCCATGGGCACACGTTCGTTGCCCGCGTTGGTGAAATACGCATTCACCGGGAAATAGTTGGCGTTGAGCAGGCGGAGCAGCGTGGGCTTGACGCTGCCGTTGGGTATGCGGGCCCGGATGCGGCTGAGGACGGCGGGTCCTTCCGTCTTGGCTGTGGACGCGAGTTCACCGCCGAGCAGGTAGAAGTGCTTGGGCTGGAATCTGTCCAGGCCGGCATCGTCGCCGGAGAGCCCGGCGGCATGGTTGAGCTCATGCCAGCGCGGATCCACCGAATACGGAACCAGGATGGTTTCCGTCGCGGTGTCATACTCCGGTCCGTCCACGAACGCCCGCCGCGCGCCCGCAGCCACCGGGTAGTCCGGGTGCGGTGCCGGATCAATGATCAGCGGACCGAACATGCCCATCTGCACGTGCAGGGGCGTGTTGACGTGGCAGTGGTAGAAGTATGTCCCGGACGCACCCACGTTCGGGTTCCCGGGCGAGCCCTTTTCGGGCCGCCACTGGTACGTGTAGGAGCCCGACACCTCAAAGGAGGTGTGGCCCACGCCGTCGTTCCGTGGATCCGGTTCCATGCCGTGCCAGTGGACTGTATGGACCCGTTTGCTGGGGTGAATGGTGCCGTGGAACAGCTGCCCCTCAGTCAGCCGCACCAAGGGTGCCGGAAAGATGCGGCCCGATTTTTCCGTCTCGAACGTCCACATTTCGAATTCGCCGCCGTCGTCGAACTTCATCTTGCGGTTGAAGAACTTGAACTCGTGCGCAACATCAGGCTTCTGGCGGAACTCCGTGGCCGGGCTGCCTTCATGCATCTGGTCCGAGCTGAAGTCCGCCTGGCTGCGGTACAACGGGTGCCCACCGGTAGCGCTCCCAGGCCCCGGAGCCGCGATGGTCCAATGGCCCACCAGCCCGCCGGGGTACATGCCGCCACGGGCCACTTGGGAAGGTTCGGCGTGGCAGTGCATTGGGTAGAACCAGTCCGTCTTCCGCGCGTTCCACACCTGGTCGATCGCTTCCGGCGGCCGCCGCAGCGGCAGCATCGAGTCCTTCCGGTCCAGGGGATGCATCTCGATGACGTCTTCCCACTGCTGGAGCTCGATGTGGCCGTCGGCGTCGATACGGCCGCCGCTGCGCGGGAATGCCGTCCCGTTCCGCTGAACCGTCCAGAGGTGGTTGCCGTGGAAATGGAGCTGGTGGTGGACCACCCCGGCGTTGACGAAGCGCATCAGCTGCCCGGTGCGGACCGTGCCCGGCGCCGTCGACAGGCTGAAGTTGCGGACGTCCACCTGGCGGGCGGAGCCGGACATCAGGGTATCTTCCTCACGGGTCCGGTTGAGTGCTTCGTCGGTGGAAGCGGCGAGGGACTGGAAGCCGCTGCGTCCGTTGAGGGTGAAATAGCGGGGATAGGCAGGAGTTTTGTCCGGATCCACCGTTCCCTGGCGGGACGCAATGACGGCCCACACAGGATCGACGTTGTGGAGCATCCACAGCCATTGGCGCTCAAACTCGTGCCCGCCCGGTCCAGGCAGCCACGGCGAGTCAGGGTTGACCACCAGCAGGGCGCCGAACAGGCCGAGGATCCGCTGGACGGGATCGGCTTCGGGATCGGCCGGGTCATCACCCGGATCGCAGTAGATGTACGTACCTTCCGCCGGCGCCTGAAAGGTCACGGTGCCGCTCTGGCCGGGCCTGATGACGCCGGTGCCCTCGTGGCCGCCGCCCCCGCCGGCATTGAGGAACAGGAGTGAATGGTCCTGCGCGAGGTTGTTGGTCACCCGGATGCTGACGGTACTTCCGGTCTCGGCGATCAGCGTGCGGTCCGGAAAGAAACTGGCCCAGTGCCCGCGCCGGACCAGGTACTCGCCGGGATTGAGGGGATCCTCGCCGGCAGGTGCGGGCCGCCCCAGTCCAGGCGCCGGAGCGTGAAGCGGATAGGTCCTGCTGGCAATCACGGTGCCGTCGCGCTGGAACACCCGCGGGCCGACCGCCAGGCTCGGCTTGGGGTCTGCCACCGTGGTCTTGCGGTCCCCGAACCCGCGGTGATAAACAAGGGTCCCGTCCACCATGGGGAGGAAGCCTTCATTGATGTGGAGCTCCAGGGGGCTCATGACCGGACCCCCGTGACAGTCAGTTGCGGCAGTGCCAGCAGTTGCGCGGCGTCGTCATCCAGTCCCGAGTATTCGATCTGCATAGTGACGGCATCGTGCGGGGCGAGATAACTGATCCAGACCCGTTCCGTGGCGCCGGCGGCGATGGTGCCAGGTCCGTGGTCGGAGTCCTGCGGGGCCACCGTGATGCCTGACGGCAGCAGCCTGAGGCGCAACTGGCCCGGACTGAAAAGGACCGGCTGCGGTTGGTCATTGCGTAGCGCCACTTCAAGCACAACCACATCGCCCCAGGTGAAGTTGCCAGGCTGCGGCCAGTCGGAGTCCAGCAAGGGGTCACTGTCGTGGCCGGGGTCGTGGCCGGCGCTGCTGGGTTGCCGGCTCGAGGCCTGCCGTATTCCCTGGCGTCCGGCGGCTGCAGTGTGCAAGCCGTCCTTGACTTGGGATATTGCCGAGGCCAGCGGCCTGGCCGCAGGGTGTCCCTGGGCATCGAGCCTTGCCAGGCGGCCGGCGTCGACGATGGACAGGGCGCCAAAGGCCGTGGCGAGGCCGCTGCCGCCGCCGGGCGTGCTGCGCGAGACAACGCCGTAGGTTGCGCCGCCCAGCAGCAGCAGGGCGCCCCCGCCAACGACGAGTCCGAACTGCCGCCGGCTCAGGGGCAGGGCAGCAGCGGACGGTGGAGTGTGGCTCATGGTTCCTCCCCAATATGGTTTCTTACGGCAACAACCATGGTGGGCGGAGCGCCTAGGAGGGCCCTAGGGGAAAACTTGGGATGCCGTTCAGCATCCAGCGGCCGGTGTTACCGCGCCAAGTCACGGATTCGCCTGGGATCGCCGCGGGTGGCAGCATTGTTAGATGCTTGAGGCAACCAAACCGCAGAATTCCCCTGAGGGAGCACCCCTTAATCCGGCACTGGCAGCGGAAAGCAGGATTGCCCGCGTCGCCGTGACGGTCTTCCCGCTCCTCGTGGTGGCCGCAGGTATCGCTGGATACCTGCTTCCCGGGACCTTCAAGCCCATGGGGACCGCCGTGCCCTACCTGCTGGGCATCATCATGTTCTGCATGGGACTCACCCTGACCCCTCCCGACTTCGCCGCTGTGGCAAAGCGGCCCTGGGCCGTGGCGCTCGGCATTGTGGCGCACTACGTGATCATGCCCGGTGCCGGCTGGCTCATCGCCCAGGCACTGAACCTCGAGCCGGAGCTTGCCGTGGGCCTGATCCTGGTTGGCTGTGCCCCGTCCGGCACCGCGTCCAATGTCATGGCCTTCCTCGCCAAGGGTGATGTTGCCCTCTCCGTGGCGGTGGCCTCAGTGTCCACCCTGATCGCTCCCATCGTCACCCCGCTGCTCGTGCTGTTCCTGGCGGGCTCCTACCTGAACATCGATGCCGGCGGCATGGTTGTGGACATCCTCAACACTGTCCTCCTCCCGGTGGTCGCCGGGCTGCTGGCCCGGCTGTTCCTGAAGAAGCTCGTGGACAAGGTGCTGCCGGCACTGCCGTGGGCGTCCGCCGTCGTGATTTCCCTCATTGTGGCCATCGTGGTGGCCGGCAGCGCCAGCAAGATCGTGGCCGCCGGCGGCATCGTGTTCCTGGCCGTGGTCCTGCACAACGGGTTCGGCCTGGGGCTGGGCTACCTCGCCGGGAAACTGGGCCGGCTGGATGACAAGGCACGCCGCGCCCTGGCCTTCGAAGTCGGCATGCAGAACTCCGGACTGGCCGCCACTTTGGCCACGGCACACTTCAGCCCGCTGGCCGCGCTGCCGTCCGCCGTTTTCTCGCTGTGGCACAATATTTCAGGCGCCATAGTGGCAGCTTGGCTGGCCCGCCGCCCCCTCCAGGACACCCCGGCACCGCACTGACCCGGGAATAAATGTGCATGACGGGGCACTTGCCTGCATAGTTAAGCTCCTGCGCCGGTGGGTAATAGACACCGCAGGACAGAAACGAACAGGGGCTTGAATTGGTAGGTAATGCAACCTTCCGTCACACCAACACCGCGCTGCTCTCGGTGAGCAGCGTCGAAGCTCCAAGGATCGTGAGTTCCGTTGACTTCGACCGCCGGCTGGCGTCGACACTGCAGCGGCTGAAATTCCCGCCCCGTCTCCTGGAGCGCGTCGCCGGGATCACGCACCGCCGCTGGTGGGCGGCCGGCACGTCGTTTGACGACGCCGCCATCGAGGCAGGAGCCAAGGCCCTTGCCGAAGCCGGTGTGGAAGCGTCCGAGGTTGGCCTGCTGATCAACACCTCGGTGACCCGGCGCAACCTTGAGCCGTCCGTTGCGGTGAAGATCCACCACGGACTGGGCCTGCCGTCGTCGGCCATGAACTTCGACCTCGCCAACGCGTGCCTCGGGTTCGTCAACGGCCTGACCCTCGCGGCCAACATGATCGACTCTGGCCAGATCAAATACGCCGTTATTGTCAACGCCGAGGACGCCGAAGCAACACAGGAAGCGACGATCGCCCGGCTGCAGCGTCCCGAAACCACCCGCGAGGACTTCAACCGCGAGTTCGCCACACTCACCCTGGGCTCCGGCGCTGCCGCGGCCGTCCTTGGCCCGGCAGACGGACACCCCGGCGCGCACCGGCTGGTGGGCGGGGTGATGCGCGCGGGCACTGAACACCACGAACTGTGCGTGGGCGGCATCGACGGCATGAACACCGACACCAAGGGACTGCTCGACGGCGGCCTGCAGCTTGTGGTGGACGCCTGGCACGAGGCGCAGCCGGAGTGGGACTGGGCCACCATGGACAGGTACGTCACGCACCAGGTAAGCAACGCCTACACCCAGGCCATCATCGATGCCATCGACCTGGACCCGGCCAAGGTGCCCATCACGTTCCCGCACTGGGGCAACGTGGGACCGGCTTCACTGCCCATGACGCTTGCCGCCGAATCCCAGTCCCTCGAAGCCGGGGACCGCGTTCTCTGCATGGGCGTGGGCTCCGGCCTGAACACCGCCATGATTGAAATCGTTTGGTAGCCGCCGCCTGGCCCGGCGTGGATCCGCAGTGGTCCCGCGAACTTGCCGTGCCCTCCACCTCCGGGGCGGATGAGCCCGGAACGGTCCGCAACTGGCACATCCTGGATAACGGCGCCCAGCTTGAGGCCCGGGGCCTGACACCCGCAGGCACCCTGCTGTGCGTGCACGGCAACCCCACCTGGTCCTACCTCTGGCGCACGCTGCTGGCCGCCGGGTCCGATCCCGCCCACCCGTGGCGCGTGGTGGCTGTGGACCAGCTGGACATGGGGTTTTCGGAACGCACCGGCACGTTCCGGCGCCTCGCCGACCGGATCAACGACCTGGGCGACCTCACCACGGCGCTGGGCCTGGACGGTCCCGTGGTCACCGTGGGACACGACTGGGGCGGGGTCATCAGCCTGGGCTGGGCGCTGGCGCACCCGGACCAGCTCGCCGGGGTGGTCCTGACCAACACGGCAGTCCACCAGCCATCCACCTCCACAATTCCGCCGGCGCTCCGGCTGGCCCTGCACCCCGCCGTGCACCAGTGGGGAACGGTCACCTCTGACGCCTTCCTGCGGGTGACCCATTCGCTGGCCCACCCGCCGCTGGCCGCCGACATCCACGCCGCCTACATGGCCCCCTACCGGGGCGCCAGCCGGCGGTCCGGCGTAGGCAACTTCGTGGCCGATATCCCGGTGGACGAATTCCACCCCAGCTTTGCGGCGCTGGCCGGCGTGGCGGAAGGGCTGCGCGGGCTGACCGTCCCGGCCCTGATGCTCTGGGGCCCCCGCGATCCCATCTTTTCCGACCGCTACCTCAAAGACCTCATCGGCAGGCTTCCGCACGCCAAGGTGCACCGCTTCGAAGGTGCTGGACACCTTGTGGCGGAGGACCGGGATATTGCCACGCCGGTGTTTGAGTGGCTTGCCGCCCGGGAGGGCGCTGACTCGGACGGTTCTGACTCGGGCGGTTCTGCGCTGAAAGGTGCGGTCCCGGCCGATGCGGTTTCTGCCGCGGCCGCTGGTTCGGGCGCCGACGCTGACATTTCTGCCGCCCCCACTGATATCTCGGCCATCGCAGCCACCCCGGCGACGTCAGCCTCCCCAGCTAGCACGGCGGCGCCGGAAACCGCTGAATTCCGGCCCCTCTGGGACCTGCTCGGCGAGCAGGCCGCAGGGCCGGCCGGCACCGGGTCCGCCGTCGTGGAGATGGCCCCGGACGGCACGGCAGCCCGGTCGCTCAGCTGGCAACAGCTGGACCAGAAGATCCTGGACCTCGCTGCTGGGCTGGAGAAAGCCGGAGTGCAGCGCGGCAGCAGGGTCAGCCTCATGGTGCCGCCCGGGGTCGACCTCACCGTGGCCCTCTACGCCTGCCTGCGCCTTGGTGCCGTGGTGGTGGTGGCCGACGCCGGACTGGGAACCAAGGGCCTGAGCCGCGCCGTGAAAGGCGCCACCCCGGACTTCATCATCGGCATCGACAAAGCACTGGCTGCGGCCGCCGCCCTTGGCTGGCCCGGCCGTCGGATCAGCGTGGGCACCCTCCCGGCCGCCCGCCGCCGCCTCCTCGGCGCCGAAACCTCCCTGGCAGAACTGACCCGGCCCGGCGCCGGACACGCTGGGGCCCAGCACGCCGATGCTGCCGACCCCGACGCCCCCGCAGCCGTGCTGTTCACCTCGGGCTCCACCGGACCGGCCAAGGGCGTGCTCTACACGCACCGGCAACTGGCCGCGATGCGGGATACCGTGGCCAGCACCTTCGGGATCCGGGCAGGGTCCAACCTGGTGGCCGGTTTCGCTCCGTTCGCCCTCCTGGGCCCGGCACTGGGCGCTGTGTCCGTTACGCCGGCCATGGACGTCACGGCACCCCGAACGCTGACAGCCCGCGCGCTGGCCGACGCTGCCAGAGCCATCGACGCCACCGTGGTGTTTGCCTCGCCGGCCGCGCTCCGCAATGTCGTCGCCACCCGGGACCACCTCGATGAGGCGGGCCTGAAGGCGCTGGCACGCGTTGAGCTGCTGCTCTCCGCCGGAGCCCCCGTCCCCGAACCGCTTCTGGCAGAGGTCCAGCAACTGGTCCCCGCGGCCTCGCTGCACACCCCCTACGGGATGACCGAAGCCCTTCCGGTCACGGACATCAGCCTGGAACAGATCAGGGAAGCCGACGCCGAAACAGCGGCCGGAACCCTCCACGGCGGCGGCAACGGCGTGTGCGTCGGCAAA
Organism: Pseudarthrobacter sp. 10T415; assembly: GCF_056394175.1. NCBI lineage: Bacteria > Bacillati > Actinomycetota > Actinomycetes > Micrococcales > Micrococcaceae > Pseudarthrobacter > Pseudarthrobacter sp. 10T415. The sequence goes on along the minus strand of NZ_JBFTHJ010000009.1, from coordinate 39,259 downwards.
CCCGTCCACGGAGCACGCCTGGCCATCATCCCGCTCGCGGCGGACGGCACCGCGTCCGGAACCACGCCGGTGACGGATGCCGGCGTGGCCGGTGAAATCCTGGTCAGCGCCCCGCACGTCAAGGACTCGTACGACAGGCTCTGGCTGACCCAGCGCGAGAGCGCCGGCCTGCCCGGCTGGCACCGCACCGGGGACGTGGGGCACTTCGACGCCGCCGGCAGGCTCTGGGTGGAAGGCCGCCTCGCCCACGTGGTGACGGCACCCGGCGCCGCGGTAACCCCGGTGGGTGCCGAGCAGGCCATCGAACGGCTGGACAATGTCCGGTTGGCGGCGGTCACCGGGGTGGGCCCGGCCGGCACGCAGGCGGTGGTGGCCGTCGTCGAAACCGCGCCTCCAACGCGCACCGCGGGACCGGCTGAACCCGCCCTCTCCGCAAGCGTCCGCGCAGCAGCCCGCACGGCCGGCGTCGAAATCTCCGCTGTGCTGGCCGTTCCCGCGCAGCCCACCGACATCCGGCATAACGCCAAGATCGACAGGACACGGCTTTCGCGCTGGGCAACGCGCGTGCTGGCCGGCGGCCGGCCGGGTAAACCGTGAGGGTCCTGGTCACCGGAGCCAGCGGCATGCTCGGCGGCGCCGTGGCGCGGCTCCTGGTCCGCGAGGGCCACACCGTCACCACGCTGCAGCGGCGCCCGTCGGGGGTCGACGGCGCTACGGACCTCCGCGGGTCCATCACCGATGCCGGGGTGCTGAAGGACGCCGTCCGGGGCCAGGACGGCATCATTCACCTCGCCGCGAAGGTCTCCTTCACCGGACGCGCGGCGGAGTTCGACGAGGTGAACATCGAGGGCACCCGCCGGCTCCTGGACGCCGCGCGGGCGGCGGGCGTTCGGGACTTCGTGTTCGTTTCTTCCCCGTCCGTGGCGAATTCCGGGGCCGCCATCGTGGGGCTGGGCGCGGGACCGGCAGACCCGGAGCACGCGCACGGCGACTACGCCCGCACCAAGGGCGCCGCCGAATTGCTGGCCCTGGCCGCTGATTCCCCGGGCTTCCGGGTGGCCGCCGTGCGCCCGCACATCGTCTGGGGCCCGGGCGACACCCAACTGGTGGAGCGCGTCCTGGCCCGCGCCGCCGTCGGCCGCCTGCCCTTGCTGGACGCCGGAGCTGCCCTGATCGACACCACCTACGTGGACAACGCGGCGTCCGCCATGGTGGCCGCGCTGGAACGGATGGAGCGCGTCCACGGACAGGCGGTGGTGGTCAGCAACGGCGAGCCCCGCCCAGTGGGTGAACTTCTGGCCGGCATCTGTGCTGCCGGCGGCGTTGCGGCGCCGACGTGGGCCGTTCCCGGAGCCGTGGCCCGGGGTGTGGGGTCCGTGGTGGAAAAGCTGTGGCTGTGGGCCGGACGCACCGAAGAGCCGCCCATGACCAGGTTCCTCGCGGAGCAGCTGTCCACCGCCCACTGGTTCGACCAGCGCCGCACCCGGGAGCTCCTGGACTGGACCCCTGCGGTGTCGCTGGACGAAGGACTCGCGAAGCTCGCCGCCCACTACGCCCCGCGATAAGCCGCAGCCAGCAACCCTTTTCATTCAGTGAAACCGGCCGCGCCGTGCGGCTTCCCGATACCCCACAGTTGATTCATGACGCAGCCCACACCGGGCTTGTCAGGCAGTCACCACGGGATCATCACGGGACAGAACGGCGCGGTACACATGGAGTCAACGACGACGGCGGGGCGGATCCTTCGGGGGATTGAGTTCGCCCGCCCCGGCGGCGGAGCGCCGCTGCTGCTGGACCTCTACCTCCCGGCGGATCCCGCCCGGGGCACCGCTTCCCCGCACCCCGCGGTGGTCCACTTCCACGGCGGCGGCTGGCGGACCGGGGAGCGCTCCTCGCTGGGGCCCACGGTGGACGGTTTCGGGCTCAGCCCCATTGAACAGCTGGTGAACGCCGGCTTTGTGGTGGCTTCCGCCGACTACCGGCTCACGGATACCGCCACCTTTCCCGCCCAACTGCACGACGCCAAGGCCGCGGTCCGCTGGATCCGGGACCACGCCGCCGATTACAACGTGGACCCCGGGCGCATCTACGCGTGGGGTGATTCCGCGGGCGGCCACCTCGCCAGCCTGGTTGGCCTGACCGCCGGGTCAGCGGCGTTTGCGGACGACGGCGGCACGGGGACCGCCGACAGTGTCGCCGCGGTGGTGGCCTGGTATCCGCCCACCGACCTGGTGCTGATGGGAGCCCAGGCCCGGCCCGACGCCGTTGCCAGTGCCGACGATCCCGGTTCCCGGGAAGCACTCCTCATCGGTGCCCAGCCCGCCGACGCCCCGGACAGGGCCAGGGCCGCCAGCCCCCTCGCCTACGTGCATGCGGGCGCCCCTCCCTTCCTCCTCATCCATGGCACGGCGGACCGGTTCGTCCCGGCGGCCCAGTCCGCCGCCCTTGCCGGGGCGCTGGAAGACGCGGGCGCCGCCGTCGAACTTCTCCTGCTGGACGGCGCGGACCATATGTGGGCCACCCCGGACGGCAGCAGCGCGGCCGCCGAAGCGGCCACCGCAGCAACCCTCGATTTCCTCCGCCGCCAGTCGGAGCACTGATTTTCCACTACGCCCGGGCAGCCCGCCTGCCCGGCCGCCAGACCTGAAAGGCCACCTCATGCAGTTCATCGGCATCAACCACAACGGCGAACCCTGGGCGGCAGCCCTCGCCGGATCGCACGTCCTCCCGCTGGCCACAGTCACCGACTTCTGGGCCGACCCCGAGGGCTGGCAGGACAAGGCAGCCACGCTGGTTGCCGGCGTTTCGTCCCATGCCGGCGCGGAGGGCAATGACGCGTCCGACGCCGGCGCCTGGCTGGAGCGGGGCAGCGTCACCGAGGTGCCCCTCGTCCCGGCCGCGGCCCGGGTGATCTGCGTGGGCCTGAACTACAAGGCGCACGTGGCCGAAGGAAGCTTCAAGGACCTGGAACTGCCCCCGTACCCCACCCTGTTCGCCCGCTGGACGGCGTCCCTGTCCGTGGGCAATGTCCCGGTTCCCGTCCCCGCCGGTGAGGCCGGGCTGGACTGGGAGGGGGAAGTGGCCGCCTACATCGGCCGCCGGGTCGAATCGGCAGACGAGGCCGCCGCGGCGGACGCCGTCTTTGGCTACTCCACCTTCAACGACATCACCTCCCGCAAGGCCCAGAAACTGACCTCGCAGTGGACGCTGGGCAAGAACGGCGATTTCAGCGGGCCGCTGGGTCCGCTGGTCAGCCGCGACGAGGTGGGCGATCTCCGGGACGGGCTCCAGGTCCGGACCCTGGTGAACGGCATCGAAGCCCAGAACGGCAACACCCGGGACATGATCTTCTCCGTGCCGGCCATCATCTCGCTCATCAGCCAGACCTTCACGCTGCACCCGGGCGACGTCATCGCCACCGGCACCCCGGAAGGCGTGGGCTACGCCCGCACCCCGCAGTGGCTGCTGCAGCCCGGCGACACCGTGGTGGTGGAGATCGAGAAGCTCGGCAGCCTGACCACCCCCGTGGGCGACACTTCCCTGCGGAGCCGTGCCTGATGGACACCTCGCAGGGCACCTTCCCCCGCATTTTCCCCGTGACGGCTGCGGCGGACATCCCCCAGGAGGCCCAGGTCCTCATTGCCGGTGGCGGCCCCAGCGGGCTGTTCCTGGCGCTGGACCTCGCCTCCCGCGGCGTCGCCAGCACCGTGATCGAACCCCGCACCGGCGTGGACCACACCAGGCCACGGGCCAAGACCACCAACGCCCGCACCATGACGCACCTGCGCCGGCTGGGGCTTGCCGAGGCCCTCCGGGGCGCGTCGCCACTACCGGTGGACTACGCACAGGACGTCATCTTCTGCACCGGACTGACAGGCCCGGCTGCCCACGAGCTGCGGCGCTTTTCCAACGCCTTCCAGCTGGTCCCCGGCCGCTACGGCCCGCAGCCCGAAGGCGGGCAGCAGGTGCCGCAGCCGGTCCTCGAGGAAGTGCTCCGGGCCGCCGTCGGCAGCCATCCGCTGGTGACATTCGTGACCGGATGGGCTGTCAGCGAGGTCCATGCCTCGGGTGAAACTGCCCCGGCGGCGCACACCGCCGTTGTTTCGAATGGAACGTCCGGTGCCGCCCACACCATTGCGGCGGAATATGTGATCGGCGCCGATGGCGGATCCTCCGCAGTCCGGCGCAGCCTGGGGATCCGCCTGGAGGGCGGCTCCGCGGCGCTGTCCAACATCAGCATCCTGTTCCGCTCCGGGGCGCTGGCCCCGGCCATCACCCTGGACCCGGCCGTGCAGTACTGGGTGGTGGGCTCGGACACGTCCGGCATGGTGGGGCCAATGGACCTGGACGGTACCTGGTGGGCCATCGTGCAGGGTGTGGACCCGTCCGTCACCGTCAGCACGGAGGACGCGGGCGCCATGGTCCGCGCGCTGGTGGGCACCGAGGTGGACATCGAGGTGCTCGCCACCGATCCGTGGACCGCCCGCATGCTGCTGGCCCCTCAGTACAGCCGCGGCACCATTTTCCTGGTGGGCGACGCCGCGCACCTCAACCCGCCGTGGGGCGGCCACGGCTTCAACACCTGCATTGGCGATGCCGCCAACCTGGCCTGGAAGCTGGCCGCCACCATCAACGGGTGGGGCGGACCTGCGCTGTTGGCCAGCTACGGCCAGGAGCGCCGGCCGGTGGCGGACCGCACCATCGGCGACGCCGCACGGAACGGCAAAGCGCTGGCGTACCACTTCGCTGATCCGGAGCTGGCGGCATCCGGGCCTGACGGTGATGCCGCCCGGCTCACCGCCCGTGACGCGTTGGCCGTGAAGCAGAGCGAGTTCGATTCCCTGGGGTTGGTGCTGGGCTATGCGTACACTGGCTCGCCCCTGGTGGTGCCCGACGGCCTGCCTGTGCCGCCCGAGGACCCCATCCACTACGTCCCGTCCGCCAGCCCGGGCTCACTGCTGCCGCATGCCTGGTTGGCGCAGTCCTACTCTCTCTACAGTGCGCTGGGCCCCGGTTTCACGCTGCTGGCCGACGCCGCCGTGCTGGGCGGAGTGCCGGCGGATGAGGCTTTTGCGCCGGTGGTGGAGGCGGCGGCCCGGCAGGGCATTCCGGTGACCGTCGCCGCCGTCGGGCCTTCCGACGACGGCACCCCCCTTTCCGATCAATGGGGCGCCGACGCCGTGCTGGTCCGGCCCGACCAGCACGTGGCGTGGCGCGGCAATTCAGCCGAAGCCGCCGCGGCCGCGCTGTCCATCGCGGCGGGCCGGCTTCCCGGTTCGCGGCGAGAAGCCGCAGGCACCGGGCCGGCACACGAGCCGGTCACAGAAATCCCAGCAGAAGAAGTTCCAGCAGCAGATTTTCCAGCGAGGAGCGCCCGTGTCGACGCCGTCATTCCGTGACTACCTGTTTGCCCCGGACCATCCGCGCGTTGCGGAGATCCGTGGCCTGAACGCCCGCGAATATGCCGAGGCCGCGAAGACCGACTCCTTCGCAGGCCCGATGATTGAGGGCTGGCAGAAGCTGTACCCGCAGCCCTTTGCCGGCATCACCAGCGACGGCGTCCGCCGGGAAGGCCTGTTTCCGCTCGCTCCCGCCCGGGCCGGGGAGGAAGGGCCGACGGCGGACATGGTGGCCGCCGCGCGCAAGCTCCTGGGCACCATCACGCCGGAACAGGCGGGGAAGCTCTCCTACGCCGTGGACGCGCCCGAGTGGCAGAGCTGGGCCAACCCCGAGTTCATGCAGCACGATACCGGGCTTCGCCTGGACGAACTCGGCGAGCCGGTCCGGGACGCGATCCTTGGCGTGGTGGAGGCGAGCCTGTCCGGGGAAGGGTTTGAACTGGTGCGGAACCTGATGCGCATCAACGGCTTCCTGGGCGACCTGGTGGAACTGCCGCTGCTCATGAACGAGTTCAGCTACAACTTTGCGCTCTACGGGGAGCCGTCCGAAACGGAACCTTGGGGATGGCAGCTTTTTGGCCACCACGCGGCGATTAACTGCCTGGTGGCAGGCAGCCAGCTGGTGATCTCACCGGTCTTCATGGGCGCCGAGCCGGACATGATCGACGCCGGCCCGCACCGGGGCGTGAAGGTCTTCAAGGAGCGCATCGCCCTGGGCCGGCAGCTGATGGGTGCGCTGCCTGCGGACCTTCGTTCCCTTGCCGTGGCCTACGGGTCCATGGTGGACCCGGCAATGCCTGAAGGCCGGATCCACCCGGGCGACGAGCGGCACCTGGGCGGCTGCTTCCAGGACAACCGGGTGATCCCCTACGAGGGCATCCTGGTGGCGGACATGCCGGTGGAAGCCCGCGAACTCCTGGACGCCGTGGTGGACGACTTCATCGGCTACCTTCCGGACGGACCCCGCGCCGCCCGCCGTCGGGAAATCCAGGAGCAATACGGCGAGACGTACTTCAGCTGGATCGGCGGCTGGGAGGGGGACGAGGCGTTCTACTTCCGCCTGCAGAGCCCGGTAGTGGTGCTGGAACTCGACCACCACACCGGCGTGTTCCTCAGCAACGATGAACCTGCCCCGTTCCATATGCACACCGTGGTCCGCACCCCCAACGGCAACGACTACGGCCGCGAACTGGTCAAGCAAGCCACCGCCTGACCCACCCCAATCATCGATTGCTCCGCATGGGCCCTTATCAGGCGCCAAAACGGCGGTTACGGAGCAATGGATGGTCTCTGAATCGCAGAAGGCCCGGATTTCCTTTCGGAAGTCCGGGCCTTCTGCGGTGGCGGTGGCGGCTGGCGCTAGGGGATGTCGAGGGCTGCCCGGCGCTGCGGCGGGGGTCCGACGACGGTCAGGTCCATCTCCGCCTGGGCCCGGCCGAAGCCTTCCATGTCCATGTAGGGCTCGCCGCCCTCGGTGTACATGTAGTCCTCGGTGGGCTTGTTGAAGTACTCGAAGAACCCGTTGAACACCGACGGCGTCAGGAAGCCCACCATCTGGGTGTTGTGCGCGTCGAGCGCGAACGAGTGGATGGTGCCGGCGGGGGCGTGCACGAAGTCGCCCTTCGTCAGCAGCATCTCTCGGCCGTTGGCGTAGAGCCACATCCGGCCCTCGGTGCAGAGGAAGTTCTCGGTGTGCTCGGAGTGGAAGTGCAGCGGGATGTAGGGCGACTTGGCGCCCTTGGTGTGCACGGCGAAGTAGTTGGACCCGGTGTTGGCCGGGCGGGACAGGTAGGTGAACATCGTCTGGTAGCTGGCCAGCCGCTCACCCTCGCCGGCGCTGAGGAAGTAGGGGCTCTGTGTGGGCGGCAGCCCGGCGTCGTGCTTGAACGACGGCGCCACGCGCTCCACGTCCGGGAAGGTGATGCCGAACTCGGCACCCACCTCGGCCTGCTCCTGCAGGCTCGCGGACCGGCCGGCGCGGACCGGCGGGACGTGCGAATCGATGGGCGTGCCCACTCGCTCGTAGTACGCCTCGCCGCCGCCGGGCGTCATCCAGTTCAGGAACCGGGTGTAGTGGCTGGCCATACGGTAGGCGTGCGGCGTGTTCGGCGGGATGACCACCGAATCGCCGGGAGTCAGGATGCGGCTCTCGCCCGGCAGCCAGACGTGCAGGATGCCGTCGAAAACGTACAGGGTCTTGTGCTCGATGCTGTGGCTGACGAACGGGGATTCGGCGCCCATGCCGCCGGAGATGTAGGCGGCGCTGAAGATGCCGCCGGTGTCCGCGGCGCGGGCGATGACCGTGACCAGCTGCCCGTTGATCTCGTACCGGGCGCCCTCGCCGGAGGCCATGTAGTAGGGGACGGCCTCGCCCGGCAGCGCATTGGCCACCGGCAGCTGCTTGTTCATTTCCTCCACGCTGAGGGACATCGGTTCCTTCTTTCGGGTCGCCCGGCACGGCCGGAATGTGAGTCCCCACCAGCATGACGGACCGCCCGCCGCGCGTCAGGCCCGGTTTTCAATCAATGAACAGCCCGCTGCGGCCGGCCGCTACAGCGTGGGAAGCAGGAAGGCCGGCTCCGGCCTGTGCACGCCGCGGGGGCGGTAGCCCAGGGCCTCCGAATGTCCCAGCAGGTCCGCCAGGTACCAGATGATGCTGAGCCACATTTCGGTGCCCTGCAGGCCGGGGAGGTTCTGCTGGCCGCTTTCGGGTGCCGCGCTGAAGGCCATGCCCCGCCCCGGCTGCCACTGGCCCAGGGCATGGTCCAGTTGCGTTGCGGCCCAGGCCTTGATGTCCGCCTCCCGGTGCGTCACCTGTTTCCGTGCGAGCCAGAGGGGATGGACCACGTCGAGCACGTTGCAGGCGTTCTGCCGGCCGTCTGCGAAATACCGGGGATCAGCTCCGTGCTCCAGGACGGTGTCGATCAGTTGTTCCGGGTGGGGGACCGGCAGTCCGAACTGGGCGAAGGTGCCGCGGGTGAGCCGGTAGTAGCCGTTGACCACCTTGAGGCGGGTATCGGCGGAAGGGGTTCCCCAGGTTCCCGCGGCGCTGTTGACCCGGGTCAGGAGCCAGCCGAACAGGGCCTCAAGGGTGCCGGTGCTCAAGGGGTTTGCGTCCGCAGCATGGGCCAGGTTCCAATACTCCGCGGTTCCCCACGCGTCCACCCAAGCGCCGGATTCCCAGGCTTCCTTCCGCCACGGCAGCGCGTTCAGCCGGGCTGCCAGATCCGCAGGCCCGGTCCCGGCCACCGCGTGGATGGGGTGCTTGAATCCGCTTCCCAGCAGATCGAGGGCGTACCCCACGGAGAGCACGTGATACGTGGCCGCCCCGTGCCCGAAAGCCAGTTCTTCTCCGGCGTCCGGCAGCCCGTCCGGGCCGTACTCGGGCACCAGGCCCGTCCGCGGATCCTGCAGGGACCGGAGCCGGTCCGCGTGTGCGTCCCTGCTGAGCTGCGGGGGAGTGGTGCGGAGGAGGAGATCCGCGATTTCGACCGCGTCGCAGTGGGCCCGGACCGTTGCCGCCGCACCCGGACGGTCCACGTAGCGGCCTTCGCCGAAGCCGCCGGTGCCGGACGCCTCCTGCTGCCACGAGCGGGCGATGATCTCCGGGGCGTCCGCGCGGGCCGTTCCGGCGAAGGACGCAAGCCGTTCACGCAGGATCCCATCGCCGCCGCCGGCAGGCCTGCGGGGAGTCCGCCTGTCGCGGATAAACCGTGCCGGATTGCCGCCCACCACCGCCCAGTCGGGCACGTCCTTGGTGACCACGGCACCGGCGGCGAGGACCGCGTGGGAACCCACCGTGACGCCGTCGAGCACCACCGCGTTGGAACCGATCCAGACGTCATCGCCGAAGACGATGCCCTTGCTGGTGAGCGGCTGCCGGAACACCGGTGCGGACGGTTCCATGGAGTGGTTGAACCCGAGAATGGAGGTGTGCGCGCCGATGCGGACGCCGTCGCCCATGCTGACGGTGCCGCGCACCACGGTGAAGGCGTTCACGGTGCAGTTGCTGCCGATCCGAAGGTCCCCGGTGAGGTACGCGTGGGCGGCGATGAGCGATTCGTCGCCCAGGGCCAGGTTGTCCGGGTCCACCATGGCCAGCGCGGAAACGTAGGCCCCCTCGCCGATGGTAATGCCGTCCTTGCCGGCCAGGGTCCGCTGCCGTTCCAGCTGCGCCTCACGCTGCGCGGGGGAGGCGTTGTCCCGGAAGGTCCAGGGGGAGTAATCGAAATTGAGGTCTGGCTGGGCGTTCACGGTGTCTCCACAACGGTTTCTTGGGCTGAAACGGGCGGCTCGCCGGGGCTCACGGCCGGCAGGTCAGGCGCCGGCTGCCCAACCGCCGCCTGCTCAACCACTGCTGGTCTGTCCGGCCAGTGGCGCAGGTACCATGCCCTGGTGGATGCGATGGCGGCGTCCAGCCGGACGGCATCGGGGTGCCATGCCTTCTCCCATTCCAGGCACAGCAGCCCGGTGTAGCCGCGGTCCTTGAGGAGCTGCGCAAAACCGTCCACCGGGAGGGTCCCATCTCCGATCGTCACCGGCGTCCGGCTCTCCGGCAGCCCGGCGTCCTTGACCTGGACGCTGCCCAGGCCGTTGGTGAGCCAGGGCGCCAGGATGTTCCACGTATCCTCGAGGCTTTCGCCCACGCGCCAGGGGTGCATCAGGTCCCACACCGCACCCACCCTTCCCTCCACCTGGCCCAGGATGGCGGCAATGTCTTCTCCACGGGGGTGGGAGTCGTGGGTTTCCAGCGCAGGGAACACGTCCAGTTCTTCGGCAACGCGGCCGACGGCGGTGAGTCGCCCGGCGGCGAGGGCGTTGACTTCGTTGCGGGCCGTCGTCGTCACGGGAACCTGCTGGTACTCGGCGGGCTCCGTGGGGGCGCCGGGAAAGACCCGGACTGTGGGCGCTCCGAGGTCCGCGGCCAGGAACAGCGCGGCCTCCAGGGCGCCCACCACGAGTTCGTCCGGCACCGCATCTGCCATGCGGATGTAGCTGGCCAGCCCCGTGATGGCCACGCCGGCGTCCGCCACCTCCGAGCGGAGGCGGGCACGGTCCTGCCGGGTCATCGCCGGTGCTGCGATCTGGCCCGGCGCAAGCCGCAGTTCAACGCCTGCCACGCCGTGTTCGGCCAGCCAGCCCAGAACGGTGCCGAGCCCTTCGCCGGGGGCGCCCAGGGTGGAAACTGTCAGGACCGGGCGGCCCTCTGGAAGGTAGTGCAAGGGTCTCCCCGGTCTGTAAGGAATATCGTTTCAACCATTCTTTGCGGGCCCTCCTGAACGGTCAACCGATTTATGGCGGTTCGATCACAATCGGTCAGGGGGGGCTGCGGATTCGTCCGTCAGCTCTCGTCCGGGCTGCCCACCCGTCCCACCACCTCGGCGGTGTACGCCTGGGAAGAGGCCATGCTGCCGCGGAACCACAGCACGGCGTGGACCGAGGGATCGCCGGGAACCACCAGGGGGCGGAGGTTGTCGGAGCCGGAGTTTTCGGTCACCGCGCTCCAGCTCCAGCTGGCTCCGCCGTCGGCCGTCCGTCCCCGGTAGATCTCGTAGTGGTCCGTGGCTTCGCCGGTGCCGGGGTGGACTGGCGTGGAAACGTAGACCTGGTCCAGGTTGTTGGGATCCACGGCGCCCAGTCCGGTGTAGTCCTGCTCATGGGGAAGCAGGCCCGGGCCGGCCACGGCCAGCGGGTGCAGGGCCCACTCCGTTCCGTCGAAGCGCGCGTATAGCAGCCGGTGGTCGTCGACGTCGAGCCGTTGCTGGCGCTGGAGCGGCCCGTTCACGTCGTTGGCCCGGCAGCTGATGATTGCCGCCAGCTGGTTGCCCTGCCCCCGCAGGTCTGCCGTCCAGGCGTGGGTGAGGACGTCGCCGTCGATCTCGGTGCCGGCCCGGAAAACGGTGGTGAGGGTGTCCTGGTTGACGCCCGCGGACCCCAGGAGCGGCTTGCTCACCACCCGGCCTTCGGCGTCGTGCAGCGCATTGTCGCGGATAAAACCGTGGTAGATGCTGTTGTTGAAGTCGCGGGGGTGGTGGTCCGTGGTGATGAGGTCGATCCGGTCCACCCCGTTGCCCCAGTAGCGGGTGTAGCCGTTGACGTAACCCACCTTGGCGCGGGTGAAGAGCTTGCCGCCGTAGCTCCAGGTGCTGCCGTCGTCCGCGGACACCAGCATGGTGGGGTCGTCGTTGATGGCGCGGACAAAGTTGTAGACGCGGGACTCGGCGTCCAGCCGGTGCAGGTTGGAGTAGGTGGCACCGCGGCCGCCGGCCAGTTCGGTCCAGTCGAAGACCTGCTCGGGCTCCCATTCGGAGGCGTCATGCGGCCGCACGGATACGCGCCAGCGGGAGTAGTTGTCCGTCTTGTGCCGGGCGTACATGGCCACGTACCTGCCGTCCGGCCGGATCAGCAGCGCCGGGGCGTTGTGGTCATCGGATTCCAGCCGTTCGTGCAGCACGTGGACCTGGCTGTGCCCCGTGGCGGGGTCAAGCACTGAGACCTCGATGTTGCCGCCGCGGTCAGTGCCGCCTGGGCCTTCCGGAGCGGCGACGGAACCCACCAGCAGGGTGTTGTTGGCCGGATCGATGAGGGCGCGTTCGTCCTGGAACCAGCACCATGCCCCGTTGTCATTGATGCGCACTGTGAAAGCCGTTCTGTGTGATTGAAGAAAGGGTGGCGTGCTTCATTCAATCAGGACCGGCGAGCCTTGGAAAGGGCTTTCCGTTATCGGCGGGCCAACCGGTCCGGGCGGAAGCGGCCGTCAGCCGCCTCCGCATGACCGCTCAGGACTCGCATTCCCTGCAGTACTTCTTCCCGTCCTTTTCCCGTGCCAGCTGGCTGCGGTGGTGGACCAGGAAGCAGGACATGCAGGTGAATTCATCCGCCTGGACCGGGACCACCTGGACCTGCAGTTCCTCGTGGGACAGATCGGCTCCGGGGAGCTCGAAGCTGTCCGCAAGGTCCGTCTCGTCCACATCGGGAGCGGCCTCCCGGCGTCCCGGCTTATCGGCCTTCAGCTCCTCGATGGCTACGTTCGGTTCGTCTTCCGGCGTCACCCGGGGAGCGTCGTAATCAACTGCCATTAATGCGTTCTCCTCTCTGGCTGCTGAAATCCGGAATCGCCTGGACAGGTTCTTCCGTCGGGATTGTTCCCGACTGATTCTTCTGGACAGATTCTTCCGAACAGGGCAACAACGCCGGGGCGGGGCCACAATATTCCCATCCGTCCCCGGTGCCGGGCGCAGCCGGTCAGTCCTCCGGCCGGGTGTTCACGCCCCTGGTCATCTTGCGGATTTCGTCGTGCTTCAGGCCGCTCGCGGAGGCGAGTTGGTAATCATCCAGCAGGCGCTGCTTCCTCGCGTCCGCCAGCACCTGGACGCGGTGGCGTTCGACGGCGGCACGCGCCGCTTCGACGGAGGACACCTCGTCCGCGATCCCGGCAATGGTGCGCAACTGGTCCTCGGCGGGCAGGCCCGAGGGGTACAGCCCGTCCCGGCCCAGCCCGATGCCGCGGACCGTGGTGACAGGCACGCCCGCAGCCCGCGCGATGACGGTGACCTTCACGCCGTCGCAGACTGCCTGCGCCACGCGTTCGTTGAGCTCGGAGAACAGGGCACGCAGCCGGCTGGACCGGAGGGAAATCATCCGCCGCTGCTGCTCCAGGAGATCCCGGATCTCGCCAACCCGGGCGGCGGCAGGGTCCGGCTGCGGTGTTCCCCGGTACCTGTATGCACCCCCTGGGGAGCCGCCGGAGTGATTGGCTGCCGCAGTCGCAGTCGCAGCGGCAGCGGCCGTTGGACGGAAGGCATGGTGGGCGGACACGGCCGGCTCCTTGCTGCCAAAAGGCTCCTGGGACGAAAGTAGCGGAGGACAAACCCCAGGCGGACGGCGGAAAGCCGGCGGCCGCCGTCGTACGCCATGACGCGGAGCGCGGGAAGGAGGATGTCCAGCCTGCCACGCTACGCGGCCCCGCCGCCGGGCGGGGAATACCAATTTGGCGTGGTGTTATAGCGGATTCTTCTGGGTGCGGTGTCATAAGGGCCGCTTATCCGTCCACGCACTTTAGGTCTTATCCAAGCGGGGTGTTCCTTCCCTACGCTCGAATGAATCACACTCCGTCCGCAGTGGAAGGCCCCGGAAGAGAACATGCCTGAATTCGTGCCAGCGTCACGCGTCACCCGAATCAATACCTCACCCAGCGTGGCCGCAGCGGCCCGTGTCCGGGAGCTCAAGGCCGAGGGCCGGCGGATCCTGGACCTGACGGTGGGTGAACCGGATTTCGATACCCCCCAGCACATCAAGGACGCCGCCGTCGCCGCCATTGGCCGCGGCGAAACCAAGTACACCTCGGTCACCGGAACGCCCGAACTCCAGCAGGCCATTCTCCAGACGCTCGAGCGCAAGACCGGGCAGCAGTACACGCCCGGCGAGATCACCATCGGCGGCGGCGGCAAGCAGGTCATCTTCACCGCCTTCATGGCCACCCTGGATGCAGGTGACGAAGTGGTCATTCCCGCCCCCTACTGGGTGTCCTACCCGGACATGGTGCTCGCCAACGAGGGCACACCGGTGATCGTCCCCTGCTCCGAGGACACCGGCTTCAAGCTGACTCCGGAGGTGCTGGCAGCCGCCCTCACGGACCGCACCAAGTGGGTCATCCTCAACACGCCGTCCAACCCCACCGGGGCTGTCTACTCCCGTTCCGAACTTGCCGGCCTGGCCGCGGTCCTCAAGGAGCACCCCGCGGTCCATGTCCTCACCGACGAGATCTACGACGAAATCCACTTCGGCGCGGAACCGATCACCAGCCTGGTTGCCGTGGCGCCGGAACTCAAGGACCGCGTGTTGGTCACCAACGGTGTCTCCAAGGCCTACGCCATGACCGGCTGGCGGCTCGGCTACGCCGGCGGGCCGGCGCCCCTGGTGGCAGCCATCAACAAGCTCCAGTCCCAGATGTCCTCCTGCCCGTCGTCCGTCAGCCAGGCGGCCGCCGCCGCGGCACTCACCGGCGACCAGTCCTTCGTCCGCGAAAGCGTGGCCGTGTACCGCGAACGCCGGGACGCGGCAGTTGCCGGGCTCAACGCCATCGAAGGCCTTAAATGCGCGACGCCGGAAGGCGCCTTCTACGCGTACGTCAACTGCGGCGGGGTCATCGGCAAGACCACGCCGGACGGGAAACTTATCGCGAACGACGAGGACTTCACCCTCTACCTGCTGGACGCCGCCTCCGTGGCTGTCATCCAGGGCTCGGCCTACGGCGTGGGCCCCTACTTCCGGATCTCCTACGCCACGGGACTGCCTGTGATCGAGGAATCCATCGCTGCCATCGAAAAAGCGGTCCTGGCGCTCTCCTGAGCCCTACGTTCCGCACCTGCCCGCTGCTACACCTCCCTTTCCAGCCCCTTTAGGAGCCATCCCGTGATCCACGTCAAGACCAAGTTCGACAAGCCCTCCGAGGACGCCATCGAACGACTGTCCAAGTTCTCCTCCGCCACGGTCCACGAAGCCCAGGGGCGCAAGGGTGCGCTGAGCTCGAAGATCAAGCCGATTGACCGCAGCATGTCCTTCTGCGGCCCGGCCGTCACCGTAGTGTGCGCGCCGCGGGACAACCTCATGCTGCAGGTGGCCATCCACTACGCCCGGAAGGGCGACGTTGTGCTGGTGGCGGCCGGTGAATTCGAGGAAGCCGGAACCTTTGGCGACGTGCTGGGCAACGCCATGAAGGCAAAGGGCGTCGCCGCCATGGTCACCGATTCCGGCGTGCGCGACACCAAGGACCTGATCGA
The DNA here is from genome assembly GCF_056394175.1 of Pseudarthrobacter sp. 10T415. Taxonomy (NCBI): domain Bacteria; kingdom Bacillati; phylum Actinomycetota; class Actinomycetes; order Micrococcales; family Micrococcaceae; genus Pseudarthrobacter; species Pseudarthrobacter sp. 10T415. Next base: position 24,078 of record NZ_JBFTHJ010000009.1, on the reverse strand, counting down.
GCTCGGCCTGCCCGTGTTCTCCGGCAGCGTCTGCATCAAGGGCACCGTCAAGGAAACCATTGGCCCCATCAACCACCCGCTGGTCTTCGGCGACGAAATTGTCTACCCCGGCGACGTCCTGCTGGGCGACGCCGACGGCGTCGTGGTGGTCCGGAAGGACGAGATCGAGGAAGTCATCGCATTGTCCCAGGCACGCGTTGACGCCGAGGACGAACTCATCCGCCTCTACAAGGAGGGCGGCACCACCATCGAGCTGTGCAAGCTCACGGACGTCCTCAAGGCCAAGGGCCTGCTGGTGGAGGACGCCGAACTCGAACCCGCGCTGTAACCACAAAGCAGGGCCCGGGGTTCCTTTCGGAACTCCGGGCCCTTCTGCTGTGGTGAAACTGTCAGTTCATGCCGGGGAGGAGGTGCGCCGGCGGGCCAACCTGGGTGTCATCCAGGTACCACATGGTGGAGCCACGCTTACCCGGCGGCATCATGCTTCCCTCAAAGACAAAAACAGGGTCCGACGCCGGCCCGTCCTCAGGCCGCCAGAACCCGTTGGTAGGGCAATGCGAGCCGGTGCCCGCCTTGAGCTGGATCCTTCGGTCCGAGGACTTCCGGTATTGCAGGCTGGTGATCTTTTTCATGGCTGGGCTCCAAGGAATCATTTGTGCCGGGTAAACGCCGTTGGCGAACCCTTATGGCTTTTATCCTAGAACGCCCGCAATTCCATGGATAAGACTAATGGAGCGTGACCTGATAAGGCCGCCTTATGATGGCTAATTCGAGGCGGCAGGCTTTTCGGCGGAAATCGGCGGGTATTTGCTGCGGAGCATTTCCTGCAGCATTTCCTTCAGGACCAGCAGCACGGCGGACCCGGCCTCGGACAGCGGCTCATGGTCCGGGGTGCACAGGGCGATCTTGCATTGCAGTGCCGGATCCACGATCCGCAGGACCCGGAAGTCCTCCTCATGGAACAGGGCGTCCGCCGCCGACTTCGGCAGGATGGTGGCCCCCAGGTCGCTGCGCAGCAGCCGGGTGAGCGATGGAACCGATTCCACTTCGCCCACCAGCCGGAGCGTGAGCCCCTTGCCCTCGATGCCGGCCTGCACCACCTGCCGCAGCGTGTGGATCTGCTCCGGCAGGAAGAGGCCCAGCGTGGCGGCCTGCTCCAGGGCGATGGTGTCCGCCTCCGGCCCCACCGGGAGCTCGCGGCCACCGTTGACGATCAGGTACAGGTCCTCGACGATCAGGGTGGTGAACTGCACGCCCCGGATGGGCCCGGGCTCGTAAATCAGGGCCATGTCCAGCCGGCCGTTCTTGATGGCCTCGCTAAGTACACCGCCGTAAATCTCCGTCAGGTGCAGCACGATATCCGGGTAGCGCCGGTTCACTTCGCTGATGATCCGCGGCGTCAGGCTGGACGCCATGCTGTAAGGGGCGATCGCGATGGAAACCCGGCCGGACGGCGCAGCGCCGGATGCCGCCACATCCAGCCGTGCCTGCTCCACCAGCCTCAGGATGGTCTGGGAGTGGCGGTAGAGGGTGTGGCCCGCGGCGGTGGGCTCCACTCCCTGCTTGCTCCGGATCAGGAGCCGCTGCTTCAGCTCGGTTTCCAGGGATGAAACCTGCTGGCTCAGGGCCGGCTGGGCGACATGGAGGGCGGCGGCTGCCTTGGTGATGCTGCCGGAATCGACGATCTTCACGAAGTACGCCAGCTTGCGGGTGTCCATAGCGTTCCTCTTTCCGGCGGGGACGGCACAGTGCTGCAGGGGGTCATACGTTGGCGCTATGGCGGGACAGGCATTACGTCTTTGTGTGATCCCGGCCTCAGGCATAGGTTAATTGCAGATGACTTCCCAATGACCAGAACATTCTATCCCCGCTCCGGTCATAGCGGCTTCCGATGACGGCATATGCATTTTGCATAAACCGCAGAGGCATCATTTGGCCGCATTGTTTTTACATTTCCGAAACACGCCATAAGTACATTTCCAGGTGTCGGCCACAACGCCGCAAGCGGGGGTCATAACCGTCCCCTATCCCGTGATACCGATTACGTCTTTGTGTGAGTCAAGTCTCCGGTGTCACACTTTTTTACATCCCCGAACATGCAGCAGAGGAAGGCCCGCAATGCCCACAGTTGATCTCGTAGCGGATCTTGGTGAAGGTTTTGGTGCCTACTCGATCGGCGACGACAAGGCCCTCCTGGATATCGTGTCCAGCGCCAACATCGCCTGCGGATTCCACGCCGGCGATCCGGACATCATGAACGCCACCGTTGCCGAATGCGTCCGCAAGGGAGTGGGCATCGGTGCCCACCCGAGCTTCCCGGACCTCCGCGGCTTCGGCCGCCGCGCCATGGACCTCACCGCGGACGAGGTCCGCAACGACGTCGTGTACCAGCTCGGCGCCCTCACCGCTTTCGCCGCCTACCACGGCGGATCCGTCTCTCACCTGGCACCGCACGGACGCCTCGGCAACCTCGTAGCCACCCGCGCCGACTACGCAGAGGCCGTGGCCGACGCCGCAGCCCGCGTGGACCCCCGCCTGATCGTGCTCGCCCAGGACGGCGAACTGGCCACCGCCGCAGCTGACCGTGGCCTGCAGGTAGCCATCGTGGGCATCGCCGACCGCGCCTACCAGGAGGACGGCATCCTGGTTCCCCGCAGCCAGCCCGGCGCCGTCATCCACGACCCCGCAGCCATCGTCGAACGGACGGTCCGGATGGTCTGCGAAGGCCTGATCACCACGGCGACCGGCAGGGACCTCGCCATCCAGGCAGACACCATCCTGCTGCACGGGGACAACCCCGGCGCCGTCGAACTGGCCCGCCTGATCCGCAGCGAACTGATCGCCGCCGGCGTCACCGTGGCCCCGCTGGCGCAGGTGCTCGCCGCGAAGCAGAAGGTTTCCTGACCATGCCGGCCCCAACCATCGCCGCCCCCGCGGCACTGGAAATCCACGAGTCGGGTGACGCTGCCCTCCGGGTGGTGGCAACTTCCGGCAACGCCGAGGCCGACTGGGCCACCGTCCACTCCCTGGCAGAGTGGCTGGCGGCGGCCGGCGTGGACGGCGTCCACGGCGCCGTGCCAACCTACGACTCCGTACTGGTGGAATTCGATCCCTACCTCACCTCCGCGCGGCAGGTCCGGGCCTTCGTGCTCCTCGCCATGCGCCAGCTGGACTTCACCGGCGCCACCGTCCGCGAACCCCGCCGCTTCGAAGTGCCGGTGGTGTACGGCGGCAGCTACGGACCGGACCTGGACCGCGTGGCAGCACAGCAGGGCCTGGACGCCGCTGACGTCATTGCCCGGCACACCGAAAAGACCTACGTCATCCGCTGCCTGGGAGCACCCGCGGGCTCTCCCATGATGGACGGGCCGGACTTCCCGTTCCCCGTCCCGAGGCTCAAGGATCCACGGCTCTCCGTCCCGGCAGGGGCAGTCTCCGTGGCCGGACGCCAGGCAGTGATTGCCCCGGCCACGGCACCCGGTGGCTGGTGTGTCATCGGCCAGACGCCGCTGACCGTCCTCGACGCCACCCGTGAACCGCTGGTGCCCTACGTTCCGGGCGACGAACTGCGCTTCTACGCCATCCCGGAAGGGGATTTCGAAAGCCTCGCCGGCCAGTTCCTGGAGGCGCGGCCATGACCGGATCCCTCGTCATCCTGCAGCCCGGGCACTCCGTGGTCACCGACCTCGGCCGCACCAAGGGCCCTGGCTTTGGCCTCCCGGTCAACGGCGCCCTGGACCAGTTCTCGGCCAAGGCCGCCAACATCCTGGCCGGGAACACGGACAACGAACCGCTGCTGGAACTCACCGCACTGGATTTTCGGATGCGCGCCACCACGGACCTGCTGATCGCCGTCACCGGCGCACCGCTGGACCTCACCGTGGGCGGCCGCGACTGCCCGCAGTGGGAGCCGGTCTCGGTCCGGGCCGGCGAAACAGTGGCAGTCCGTGGAATCCGTACCGGGCTCCGGGCCTACATCGCCGTCCACGGATCGTTCACGGTGCCCACCCTGCTGGGCAGCTGCGCCCCGGACACGGTGGTGGGCTTCGGCCTCAAACTCATTGAGGGAACCGAACTCGCCACGCAAAAGAGCACCGCCCCCATCACCCAGCCGCATTACGGCCTGCCCCTGTTCCGGCTGGGCCTGACCAAACCGGACTTCACCACCCACCCGGTCATCGACGTCACCGACGGTCCGGATGTGGCGGAGTTCGGCGACACCGCAGACCTGCTTTTCACCTCGCAGTACACCGTCAGCCCCAGGAGCAACCACATCGGCCTCCGGCTCGGCGGCGCACTGCCCGAACGCCAGCTCACCTCCGAAGTACTGTCCCGCGGCGTCCCGGTGGGGGCCATCGAGGTCCCGTCCCGGGAGGAACTGCTGGTCCTGCACCGGGGACGCGGCGTGACGGCAGGTTATCCGGTCCTGGCAGTGGTCACCAGCCGCTCCCTGGACGCCCTGGCGCAGGCCAGGCCCGGACACACCATCACCTTTCGAAAGACAACCGTTGCTGATGCAACGGCCACCCACAGGGCAGCCTGCCTGGAACTGGACAGGCTGCGGAGCACCATCCAAACGGTCTTCGGACTCCTCGGCATCGGAGCCGGCGAGCGCTGGCACGAACTCAGCCCAGCGTCAGGAAGCTGAATCCCGTGAATGCTTTTCCCAAACCCACAAAGGAAAACAAGATGTCAACATCAACGAATGCGGTAGCACCGCAGCATGACCGTCTGACTGCGAAGCAGACACGCAAGGTTGTCACCGCCGGATGCGTGGGCATCTTCGTGGAACTGTATGACAACGGCATTTTTGCCTTCATGGCCGGCACCCTGGCCCTGGTCTTCCTGGCTCCGGGCAACCCGGACAACGCCCTGCTGTTCGTCTTCGCGGGCTACGCGGTGTCCTTCTTCGTCCGGCCCCTCGGCGCCATCGTCTGCGGCTACCTGGGTGACCGGATCGGCAGGCAGAAACTGCTGGTCTTCGTCATCATGCTGATCAGCATTGCCACCGCCGGCATCGGCCTGCTGCCGCCGTATGCAGCCATCGGAATTGCCGCGCCCATCCTGCTGGTCCTCCTCCGCCTGGTCCAGGGCTTCTCCGTGGGCGGCGAAGCTGCCGGCGCCATGACCTTCCTCGCCGAGCACGCCCCTGAGGGTAAGCGCGGCGTGATCACCTCCTACGCCCAGATCGCCTCCTTCGCAGCACTGCTGACCGGCACCATGGTTGCGTTCTCCATGTCCCCTTGGCTCACCCAGGCAGCCATCGAGGGCGGCGGCTTCGGTTCCTTCGCATGGCGTATTCCGTTCCTGGTGGCCATCCCCATGGGCATCATCGGCTGGTACATCCGCAAGGCCATCAGCGACACCCCCAATTTCCAGAAGCTGAAGGAAGAGGGCGGCCTTTCCAAGAACCCGCTCAAGGAAGCCCTGGCCAGCCCGGTGCACCGCCGCGCCATGCTCCTGGCGCTGTTCATTCCGCTGATGAACGGTTCCGGCTACTACGTCCTGTTCTCCTACATGCCCACGTTCCTCAAGGGCAAGCAGCTGAACTTCACCATCGGTGAGGCGCTGCTGGTCACCGCCTGCAGCCTGGTGGTCATCTGCATCGCCATCCCGTTCATGGGTGCCCTCTCCGACCGTTTGGGCCGCAAGAAGGTCATTGCCGGTTCGGCTATCGCCATGGCCGTCCTGGGCATCCCGTCCTACGCCCTGATCGCCACCGGCCAGATGGGCCTGGCCATCCTCGGTGCCTGCATCATGGCGGTCGTCTTCGCGGGCCACACGGCAGTCATCCACATCCTGCTCGTGGAACTGTTCCCCACCCGCGTCCGCTACTCCGCCTACGGCGTGGGCTACAACATCTCCTCGGCACTCTTCGGCGGAACCGCTCCGCTGCTGATGACCTGGCTGATCGCGGAAACCAACAACATCTACATGCCCGCCTTCTACGCAGTCATCACGGCACTCGGCACCCTCGCGGCGGTCAGCACCGTCAAGGACCGTGCCCACGAACCGCTGCGGGATGCGTAAGCACCCCTGACCCACAGGCTCCTGCGTCCGGCCCCGCTGCCGGGCGCAGGAGCACTCCCATTCCCCACACCTGGAGAACCACATGTCTTTTTCTGACTACACCACCGCCCTCGTCACCGGAGCCTCCACCGGCATGGGCGCCGCCATCACCGAACGCCTCACCAAGCGCGGCCTCACCGTCCACGCAGTGGCCCGCAATGAAGAACGCCTCGCTGAACTGGCGGACCGGACCGGAGCAGTCCCGCACGTGGTGGACCTGACCGACACAGCCGCTTTGGCCGCCGTCGTCCGCGAACTGAACGTGGACGTCCTGGTCAACTGCGCCGGCGTCTCCCGCCCGGGCAACATCCTGGACTCCTCCGAAGAGGACATCGATGAACTGGTGGACGTCAACCTCCGCGGGCTGCTGCAGCTGACCCGGCTGGTCCTGCCGGGCATGGTGGAGCGCGACCTCGGCCACATCGTCAACATCAGCTCGATCGCCGGAACCTACAATTTCTACGGCCACACGGTCTACCACGCCACCAAGGCCGCCGTGCACCAGATCTCCCGCCAGCTCCGCAACGACACCGTGGGCAAGCGCATCCGGGTCACCGAAATCTGCCCCGGCCGCGTGGAAACCGAGATCTTCGGCCGGAACATGGGCGGCAGTCCCGAAGCCATGGAAGAAGCCTGGAAGACGTACTACGAGGGTTACGAGTCGCTGACCACTGACGACATTGTTAATGCGCTTGATTACGCCATCGAAACCCCGCGCCACGTGAATGTTGGCATGCTTGAACTCATGCCCACGTTCCAGGTTCCCGGCGGCCTCACCTTTGACCGCCGCGAGGACTGACGAACAGCCACTCCGCACTGCCCGGGACCCGGGCAGCCGAATATCCAGCCCGCCAACCCGATAGGCCGCACCGATGCAGTTGATACGTACCGTCAGTTTCCCCGAACCCCAGCTCCTGGCTGACCTTTCCCCGCTTCCCGAAGGACTCAGGGGCGTGGTGTGGGACATGCAGGGCGAACCCGACGCGGCCCACGGCAGCATTGACGGCGTCATCCTTCCGTACATCAACGCCGGGGCCGTCCTGGGGAACCTGGACAAGGTGCAGGACCTGAAGTTCGTGCAGACCCAGTCCACCGGGTTCGACGGCGTCCGCGAGGCAGCAGGGCCCGGCGCCGCGGTGGCAAACGCCTCGGGTGTACACGCCGCTGCCACGGCGGAACTGGCGGTGGGCCTCATCCTCGCCAAGCTGCGCGGCATCGACCAGGCCGTCCGCGACCAGCAGGCCGAAAACTGGGCACCGCAGCGCCGCCAGTCCCTGGCGGACCGGCGCGTCCTGCTGCTGGGCATCGGCGGCATCGGCCAGGAACTGGCCCGCCGGCTGCAACCCTTCGAGGTCACCGTCACGCGCGTGGGCAGCACGGCCCGCACGGACGAGCACGGCCAGGTCCATTCCTCCACTGACCTGGAATCGCTCGCCCGGGACCACGACATCCTGGTGTCGGTCCTCCCGCTGGACGACCACACCCACCACCTGGTCAACGCACGGGTCCTGGCCGCCCTGCCCGACGGCGCCCTGGTGGTCAACGTGGGCCGCGGCCCCGTCATCGACACTGACGCGCTCACCGCCGAGGTTGTTTCCGGCCGGCTGCAGTGCGCCCTGGACGTGGTGGACCCCGAGCCGCTGCCGCAGGGCCACCCGCTGTGGTCCACGGACAACGCCCTCATCACCCCGCACGTGGGCGGCAACGCCTCGGCGTTCGAACCCAGGATCCTCAAGCTCCTGAAGCGCCAGCTCGAAGCGCTCGCCTCCGGCGAAACCCCTGCGAACCTCGTGCAGCAGGGGCCGTTCCAGCAGGTCCCTTCCCAGCCGGGCTCTTCCAAGCAGGGAGCGTCCGCGTGAGCGCACTGTTCGACCTGACCGGCCGCGTTGCCCTGGTCACCGGCTCCAGCCGCGGCATCGGTTCCTCACTCGCCCGGGCACTGGCCGACGCCGGTGCCACAGTGGTGCTCAACGGCGTCAACCCGGAGCGGCTCAAGGAAGCCGAAACGGCGCTCGCCGCCGACTTCCCGCCCGGGCGCATCACCAGCATCGCCTTCGACGTCACCGACGGCGACGCCGCCGCCCGCAGCATCGCCTGGATCGAGGAGAACGTGGGCCCGCTGGACATCCTGGTCAACAACGCCGGCATCCAGCACCGAGTGCCCATGCTGGACCTGGACGTTGCCGACTGGGAGCGGGTGATCTCCACCGACCTCACCAGCGCGTTCCTGGTGGGCCGGGAAGCGGCACGGCACATGATCCCGCGCGGCCGCGGCAAGATCGTTAACATCTGCTCGGTCCAGACAGATCTCGCCCGGCCCACCATCGCCCCGTACGTGGCGGCAAAAGGCGGCCTGCGGAACCTGACCCGCGCCATGACGGCGGAGTGGGCCGCCTCCGGACTGCAGATTAACGGCATCGCCCCCGGGTACATCCACACGGAGATGACGCAGAACCTGGTGGACGATGAGCAGTTCAACTCTTGGATCCTGGGCCGCACACCGGCCCACCGCTGGGGCACCCCGCAGGACCTCGCAGGACCGGTGGTCTGGCTTGCCTCCAGCGGATCCGACTTCGTGAACGGCCAAACAATCTTTATCGACGGTGGAATGACGGTGGTGGTCTGATGCCAGGGAACACTTTCCAGGACACTGCGGCTGAAAAGCTGCCCGCCTCCGGCCCGGCCCTGGTGGCCCACGCCGCGGGCGACCTGCGCATCGATGACGTGCCGCTGGCCGACCCGGCCGAAGACCAGGCCGTGGTGGAGGTGCTGTACGGTGGCATCTGCGGCTCGGACCTCCACTACTGGCTGCACGGCGCGGCGGGGGAGTCCATCCTGAAGGACCCGCTGGTCCTGGGCCACGAGATTTCCGGCGTGGTGGTCCGCGCCGCGGCCAACGGTGAAGGACCGCAGAAGGGGACCGCCGTCGCCGTCCACCCGGCCACCCCCGGACCCGGCGCGGCGAAGTACCCTGCCGACCGGCCCAACCTCTCGCCCGGCTGCACCTACCTGGGCAGTGCGGCCCGCTACCCGCACACGGACGGCGCGTTCAGCCGCTACGTCAACCTTCCCGTGCGGATGCTGCGGCCCCTGCCCGAGGGTATCGACCTGCGCACGGCAGCCCTGATCGAACCCGCGTCCGTCGCCTGGCACGCCGTGTCCCGGGCCGGAGATGTCCGCGGCAAGACGGCCCTGGTGATCGGCTCCGGACCCATCGGCGCGCTGGCCGTCGCCGTGCTCAAGCGGGCCGGCGCCGCGCACATCACCGCGGTGGACCTGCACCCCAAACCGCTGGAGATTGCCACCGCCGCCGGCGCGGACCAGGTCATCAACGCCGCGGACACGGCTGCCATTGAGGCCGTCGAAGCGGACGTGGTGATCGAGTCCTCCGGCAACCACCACGGCCTCGCCTCGGCCATCCGCGGCGCGGTCCGCGGCGGCACCGTGGTGATGGTGGGGCTGCTGCCAACCGGGATGCAGCCGGTCCCCATCTCGCTGGCTATCACCCGCGAGCTGGATTTGAAGGGCTCATTCCGCTTCAACGACGAGATCGACGAGGTCATCGCCGCGCTGGCCGACGGCAGCCTGCACATCGAGCCCGTCATCACCCACGAGTTCCCGCTGTCCGAGGCCCTGCATGCGTTCGAGGTCGCCAAGGACTCCACCAGCTCCGGCAAGGTCCTGCTGAGCTTCAACGGCGGCGGTTCCGCGCAGGCGGCAGGCGGGCAGTGACCACGCCGGTTCCGCCGCTGGTGGTGATGGGTGTGTCCGGGTGCGGCAAGTCGACAGTGGGTGCCCTGCTGGCCGGGCGCCTCGGCGTCACCTTCCTGGACGGCGATGATTACCACCCCGCCGCCAACAAGGAGAAGATGGCCGCGGGCATCCCGCTCACTGACGCCGACAGGGGGCCCTGGCTCGCCCGCATCGGCCAGTTGCTGGCCGGGCAGGATCTTGCAGGGACGGATCTGGCTGCGCAGGATCTTGCAGAGACGGGACCCGCAGGGCATGGCGCCAGGACCACGGGAAACCACGACGGCGGCACACCGGTTGCACCCATCGTCGCCTGTTCCGCGCTGAAGCGCAGCTACCGGGACCTTCTGCGGGCGGCCGCACCGGACGTCGTTTTCGTGCACCTCTCCGGCAGCGTGCAACCATCGCCGCGCGCATGGAAGCCCGGGCCCACGAGTTCATGCCCCGCACCCTGCTCGAGTCGCAGCTGGCAACTCTTGAAGCCCTTGAACCTGATGAGGCGCATGTCGTCGGCGATATCACGCTGGACCCCGGCGCCCTCGTGGACGCTGTGGTGCTCCAGCTGCGGTCACGCGCGGGCTCGGTCGCGGCATAGCCAGCGGATCTGGTGCAACCCCTCCTTGGGTATGTAGACTGGTCTACCTACCCAAGGAGCCGCACCATGCCCGCCGACGCATCAGCCCCCTCCGCTGCAGCCCTGCCTGCTGCTTCGTCGGCCGCGATGCTGTCCGCTGCTGCTTCCGCTTCCGCTTCCTCTGCGCAGCTGCCCGCCCGTCGGCCGGCCCGGCAGCTGCTGCTTGAGGCCGCCGCCCGGCTGTTCTATGCCCAGGGCGTGGGGGCCACGGGGATCGACACCATCACAACCGCGGCCGGCGTCGCGAAGAAAAGCCTCTATAACAACTTCGCGTCCAAAGCCGATCTGGTGGCCGCCTACCTCGAAGCCCGCCATGAGGAATGGCTGGAACTGTACCGCGCCCGGGTGGCAATTGCCGCCACCCCTGCCGAACGGGTCCTCGCCGTGTTCGACGCCTACCTGGACCACGCCAACTTCGCTTACGAGCACGGCTTCCGCGGCTGCGGCCTGCTGAATGCGGCGGCCGAACTGCCCGTCGGCCATCCCGGGCGGCTGGCGGTCCGGCAGCATAAGGAAGAGGTGGAGCACCTGCTGGCCACGCATTTGGCTGACCACCTGGCCGGTCGTTCCGCGGCCGCCGCGTTTTCTGCCCGTGCTGAACGGACTCCAGGGCTCGCGGAGCACCGTCCTGAGCCCGCCGATTCCTCGGATCAGGCTGAACGGGCTGCGGTGCTCGCGCAGCACCTCTCCTTCCTCCTCGAGGGGGCGATGGCGAGGGCCGGCCTCGAAGGCAACGACGCCAGCCTCCGGGACGCCAAACGCATTGCTCAACAGATGCTGGCAGGACTGTGACAGGCAGCCACCGGCCAGACAACGGCGCAGCTGGATTCCCTGGGAAAAGCACCCCTGCAACCCGGATGCACGGCATCGGGAGCCCCACAACCGTGAGCACGGGGACAGATTCCCCAGGGACAGGCAGCCCCGCTTCAGGCGTCGCTGTGCATGCCGGGCACGGCAACGCGCCGCTCTGGGGTGCCCTGTTCGTCGTCGCGGCTTCGATCCTGTGGGGCACCACCGGGACAGCCGCCACGCTCGCCCCCGGGGTGAGCCCGTTGGCCATCGGCGCCGTGGCGATGGGGGTGGGCGGGCTGCTCCAGGCGATGTCCGCGGCCCGGGCCATCAGGCGGCAGGGGTCCGGCATCCTGCGGCGGTGGCGGCTTGTGGCAGTCGGAGCGGCCGCGGTGGCCGTATATCCCCTGGCGTTCTACAGTTCCATGCACCTGTCCGGAGTGGCCGTGGGAACTGTGGTTTCCATCGGCTCGGCGCCCGTAGCTGCGGCCCTGATCGAACGGTTTACCGACCGGAAGCCGCTGACCCGACGCTGGATCATTGGTGCGTTCCTTGGCGTGGGCGGAGCGGCGCTGCTCTCGTTCGCCGGCCACAGTCCCGGGACCGCCGCCGGTACAGACGGCGAGGCCTGGGATTCCACGGCTGGAATTTTCCTGGGCCTGCTGGCCGGCGGCACGTATGCCCTCTACTCGTGGGCGGCGCACCGGCTCATCGGCGGTGGCATCCCGTCCCGGGCGGCGATGGGCAGCATCTTCGGGCTGGGCGGGCTGTTGCTGATGCCCGTCCTGGCCGTCACGGGTGCACCGCTGCTGGACTCCTGGACCAACTTCTCGGTGGGCGCTTACATGGCGTTGGTACCGATGTTTGCCGGCTACATCCTGTTCGGCTGGGGCCTGGCGCGGGTCCGGGCCAGCACGGCCACCAGCATCTCGCTGCTGGAAACGGTAGTGGCAGCTGTCCTGGCCGTCCTGGTAGTGGGGGAGCGGCTCCCGGCACTTGGCTGGCTTGGCGCCGCCGTCGTCCTCGGCAGCCTCTTCATCCTGACGCCGCGGACCCAGCGCACCCGGCTGCCTGCCGCCCCGGCGGAAACCATGCCGTCAGCGCCGGAGGCCGCAGGGACTCAGCCTGCAAGCGTCGGCCACCAGGACATCAGCCGGTAACCCGGCCACCAGGACATCAGCCGGTAGCCCGGCCCCGGGTACGTCAGCCGGTAGCCCTGTAGCGAGAACGGCAGCCGGTTGCCCGGTCCCGGAGACGGTAGCCGGTTGACCGCCACAGGAACGTCAGCCGTAACCCGGCCACCAGGACATCAGCCGGCAGCCCTGCCGCGGAAAGTCAGCCGGTAGCCTTGCCACGCTGCGTGCCGCGCCCGGTGGCCGGACGGTTCAGCAGGAGGCAGCCACCCAGCACCAGCAGCATAGCGCCCACCACCACGGCGGCCAGCTCCTGGCTGCCAATGCCTGCGGCGACGATCGCGAAAGCGAGCAGGCACACCAGACAGCCAGGCACGAGGCCCGGCGGAATGCGGCGGGACGGGTAACCGGAGAGCAGCTCCATGGCCAGATGGGGATCGTCGGCGATCAGTCCGAGCTCCAGCTCCTTGAGCAGCCTCCGCTCCTCTTCGGACATTGGCATCGGATGCCCCTGGGTTCCATGAGACGCGGGTATCGCTTATGACGCTAAGAGCCTTCCACCATCGAGTCAAGGGTTCGCGTTGCCCACCGCCACAATCCCGGGTTACTCCGTGCCGGGGACGTCGTAAACCAGCGAGCCTGTACCGATCCGGACACCGCGGGTGGGCACGTGCGGCGTCAGCTTGGCGGGTGGCATCAGGTGTTCCACGGGCCGTCCGGCAAGCAGGACGCAGTAATCGGCGATGAGGCGGCGGTGGCAGCGCCACCACACGGTTTCGCTGCACATGATCGCAGTCTGTTCGTCCTGCGCCGCAGCCAGCAGCTCGCCGACGGCGGCCCCGAAATCAGGCGACCGCATGTAGGCGGCGTAGGCGCGGAAGGAGTCGTTGCGCAGGGCGGTGTCGGGGGAATCCGGAGGCAGCTTGCGGAATCCGCCCAGCCGCCGCTCCCAGCGGTAGCTGATCCCCGCGTCGGGCAGCCACGTGGACATCAGGTCCTTGCCGAACTGCGGGTGCTTGCGGCTGCCCGGGCCGATCCGCACGTCCACCAGGGAGGTCACGCCCGCTGATGCCAGCAGCGCGGCGAAGTCCTCCTGCGCGGCGGTGCCGTGCCCAACAGTGAATAGCGCCTTCATCCAAGCCATGATAGGCAGGCCCGCGAAGCGGGGTTAGGGCACCGGTTTGGCACGCGGCTCAGGACGCGTTCCAGGCACGCGCCTCAGCACCGGTTTAGGGCAGCGCACGACGGCGGGACCGCGGCCCGCGCGGTCGGCGCACCGTCGGCGCACCCCCGGCGCACCCAAGGCGAAATCGGCGCTACACCGGAAAGCCGCCTACCGTCGTCGTAATTCTGCGAACTCGATGGACGGAACGATGGCTCCCGCGTCCCGCTCCACGAAGTTGGTGCCCGGCGGCACAAGGTCGTCGATGGCGTCCAGGACCGGCTCGCTGAGCCGGACATCCGCCGCGCCGAGATAGGCCTGGAGATGCTCCTCATTGCGGGGCCCGATGATCACGCTGCTGATGGCCGGGTGGGTCAGGGCGAACCCGATGGACAGGTCCACCAGCGAAAGTTCCAGCTTGTCCGCCAGCCGGGCCAGCGCATCCGCGGCAAGGAGCTTGCGCTCGCTGGCGGGCCCCGAAATGTCATACCGGCCCGGGAGTGAGTGCACCCGGGTGGGGGCCTTGCCGGCCTCGAAGGTGAAGCTTCCGGAGAGCCATCCGCCCGCCAGCGGACCGTAGGCCAGGACACCGAGCCCGTACTGCTGGGCGATGGGCAGGACATCGCGTTCATTCCCGCGGACCAGCATGGAATACGGCACCTGGTTGCCCAGCGGAGGAATGAGGTGGTTGGTGTTGGCCAGCCACTGGGCCTCCACCAGCTGCGCCGGTGTAAAGACGGACGTGCCGTAATACAGGATCTTGCCCTGCCGGATCAGGTCGTTGAGCGTGGTGATGGTTTCCAGCACATCGGTGTTGTAGTCCGGCCGGTGCGCCTGGTAGAGGTCGATCCGGTCCGTCTGCAGCCTGCGCAGGCTGCCCTCCACGGCTTGGGTGATCCAGCGGCGGGAGTTACCGGAGTGGGCCGGGTTGGCGCTCATCTGGCCGTGGAACTTGGTGGCCAGGAAAACGTCGTCGCGCCTGCCGCGCAGGGCCCGCCCCACTACCTGCTCGGATTCGCCTTGGGAGTAGACGTCAGCCGTGTCGATGGCGGTGATGCCCGAGTCAAGGGCGGCGTGGATGATGCGGATGCTTTCGTCCGCGCCGGTGGGGGCCCCGTGCGGACCGCCGGCGCCTTCGCCGAAGTTCATGGTGCCAAGGGTGAGTTGGCTGATTGGGGTGCCCGAACGTCCGAACACCCTCAGTTCGCTGAGGCTCATCCCCGGTTCCCTCCTGTTGGCTGCGTGCCAGTTGCGTATATGCCTGAATGCCTGTTGCTGTCTGCCTGGTCCCGGCGCGTCGTCGAGTGATTTATACGTGCCGCCGGTCGTCACGAGGCTACACAGATTCACTTCCACCCGGCGGAATCCCGCCTTGTTCCTTCTCTTTTCGACGCGGGAGGTAACGCAGGGAAGCGGGCGTGACGTTTTGTGGCGGGCAGGCCGGTTCCGGTCCGCAGTTTCGTCCCGCGGCAGCACTGCAATAATCTGAATCAACGGTTGTGCGCGGGGGTGCAAACGCCCGGTGCAACATGCAGCACGTAAGTTCAGGCCCATCACACCAGACGAGGCGGACACGCATGACGGCATCAGACCAGCAACACGTAATACGGCGGAACGCGCCCGCGGAACCACCGGCCGTGAATGCCCACCTGCTGCAGCAGCTCGCGGACGCCCATGGGGTGGGCACTTCCTTCCAGGGCTGGGACGGGTTGCCGCACGCAGTTTCCCCGGAGACCCTGAGGAAGGTCCTGGGCGCTTTGGGCGTGCCGGCCCATACCGATGAACAAATCCGGGCCGGGCTGGCCGAAGCGGAACTGGCGCCCTGGCGCAAGACGCTGCCTCCCGCCGTCGTGATCCAGCAGGGCGAGCCGGCCCAGGTACCGGTCCACATCCCCGACGGCGCCCCGGTGAGCCTCCGCATCAGCCTTGAAGGCGGTGCCGGGAGCGTGGACGCGGCCCAGCAGGACGTGTGGGTGCAGCCGCGGGACGTGGACGGTGTGGCAATGGGCCGGGCCACCTTCGCCCTGCCGCAGGACCTGCCGCTCGGCTGGCACACGTTGCACGCGGAAGCCGGGAGCGTCACCGCCACCGCAACCCTCGTGGTGACGCCGGCCCGGCTGGATACCGCCCGGGACCTTGAGGAGCGGCGTGGCTGGGGGCTCGCCACCCAGCTGTACTCCGTGCGTTCGAAGCGTTCCTGGGGGATCGGGGATTTCTCCGACCTTGCCGACCTCGCCGCACTCAGTGGAGCCCGCGGCGCCGATTACGTGCTCGTCAACCCCCTGCACGCCGCAGAACCGGTTCCGCCGGTGCAGCCCTCACCGTATTCGCCGTCCACCCGGCGGTTCTTCAACCCGATCTATATCCGGATCGAGGCCATTCCGGAGCTTGCCTACCTGCGCCCCCGCAAGCGCGCCGCGCTGGAGAAGCTGCGCGAGGAAGTGGCAGGGCTCAACAAGGACGCCGAACGGCTGGACCGGGACGCGGTCTACGCCGCGAAACTGCAGGCCCTGGAACTGCTGTACCACACGCGCCGGTCACCGTCCCGGCAGGCGGCCTTCGACGAGTTCTGCCGCATTTCCGGCAGCGGCCTGGATGACTTTGCCCTCTGGTCAGCCATCCGCGAGGACGCTGCGCCGGACGACCCCATGTGGACCGACCCCGCGTTCTCCCTGGATTCGCAGGAGGCGCAGGCGCTGCGGGGAAGGCTTGAGGACCGGATTGGCTTCCATCGGTGGCTGCAGTGGATCTGCGACGAGCAGCTGGAGAACGCGCAGCAGGCAGCGCTGCGTTCGGGGATGCGGCTGGGCGTGGTGCATGACCTCGCAGTCGGCGTGGACCACAGCAGCGCCGACGCGTGGACGCTGAAGGGCGTCCTCACCCCCGCCACCAGTGTTGGAGCGCCGCCGGACATGTACAACCAGCAGGGCCAGGACTGGGGCCAGCCGCCGTGGCATCCGGTCCGGCTGGCCGAAGCGGGTTACCAGCCGTTCCGTAACATGCTGGCCACCGTGCTTCGGCATGCCGGCGGCATCCGGGTGGACCACATCCTGGGACTGTTCCGGCTGTGGTGGATCCCCAGCGGCAACGCCCCCGGTGACGGCGCCTACGTGAAGTACGACCATGAGGCACTGATCGGCATCCTGGCCCTGGAAGCGCACCGGGCAGGGGCCGTGGTGATTGGCGAGGACCTGGGCACCTTCGAACCGTGGGTGCGGGACTACCTTGCCGCGCGCGGCATTCTGGGTACATCCATTCTTTGGTTTGAGTACGACGGCGATTCTCCCCTTGCGCCCGAAAAGTACCGTACGCAGGCGCTTTCCAGCGTCAACACCCACGATCTTCCGCCCACCGCCGGTTACCTCGCCGGGGACCACGTGGCGTTGCGCAGCCACTTGGGTCTGCTGGAACGGTCCGAGGCCGAAGAGCGTACGCAGCACAACGCGTCCCTGGAAAAGATGTTCGCGCTGCTCCGCGAACGCGGTTACCTGCCCGGAGCCGGCGGTGACGCGGAGGAGCAGACCATCGAGGCCCTGCACCTGCTGCTGAGCCAGACGCCGTCCGTACTGCTGGGCGTGGCGCTGGTGGATGCGGTGGGGGAGCGGCGGGTGCAGAACCAGCCCGGAACCACCGAGGAGCTCTACCCGAACTGGCAAGTGCCGCTGGCCGGCCCGGACGGTAAGCCGGTGTTCCTTGACGACCTCCCCGCCAACGCGCGGTTCAACTCGCTGCTCGCGGCGGTGGAGGAGGCCCTGCACGGCTAGTCAATGGTGAGGAGAACGCGATCCCCACCCGCCCCCTAGCCTCGCAAGCTCGGCCAGGGAACCCGGCGGGCGTGGGCCCATTTGTTCGTCGGAGGTACCGGCATGCTCGGCGGCCAGGTGGTCACCGCGCTGCTGGACCGGGGTAAGGAAGTCCGCGCCCTGGTGCGGCCCGGATCGGATGCATCGCGGCTCGAAGCCCGGGGAGTGCAGATTGCCCGGGGCGACATGATGGACCCCAAATCCCTGGACCAGGCCATGGCGGGGGCTGACGCCGTGATCACCACAGCTGCCGGCTACACAAAGCACCGCAAGGGCGACAGCCCCGCAACCGACACCACGGGCAACGCGAACCTTGCGGAAGCGGCCGCCCGGGCAGGTGTCCGGCGCTTTGTCCTCACCAGCATCCTGACCTGCGACGAAACCCCGCAGGTGCCGCACTTCTGGCACAAGAAGCTCATGGAGGACAAGCTGGAAGGGCTCGGCGTACCGTTCGTTGCGCTGCGGCCGGGCGCCTTCCTGGACCAGGTCACGCGCTTCGGCGGTGACCCGGTGACCAAAGGCAAACTGATGTGGTTTGGTTCGCCCAACGTTCCGCTGACCTTTGTGCTCACCCCTGACCTTGCCGGTCACCTGGCAGATGCCGTAGATACTCCGGGGGTCGACGGGGAACGGATCGACATCGGCTGGGACCGGCCGGTCCGCATGAAGGACGTGGCGGACATGATGGGCCGGCTCAGCGGATCGAGGATAGGGGTTCGCTCAGTGCCCTTGAGGGTGCTGAAGACGGCCGGAGTGGTGCTGGGACGGGTGAACCCGACGGTGCCGGACATGGCGTCCATGATGGGCTGGTTCCAGACCGGCCGTTACGTCGCAAACACCACCCGGCAGCGGGCCGTCTTCGGCCCGCCGCCCACGGCCGAGGATGCCATCCGGCGGCTGCTCGGCATCCTCGGCCACCCGGCCGACAGGTAGGTCAGCCCCGCTATCCGGCGGTGATCACGTGGGTGAAGTGGTCGTACCGGAAGGTGACCGGGCCGCCGTCGTGCTCCAACGCGATGTTGGCGCCGGGGGAAGCTCCGCCGGCCCCGTAGCTCACGTTCCAGGATCGGTCCAGGGCGGCTTTGAACTCGTAGCTGCCGGCCGGGAGGTCCGGAAAGGTCAGTTTCCAGATGAGGCTGGCAGGGTCCAGGGTGAGCTGAGCCTGGTCGCACGCGGGATCCCAGTCCGCTGTGCAGCCGAGTTCCCTGTCCATGCTGCCTGCGGCGGCAACGGCCCCGGGCTGCTGCGCGGCATAGGTGGCGCTCAGCAGGTGTGTGCTGTTGTCGTAGCGGAAGGTGACCGGGCCGCCCGGGTGGTCCAGGATGATGTTCTGTCCTGCAGGTTGGCCGTCGGCACCGTAGTTCGCATCCCAGTTGCCGTTGAGGGCCGCCTTGTACTCGTAGGTGCCGGCCGGCAAGTCCGCGGTCAACCGCCAGATCCGGTCCGCCGGGTCCAGGACCAGCTGCGCCTGGGCGCAGGCAGGGTCCCAGTCCGCCGCGCAGCCCATCGCCTTGTTCAGTGATCCGGCCACCGCCACCGAATCCGGCTGCGGCGCCTCACCCACAGTGACCGTCCGGGTCCCGCTGGCAACGCTGAACCCGGGCCCGGACATGAGGGCGCGGTACTGCACCGTGGTGCCGTCGGCCAGGGCGGAGATGTCATCGGTGGCCGAGTACACGGGGGAGGAATCGTCAGTTCCCACGGCCGTCCATTCTCCGCCGCTGACGCTCCGCTGGAAGGACACCACGTTGCTGGACTTTTCGGGATCGGCTGTGGCGCTGAGCTCGACTGCGCCTTGGACGTTGCTGCCCTCTGCGGGCTTCTGCAGTGTCAGGACCGGGGCGGGAACGCTTGCATTGCGTGCCTGGCTGGTGGAGGTATGCCCGCCGTTATCGAGCACTGTGGCGCGGTACTCTACGGAGGTCCCGGCGTCCAAGGCGGCGACGTCGTGGAACACCTGGTACGGCGCGGCGTCGTCCGTGCCGATCGGGGTCCAGTTTCCGCCCGCCTGCTTCGCCTCGAAGGTGACCTCGTAGAACGAAGTACCGCCGACGTCGGCCGTCACCTGGAGCCGCCCGTTGTCGCCGGCTGCCGGCGCCGGTTGTTGCAGGACGACGGCGGGAGCGGACTTGGAGTGCGGGATGCGGCCGGAGGACTGGTAGACCACTGTTGAAAGCGGCGGCACGGTGACCGTCAGGGTGCCGGCGTCGGAGGTCTTGGCTTTGGCTGGTGCGTCGCCGTAGATGCGGGTGTAGTTTCGCTTGGCGATGTAGGTGGGAACTTCGGCGGTCTGGGGCTGCCCGCTGTTGTTCAGTGCCACCACGTATTCGCGCTGGTCCTTGGCATCGGTACGGGAGAAAGCGTAGATGCCGGGGCCGTCGGAGGCGTAGCGGCCTTGCTGGGCGCCGTTCCGCAAGGTGGGATGTTCCTTGGTGAGGGCGGCCAGTTCACTGATCCCGGTGTAGAGCGGATGGGCAGTGTTGAAGTTGTCCGTGGCGTGGGTGGCGTCCGTGCCCAGCAAATCGTCGTCCAGGTATTCCGGCACTTGGCTGGCGAACAGCGTTTGCCGGGCGTCCTGGTCTCCACCCGGCCCCGTGAAGCCCTGCTCGTCCCCGTAGTAGACCACGGGGTTGCCGCGGGAGAAGTACATGAGTTCGTGGGCAAGCCGGTCGCGGGCCACCTTCTCGGCGTCCGTCGCTCCGGGATTGTCGGCAGCGATGAAGCTGCCGATGCGGCCCATGTCATGGTTGCCCAGGAACGTGGGGAGTTGGTAGGCGTTTGAGTCAGCGTCGGTGTACCAGTCATCGCCTGCGAAGAATTCCTGCAGCGTACCGGCGTCCCGGCCTTTGGATGCGAAGTTCCGCGCTGCGTCTTGGAACGGGAAGTCGAGGACGGCCTGCATCCGGTTCCTCGTAGTGAACTGCGAGGTGAAGCTCTTGGAGGTGTCGAAGACCTCGCCGAACATGAAGAACTCGTCCTTGCCCTGTTCCTTGGCGTAATTGAGCACGTCCGGACCGAAGTCCTGCCAGAACTCGTCATTAACGTGCTTCATGGTGTCGATCCGGAAACCGTCAACCCCGAAGTCGCGGATCCAGTTCTTGTAGATGTCCTTCATGCCGGTGACCACCGTGGGGTGTTCCGTGAACAGGTCGTCCAGGCCGAAGAAGTCCCCGTAGAACGAGTCCTCTCCGGTGAAGGTGGTGTCACCCCTGTTGTGATACAGCGTGGGATCGTTGAGCCACGCCGGGACCTTGAGGTCCTCTTCGCCGGGTTCCAAGACCGGTTTGTAAGGGAATGAGGTGGCTGCATCCAGTTTCGGGAAGGCGTCCGTCCCCGCGTAGTCGCGGTCATCGAAGGTCTGCCCGTCGGCAGTTTTGTAGGGGACGGCGTCCTTGGGGACGTAGCCTTTCCGTTCATTCTTGTCGCCGTAGCCGATGACGTCCGCCGTGTGGTTGGTGATGATGTCGAAGTAGACCTTCATTCCGCGGGCGTGGGCTTCGTCGATGAGTGCCTTGAGTTCGGCGTTGGTGCCCAAATGGGGATCGATTTGGGTAAAGTCGGTGACCCAGTAGCCGTGGTAGCCGGCCGATTTGTCCTCTGGCTGTACCGCCTTGTTCTTGAAGCTTGGCGTGAGCCAGATGGACGTGGTGCCGAGGCCCTGGATGTAGTCGATCTTGTTTCGGAGCCCGGCCAGGTCGCCGCCGTTGTAAAAGCCCTTCTTGGTGGGGTCGAAGCCGGACACCATGGGGTCGGAGCCCAGGCCTCCCTGGTCATTGGCGGTGCTGCCGTTGCTGAACCTGTCTGCCATGACGAAGTAGAAGTTCTCGTCGGTCACAGGGGCGCGGAGCGAGTGTTGGGCCGCCGACGCCGGGTCCTTCGGGGCAGGGGCGGCCTGTGCCGGGAGCGACGCAGCAGAGATGGCGACGGTTGCCGCGAGGAGTCCCACGGAGGCCCGCCGGGCGGCAGCGCTGGTACGAGTGCGGGAACGGGATGACGTTGGTGACGTGGCGCGTGGGGGCGCGCCGGTGGGGGTGCGGAGTATCAAGGGTGAGACCTTCCTGGTAGCGGCGCTGCTTTACAGGCTTGCTGTCGGCAAGGGTTGGTGCGGCAAGGGCGCCGCCGGGTCCGAAGGAAAGCATGCTTCCTGTGAACCACATCACAACCGTAGGCGCTGGCGCAGGATTACTCCAGTGTTGAGGAAACTGCCCGTCGGAGGCAGCCGGAAGGCCCTCTCACGCGGATTTGAGCCGCTTCATGCCGGGACCTCGCAACGCGCGGCCGTGTCAGCCGTTTGGCACCAGGGCGGTAGGCGAAGGAGTTTCGACGTTATGGACCACCGGTCCGGGAAGGCCTGTCCCTGGGTCCAGGGCGAAGGTGGCCACGTTGTCAGAGCGCTCGTGGGCGACGTGCAGCCAGGGCCCCCGGACCAGGTGGTGCCGGGGCCAGTCCCCGCCGCTGTCCAGGTCCTGCACGGGCAGCAGTTCACTGCCGTTGCTGCCCACCTCAAGCACGCTGATCCGGTTGGATCCGCGGACGCCTGCGTAGGCAAAGGTGCCTTCGGGGCCGAGGCAGATTTCGGCGGCCGAGTCGCCGTCCTTGGCACCTCCCAGTGTTGCGGGACCGCGGAACACCAGCTCGAAGATGCCGGCGTCCGGCCGGACAACAAAGACCTCGATGGAGTATTCGGAGACGACGAACACGTTACCGCCGGAGTGCAGTGTCAGATGCCGGGGGCCGCTGCCGAAGGGCAGGACAACCTCATGGTCGGCCACCAACCCGGTCCCGGGTTTGTAGGTCCAGATTCGGAGTGTGTCGTGGCCCAGGTCTGTGGTCATGACCCGCCCGTCGTGCAGCATAAGGCTGGTGTGCGCCCTGCTCTGCCGGCGCTCATCGGGGGAGTGGGCCGAATGCGGATCAACCGACGGCGAGGCCGGAAACCGCTCCGTGATCCCGCCGTCGGCATCCAGTTCATAGAGCAGGACCTGGCCGTCTCCCCAGCAGGTTGCGGTGACGAAGCGGCCCTGCGGGTCTACGGCAACGTGGCAGGTGGCCTCGCCTGCCGGCCAGGGTGTGCCCATCGGTTCCAGCCTGTGGTTATCAACGTGCCGGTAGGCCTGGACCATCCTGCGCTGCTCGGCCACGGCGTACACCACGGGAAGGGTCGGGTGGACGGCAACGAACGACGGCGACTGGGCCGCCACTGCCGTGCCGAGCCATTCCAGGCTCCCGTCCCCGTTGGCTCGGAGGGCGCCGATGCCCTCTGCGCGTCCGCCGCCGTCCGGGGTGTAGGCGCCAGTCCAGATGATGGCGGTGTGAGGAACTTGGCCCTCTGTGGCAGGTGTCCCGGAGGCAGGTGTCATGGCTCCATCCTGCCAATAAACACAGCCACTGCCGCGGCGGCGTGGCGTCAATTACGATGAAATTTCCAGCCAGGCAGATGGAGGGTGATCCGGTGGGTGATCTTGTTGTCTCGGGTTCACTCCCTCGCCGGCCGGTCTCCCAGCGCCGGGCAACCACTAGCGCCCGCACTCATTCCGAAGGGGAGCACGTTGCATCCTGTCCCGTCCTCCGGAACTCCGAAACAGTTGGGCATGCGTGTGGTTGAAGTAGCCGACGCTCTGCGGGCCGCCGGCTGCGTGTTTGCCGAGGAGGAAGCCCAGCTTCTCCTTGAGCAGGCGGCCAGCCCCGCCGAGCTGGCAGACTGCGTGCGGCGCCGGGTGGCAGGTGTTCCGCTGGAGTACATCCTGGGCTGGGCAGAGTTCGATGGCCACCGCATGGCGGTCCGGCCCGGTGTTTTCGTTCCCCGGCGCCGGACCGAGCTGTTGGTTCGGCTTGCCGCTGAGCTGATATCAGCAGAGGACGGTATGTCACGCGGCGCCGTTTCAGGTGCCTCCCCGTCCGGCAGCGCCACGGCGGTCCAAGGCCCACGGGGAAATGCTTTCTTCGATGGTGTGGTGGTGGACTTATGTTGCGGTTCCGGAGCCGTTGTGGCGGCCCTTGCGCGACGATTCCCACGAGCAGAACTGCACGCCGCGGATATTGATCCCGTGGCTGTGGAGTGTGCGCGGAGCAATCTCGAGGCCATGGGTGGCCAGGTCCACATCGGTGATCTGTTCGATGCGCTCCCTCACAGGCTTAGAGGCAGGGTCGACATCCTCGCCGTCAACGCACCATACGTTCCCACCGATGCCATCAAAACCATGCCGCCCGAGGCGCGCGTTCACGAACCGCTCATTTCCCTCGATGGCGGACCTGACGGGCTCGACTTCCACCGCCGTGTGGCGGCGGGCGCCAAGGACTGGCTCGCGCCGCACGGCTGCGTGCTCATTGAAACCAGCGGGCAACAGGCCGACGGCACAGCCGCGCTCGTGGCCGCCACAGGACTTTCTGTGACCACCGTTCATTCAGAGGAACTCGATGGCACGGTCGTGGTGGGGAGCGTCCACAAGTAGGGGCGCCCCCGGCGGTGCGGGTGCAACCACGCGCCTGTAGCTGTCCTGTCAACGTGTTGGGGGCAACCCCAAATGTGTTGGGCGTGGGTCATGGCCAGGGGGTGTTGGCTGCGGTGGGCGCTGGTTGTGGTGGTTGGGGTGGTGGTTTGAAGTAGTGGTTTTGTTGGGGTGTTTGGGTGGGGTCGATGTGGGGTGGGGGGATGAAGGTTGGGGTGCCGTTGGTGGTGGTGATGGTCCAGTTTTCTTTGTGGATGAGGTGGTGGTGATGGGTGCAGAGGAGTGTTCC
>NZ_JBFTHJ010000008.1:0-184089 GCF_056394175.1 Pseudarthrobacter sp. 10T415 | reverse complement strand
GTCCCGTTCGTCACCCAACAACTCGAAGGCGCCACCGGCCCCGTCGTCGCCGTCTCCGACTACATGAAAGCCGTCCCCGACCAGATCCGCCAATTCGTCCCCAACGAATACGCCACCCTCGGCGCCGACGGCTTCGGCTTCTCCGACACCCGCGCAGCAGCCCGCCGCTACTTCAAAAACGACACCCACTCCATCGTGGTGAAGGCGCTGCAAATGCTCGCAGCCAGGGGTGACGTTGAGGCGGGTGCGCCTGCCTACGCCATGGACCGGTACAAGCTCCTGGACGTCACCGCCGGCACCACCGGCGGTGTGGGCGGCGACGCCTGACAATGCAGTGCCTGATGGACATCAAGGCGGCTGGGACAGTTTCCGAGGGAACTGCTCCGGCCGCCTTTATGGCTAGGGTGCAGGTATGACAACAGGGAGCGGGCAGACGCGGCGCACCACGGGCATCGTGCTGGCCGCGGGGGCCGGGACACGCCTGGGCCTTGGGCCGAAGGCGCTGCTGCCCTACCGCGGGCGGCCGCTGGTTGAGGCCATCGCCGGAACACTGTTCGACGGCGGCTGCCGGGACGTGGTGGTGGTCCTCGGCGCGGGTGCCGCGGAGGTTGCCGCGGCGGCCGATCTGGGCCGGTTCCGGACCGCCGTCAATCCGGACTGGCTGTCCGGCATGGGAAGTTCGTTCCTGCTCGGCGAAAAGAAAGCAGACCCTGCGGACCACCTGCTGGTGGCCCTCGTGGACCAGCCCGGGCTCACGCCGGAAACGGTGGCGCGGCTGCTCGCCGTCCACCGCCCGGGCCGGATCACCGCCGCCGCTTACCGCCGTCGGGATCTCCCTGACGGCGGTCCCGGCAGCCACCTCCAGCGCGGCCATCCACTGCTCATCGACTCATCCCTGCGGGCGGCTGTCGCCGCAACGGTGACCGGCGACGCCGGGGCCCGCGGTTTCCTGCGCGCCCACCCCGAGCTGGTGGATGAGGTGGATTGCAGCGACCAGTCCACCGGCGAGGACATCGACACGCCGGACCAGCTGGGCTTACTTCAGTAGCAGCTGCTCCAACCCGCTCTTAAAACTGGCCCGGCCGCCGTGGGCCGGGTGCCGGATCTTGGGCGCATCCAGTCCGCTCCGGAGCAGGCTGCGGTGGGCCACGTTGCCCACAGCCACGATGGTGCGGACCGCGAAGAGCTCCGCCAGGGCCTGCCAGAACGGGGTGCCCAGGGCCGCTTCGGACGGCCTCGGCGTGCGGTTGGTCAGCGGCTGCCCCGGCTTGTGCGGATGCCACGGGAAAGCGCTCCACAGCAGCGGCAGGACGCCGAGTTCGGCCAGGACCTCCCACATCACCGTTGCCGTGGGTTCCGCCGCAACCCCTGCAGCCTCGGGCGGCAGGACGTATCCCTTGCCGGGGCCGAACAGCCCAAAGCTGTTGGCCGGCCCCTCTAAGATGGTGCGGTTGGTGAAGGGCACGCCGGTAATCCGCATGCCCCGGAAGCCCGGCGCCTCGCCCACCAGCAGGATCGATGGCCGGCGTTCCAGCATCTCCTGCAGATAAAGCTTCAGGTTGTTCCGGCGCAGCGCATTATCCGGGACGGTGTGGTCGAAGAAGTTGGTCGAGTCAGCTCCAGGCTCCACGGCAGCGAGCGCGCCAAGGAACGCGTCGACGCTGTCAGCGGGCCGCATGGAACTGTCCGGACCTGGAATCCCTGCTACCAGCGCGGGTGGATGGCCTCGCGGAAGTAGTGGTCGTAGATCCAGCGGACTCCCTCGCCGAATTCGTCGGTGACAGCCACGGATGCGGCGGCAGCGTTCGCCACGGCCTGGTCCACGTTGCGGGCACCCGGGATCACCGTGGTGACGCCGTCCTGCGCAGCGATCCAGGCGATGGCGGCCTGGGCGGTGGTGGCGCCGGCGGGGACCAGCTGTTCGAACTCGGCCACAGCCTTCAGGCCGAGCTGGTAGTCCACGCCGGAGAAGGTCTCGCCCACATCGAACGAGCCGCCGTCGCGGTTGTAGTTCCGGTGGTCGTTCTCCGCGAACGTGGTGTCCTTGGTGTATTTGCCGGACAGCAGCCCGGACGCCAGGGGGACGCGGGCGATGATGCCCACGCCGGCTGCCTTCGCGGCGGGCAGGACCTCGTCGAGCGGCTTGAGCCGGAAGGCGTTCAGGATGATCTGGACCGAGGCCGTTCCCGGGCGCCGGATGGCTTCCAGGGCTTCGTCAGTCCGCTCCACGCTGACGCCGTAGTTGCGGATGGCGCCTTCGGACACCAGGGTGTCCAGGGCGTCGTAGACCTCGTTGCTGCTGAACACCGGCGTAGGCGGGCAGTGCAGCTGGACGAGGTCCAGGGTGTCCGTTCCCAGGTTCTTCCGCGAGCGGTCAACCCACTGGCGGAAGTTGGCCAGCGTGTAGTTTTCCGGGCGCTGGTCCATCCGGCGGCCCATCTTGGTGCCCACGGTGATGTCCAGCCCGGGGTTGTCGGCCAGGAACTTGCCGATGGCCTGTTCGCTCTTGCCATCGCCGTACACGTCAGCGGTGTCGAAGAAGGTCACACCGGCTTCGGCGGACGCCGCCAGGATGGCCTGGGCCTGGGCCGGATCCACGTGGCCCCAGTCCGCGCCAAGCTGCCAGGTGCCCAGCCCCACGATGGAGACGTTCCGTCCGGTCCTGCCTAAAATCCGTTGTTCCATCCCCCGACTATAGGGGGCAGCCCGGCAGCCACCGGAATTTTACGGCCCGCCGGTTCACCGCACCGGCTGGGAATGGACGTGGTCCGCGGATACCAGCCCGGCTTCCTTCAGCCCCAGGTAGATCCGGTCCCTGGCAATGGGCAGCGACGCGAACCGCACTCCGGTGGCGTTCCGGATGGCATTGGCCAGCGCCGGTGCCACCGGGTTGAACGGGCTTTCGCTCATGGACTTGGCACCGAGCGGGCCGAGCTTGTCGTTGGTATCGGCAAAGTACACCTCGCTCCGCGGCACGTCCGCGAAGGTGGGGATGTGGTACTGCCGCAGGATGTCCGTGGTGACCTTGCCAGCGTCGTCCACCACCACTTCCTCGTACAACGCCGCACCAATGGCCTGGGCAATGCCGCCCTCGATCTGGCCGCGGCACTGCCGGGGATTCACCACCACGCCGGCGTCGGCCGCCTGCACGCTTTGCAGGATCCTCAGTTCTCCGGTGTTTCGGTTCACCGCCACGCGGAAGCCGTGAACATTGAACGCCACGGACCTCGGGGTTCCGCCCCAGCGGCCTTCGGCAGCGAGTTCGACGCCGGCCTCCTCAGCTGCCTGCGCCAGTTCCGACAGTGCCACGGGGGTCCCGTCCACCACCACTGCGTCTCCGTCAAGGACGCAGGCGGAGGCCTGGGTCTGCCGGATGCCCGCGGCAAAGGCCCGGATGCGGACGGCCAGTTCCTCGGCCGCAGCAAGCGTGGCCTTTCCGGCCACCACCGTGCCGGCCGAGCCGAACGCGCCGGTATCGTGCTCCACCAGGTCCGTGTCGGACTGCCGCACCGCCACCCGGACGGCCTCCGTGGACAGCGCGGTGGCGGCAAGCTGGGCGTGGACGGTGGTGGTGCCGTTGCCGAACTCGGCCGTGCCGACGTCGGCCTGGTACGTTCCGTCGGGCAGGAGCCGCATCCGCGAGTGGGCGAAGTGTCCGCGCGGCGGGACAGTGTCGATCATGGACAGCGCGGCGCCCTCGCCGGTCATCCAGTCAGGTCCCAGCTGATCCAGCCCGGCGGCCCGGTACCGCTCCAGGCCGCGGTCCAGGGCGCCGCGCACCAGGTCAAGGCACTGGTCCAGCCCGTAGCTGCCGTAGTGCACGTCTTCCTCAGGTTCCGGGTGGGTGGACAGCATGTGGTCACCTTCCCGCACCATGTTCCGGCGGCGGAACTCGTACGGGTCCATGCCGATGCCGGCGGCGAGTTCGTCCATGGCGGACTCCACCGCGAAAATCATCTGGCTCAGCCCGTATCCGCGGAACGCCCCGGCCGGGACCGTGTGGGTGTACATGGCGCGGGCGTCCACTTTTTTGTTGTCGCACTTGTACACGGCCAGGGATTCGCCGCAGCCGTGGAACATGACGCCGGGGCCATGGTTTCCGTAGGCGCCGGTGTTGGTGAGCACGTCCAGCTCCAGGGCGGTGAGGTGGCCGTCCTTGCTGGCCCCGGCCTTGAGCTTGATGGTGAACGGATGCCGCGTGGTGGTGGCGGTGAACTGTTCGGTGCGGGTGAGTTCCAGCTGGACGGGCCGCTTCAGCTTCAGGGCCGCGAGCGCCACGAGGTCCTCGGTGAGGACTTCCTGCTTGCCACCGAAGCCACCCCCAACCCTGCCTGCCACCACATGCACTTTGTCCTCGTCCAGCCCGTACACCCGGCACAGGGTGCGCCGGACCAGGAACGGTACCTGGCTGGAGGTGCGGACCTGGAGCCGGCCTTCGGCATCAACGGAGGCGATGGCCGCGTGCGTTTCGAGCGCCACGTGCTGGACCCGCTGTGTTTGGTATGTCTGTTCGTGGATGAAGTCCGCTTCCGCGAAGCCGCCGGCCACGCTTCCCAGTTCGGAATGCAGCTCCGCCACCACGTTGCGGTCCGGCCTGGAGATCCGTGCGGTGGCGCCGTCCTTCTCGCCGTGCACCAGCGGAGCGCCCGGGCGCAGGGCATCCTGCGGCGTGAAGACCGCGGGCAGTTCCTCGTACTCCACCGCGAGCGCCCGTACGCCCGCTTCGGCGGCAGCGACGGATTCGGCCACGACGGCTGCCACGCGCTGCCCGATGAACCGGACCACGTCATCCAGCACGCGGGTATCGTCCGGGTCGTCGGTGAACAGTTCGTGCTGCGCGGTGGAAAACAGCTGCTCCGGGGCGTCGTCTGAGGTGAAGACAGCCACCACGCCGGGGATCCGGAGGGCAGCGTCCTTGTCGATGGACACCACCCGCGCGTGGGCGTGCGGTGAGCGGAGGAGCTTCAGGTGCAGCAGTGCCTGCTGCTGGTCCTGCGGAATGTCCAGGGTGTAGCGGGCCGCGCCGGTGACCACCGCGCGGCTGGCGGGTGCGGGGACGTCGTCACCGAGCTGGCCGGGTTCCGGGTCCGGCTGGCTCGCCCCGGCGATACCCGAGCCCTGCCCCTGCGGATCCGGGTGCCCGGCATGGCCGCAGACGGCGTCGGCGATGGCTCGGTAGCCCGTGCAGCGGCAGAGGTTGCCTTTGAGGTTGCGGGGCAGGTTGTCCTTTTGTTCGTCGTCGAACGTGGCGGCTGTCATCACCATGCCCGCGGTGCAGAAGCCGCACTGGAAGCCCTGCCGTTCCATGAACTGCTGCTGCACGGGGTGCAGGCCGGGACCGTCGCCGGATGCGGCGGCCAGTCCCTCGATGGTGGTGACTGCCCGCCCGTCGGCACGGACGGCGGGATAGATGCAGCTGTGGACCGGTGTGCCGTCCACGTGGACCGTGCAGGCGCCGCAGTCGCCGCCGTCGCAGCCCTTCTTGACACCGGGGTTTCCCTGTTCCCTGAGGAAGGTCCGGAGGCACTGGCCCGGGCGGGGATCGGTTTCGGCCGGTGCGCCGTTGATGTTGATGGCCATGCTCAGGCCCCTTTCGGAAGTGCTGTGGAACCGGAGGCCGGGGTGCTCCGGGGCGGCCAGAAGTCGCCGGAGACGGTGAGGCCCGCCGCTCCTGTCCCCTCGGGTGCCGCCAGTTCGGTACGGATTTCCTCGGCCAGCCGGTAGGTCATGTCCCTCCGCCAGGCCGGGAGCCCGTGGATGTCATCGTGGTACAGGCCGGCAGGGATGGCGTCCTCGAGTGCGGCCGCCAGATGGTCGGCGTCCGGGATCGTGTCGAAGCGCAGCTGTACGGGCCGCTTGGTGGCTGCGGTGACGGTCAGGACCAGGGCGGTGCCGCCGTCGAGCCTTCCGATCAGCAGTACCCCGGACCGGCCCAGGTTGCTCAGCGACAGGCGGCGGAACGCCACCCTCGAAGAAAGGGCCGACGCCGGGAGGTGGACGCTGCGGAGCAGCTCGCCCGGTGCCAGGCAGTTCTTCGCGTCCCCGGTCACGAAGTCCGCGACGGGGACGCTGCGGCTGGTACCGCCGGGGCCCACGACGGTGGCCACGCCGTCCAGTCCCGCGCACAGCGAGATGACAGGGCCTGCAGGCAGCGAGGTGCACAGGTTGCCGCCCACGGTGGACATGTTCCACACCTTGAAGGAAGCAACGAAAGAATCGCAGCACGGCCGGACCAGGTCCAGCGCCGGCCAGGGCAGGCCTGCGGCGTCCGGGAATTCCGGGAGGCGGTACAGCTCGGCGATGGTGCAGGTGGCGGCGAGGTCTATCCCGTCGCGGGTGACGGTGACAGGTGTCCAGCCTGCTGCGCCGAGGTCGAGGAGGCGCCTGACCGGCTGGGGTCCGAAGGCGTAGCTGCCGTAGGAGAACAGGACCGTGCCGCCGGCAAGCCATGCGTCGCCGTCGCGCCACTGTGCGGGGTCCGTGGTGGGGACCACGGCCTCGATGGTGTTCATGTCCATGCGTTCTCCTGCTGGTAAAGGATGGTGGACGCCGACGGACCGGCCGTCGGCGCCTGGTCTGCGTGGTGCCCGTGGATGGGCCCGGAACGGTCCCGGAGCGGAATGCCGGTGGCGGCGCGGGTCCGGGCGGCGATGAGCTCGGCCGTGATGGACACGGCCACCTCCGCCGGGGTGACGGCGCCGAGGTCCAGGCCGATGGGTGAATGGAGCTGGGCGATCCGGCCGGGCGGGATGCCCGCACTGAGAAGGTCGTCGACGCGCTGCAGGTGGCTGCGCCGCGATCCCATGGCCCCCACGTAGGCGAGGTCGAGGCGGAGGGCCGTTTCGAGGAGCGGAAGATCGAACTTGGGATCGTGCGTGAGGACGGCCGCCACGGTGCGGCTGTCCAGCCTGCCCGCCGCTGCCTCGGCCGCCAGGTACCGGTGCGGCCAGTCCGTGACTACGGCATCCGCTGCGGCGAACCGCGGCTGGTTGGCGAAGGCCGGGCGGGCGTCCACGAGGGTCACGTGGTAGCCCAGGAGCTTGGCGGCGGGGACCAGGGCGGCGCCAAAGTCATTGGCGCCAAACACCAGCATCCGCGGCGGAGCCAGCCGGGATTCCACCAGCACAGCCGGTCCCCCGTGGCTGCCCACTGCCCGGTCCGGAAGGCATCCTTCCGGACCGGGCAGCGGAACCAGCCCGGCTCCGCCGGCCCGCAGCAGCGACTGTACGAGGGCAGGGATTTCCGTCTCTGCCCGATTGGGTCCGGCAGCATTCAACAGCGCCGCTAGTTCCGGTGCCGCCCCGCTGGCCCTGGCCGGATCCGGCAGGACGACGGCGGCCCCTCCCCCGGCGGCACCGTCCGGAGACAGGCGCCGCACCAAAGCAACGGGTTCGCCGGCCAGCATGCCCGCCAGCTGGATGAGGGCTGCGCGCAGCGGGTGCGCAGTACCGCCGGGCACGGCAGCGGGCACCGGTTCCACGTGGATGTCCAGCTCTCCGCCGCAGGTGAGCCCGGCGGCGAAGGCGTCCGTGGAACTGAAGCCGAAGGTCTTCCGGCGGCTGCCGTCGTCGTCCATGGCTTCCTGCGCCAGCGCCACGACGGCGCCCTCCACGCATCCGCCGGAGAGGCTGCCCAGCACAGCCCCGGATTCAGCAACCAGCATGGAGGTGCCCACCGGCCTGGGCACCGAACCGCCGGCGCCCACAATGGTGGCCACGGCAAACCGTCCGCCCAGGTGGGGCGTCCAGCTGCCGAGCAGGGGAATCAGGTCAAGCATTGTGGTGCTCCTTCTTCCGCGCGGCGGTGGTGTCCATATTGTCGTTCCTCGCAGGTGGTTGGGGAAG
This sequence comes from Pseudarthrobacter sp. 10T415, assembly GCF_056394175.1. Lineage (NCBI taxonomy): Bacteria > Bacillati > Actinomycetota > Actinomycetes > Micrococcales > Micrococcaceae > Pseudarthrobacter > Pseudarthrobacter sp. 10T415. The sequence continues at coordinate 176,245 of NZ_JBFTHJ010000008.1, read as the reverse complement.
GTTGCCGCGGCCGAACGGGCGCGCGGCGGGTCAGCCGCCCAGCAGGGCGTTGATGGGACCGCGGGCGAAGTACACCAGGAACCCGGCGCTGACCACCCACATGAGCGGATGGATTTTCTTCGCCTTTCCGGACGCGGCGCCGATGATGGCCCAGCTGACGAAGCCCACGCCGATGCCGTTGGCGATCGAGTAGCTCAGCGGCATGGTCACGATCGTGAGGAATGCCGGCAGCGCCACCGTGAACTTGGTGAACTTGATCTCGCGGATCTGGGCCATCATCATGGCGCCCACCACCACCAGGGCCGCAGCGGCGACCTCCAGCGGCACCACACTGGTGAGCGGGGTGAGGAACATCGAGCCCAGGAACAGCACGCCGGTGACCACGGAGGCCAGGCCGGTGCGGGCCCCTTCGCCGATGCCGGCAGCGGAGTCGATGTAGACCGTGTTGGAGGAACCGGACGTGGCACCGCCGGCAACAGCGCCGAAGCCTTCCACGATGAAGGCGGACTTGAGCCGCGGGAACGTTCCGTCTTTGTGTGCGACGCCGGCGCTCTTGGCCAGGCCGGTCATGGTGCCCATGGCGTCGAAGAAGTTGGTGAACACGAGGGTGAAGACCAGCATGGTGGCTGCAAGCCCGCCGATCCTGGCGAACGAGCCGAAGAAGTCGAACTGGCCCACCAGGCCCAGGTCCGGAGCTGACACGAGCTGGCCGGACAGGACGGGGGTGTTCAGGTGCCAGCCACCGGGGTTGGTGGCGCTGGCGGGGCCGATCTTCATGAAGGCTTCGACGACGGCGGCCAGCACGGTGGTGCCGACGATGCCGATGAGCAGGCCACCCTGGACCTTGCGGGCCACCAGGATGCCCATGGCCAGGAGGCCAACGACAAACACCAGCGTGGGTATGGAGGTGATGGAGCCGCCGTCGCCCAGCTGGACGGGGGGACCGCCCGCGGTGGGCCGGACGAAGCCGGAGTCCACGAAGCCGATGAAGGCAATGAACAGGCCGATGCCCACGGTGATGGCGGCCTTAAGTTCCTTGGGTACTGCCCGGAAGATGGCGGTCCGGGCGCCGGTGACGCCGAACAGCACGATCAGGATGCCGTTGATCACCACCAGGCCCATGGCTTCAGGCCATGTGACCTCCTGGATCACGGAGACGGCCAGGAAGGAGTTGATGCCGAGGCCGGCTGCGAGGCCGAACGGCAGGTTGGCGATGAGGCCGAAGAGGATGGTCATGACGCCGGCGGTGAGGCCGGTGACGGCCCCCACCTGCGCTGCGGAGAGCCATCCGCCCGCCACGTCGGTGGGGGCGTTGTCCGCGCTGAAGCCGCCCAGGATCAGGGGGTTCAGGATGACGATGTACGCCATGGTGAAGAACGTGACCAGGCCGCCGCGGAATTCGCGGGCGAGCGTGGAGCCGCGCCGGGTGATGTGGAAGAACCGGTCAAGGATGTTGTTCGGGGCCGGCGGGGTGCTTCCTTGCCGTCCCCGCCCGGTTGCCGTTTGCGTGTCGCGTGCCCCTGTGGGCTCTGCACTGTTGTCCCCATTCGGGAACAGTGCAGCCTGCTTTTCAGAGGAGTTGTCCAGGATTGTCATGTCAGCCACCGGGCCCTAGTAGTCAATCCTGGATTCGAGCGTGTTCCAGGTGTTGAACGGCTCCAGCGGGGCCGGTGCCTGGGGATCGGCCAGTTCCAGCTTGGAAACCGGCATCAGGGAGTCCCTGTCCTGGTTGTCGAAGTACTCGTAAAAGACGGCGTCGTCGAAGCCCACCGAGGCGGCGTCGTGGCGGTCCGCGGCGAAGACCACGCGCTCCACGCGGGCCCAGAGTGCCGATGCCAGGCACATGGGGCACGGCTCGCAGCTGGTGTAGAGGACGGCGCCGCTGAGGTCGAAGGTGCCGAGCTCGCGGCAGGCGGTGCGGATGGCGGTGACTTCGGCGTGGGCGGTGGGATCGTTGTCCGCGGTGACGCGGTTGACGCCGTCGAACGCCTTGCCGTCCGCGGTGACGATCATGGCGCCGAAGGGCCCGCCACTGTTGAGGACGTTGGCTGTTGCCAGCCGGATGGATCGGGCCAGGAACTGCTCGGCCGTGACGGTGGTACTCATGATGCGACTTCCTTAGTGCCGGGAAGCCTGAAGCCGCGCAAAGGACCAGAGGAACCAGGTGCGAACGGTTACCAGGCTTCAGCATGTGCTGTGAAGGTTTAGTTGCGCCTGGTAGATAGCTTCCCGGGTTCGGGTGCCCGCCTTTGGCAGAATCGAGATTAGCACCGGTTTGTGGTCCACGCCATAGGTTTCTGGAAATTTAATTTCGCAATGTGAAATCCACGTTACGTCGTGCTCACACTCCCGGCAGGCCACCGGTCACATTCCGCGGCCATTGACGCAGGTCACCGCATTCCCTACGCTGGTGCGGACCCGGACCGCCCCGCCGCAAGGCAGCTGGCAGCCGGCCACCTGGATCAGCAGACAGGGCCTCACTGAGCTGGAACGTGCAGAACTCCGCTCAGACAAGGATGCCTTCCATGACTCTTCCCACCCCCGCTTCCGCCACTCCTGATGCCGCTGCCCGGCTCTGGATCCGGAATCCCCTGGCTGCCTTCACCGCCAATTCCCTCGACGCCTCGGGCGGCCTGGTCATCAGCAACGGTGTCATCACGGAGGTCCTCGCCGCGGGCCAGCAGCCCTCCGCACCCTGCTCCCAGACTTTCGACGCCGGCAGCCACGTCCTGCTCCCCGGGCTGATCAACACGCACCACCACTTCTACCAAACCCTGACGCGCGCATGGGGGCCGGTAGCCAACGCCCCGCTGTTCCCCTGGCTGCAGAACCTGTATCCGGTGTGGGCGCGGCTCACGCCGAAGGACCTCGAACTCGCAGCCACGGTTGCCCTGGCCGAGCTGCTGCTGTCCGGCTGCACCACCGCGGCGGACCACCACTACCTGTTTCCGGCCGGCCTCGAAGACGCCATCGACATCGAGGTGGCCGCGGTGCGCCGGCTGGGCATGCGCGCCACGCTCACCCGCGGCTCCATGACCTTGGGGACGGACGACGGCGGCCTGCCGCCACAGTCCACGGTGCAGGACCCGGAGGTGGTGCTGGCGGACAGCGAGCGCCTGGTCTCTGAGTACCACGAGCGCGGCGAGGACGCGGCCATCCAGATCGCTCTGGCGCCGTGCTCGCCGTTCTCGGTAACCAAGGAAATCATGGCCGAAAGCTCGGCCCTTGCCGAACGGCTGGATGTGCGGCTGCATACGCACCTGGCCGAAACGCTGGACGAGGAGGACTTCTGCCGGGAACGGTTCGGACTGCGGACCGTGGATTACCTGGACAGTGTCGGCTGGCTGACGGACCGCACCTGGCTGGGGCACGGCATCCACTTCAGCGACGCGGAGATCAGCCGCCTCGGCGCGGCCGGAACCGCCGTCGCGCACTGCCCCACCTCCAATATGCGCCTCGCTTCGGGGACGGCCCGGGTCCTGGAACTGGAGGCCGCGGGCGTCCCCGTGGGGCTGGGAGTGGACGGTTCGGCGTCGAACGATGCCTCCAACATGATCCTCGAAGCCCGGCAGGCCCTGTACCTGCAGCGCCTCCGCTATGGTGCGGACGTTCCGGTGGAGCGGGCGCTCGGCTGGGCTACGCGGGGCTCGGCGGCGGTGCTGGGCCGGAAAGGACTGGGCCAGCTGGCACCCGGGATGCAGGCCGACCTCGCCCTGTTCAAGCTGGACGACCTCCGCTTCTCCGGCAGCCATGACCCCATTGCGGCGCTGCTGCTGTGCGCGGCCGACAGGGCCGACCGGGTCATGGTGGGTGGTCAGTGGCGCGTGGTGGACGGCCGGATCCCCGGGCTGGACATCCCCGCGCTGATTGCGGAGCACTCCACGGCAGCGCGCAGGCTGGTCAACGGCTGACAGGCATCAGCGCCGCTGCTAGCGTGGCGCCATGACTCCGTCAAAGACGCCGGCCGAGATCCTGGACATCGAGGGTGTTGAGGTCCGGATCTCGAGCCCGGACAAAGTGGTGTTCCCCGAGCCGGGGCTGACCAAGCTGGACCTGGTGCGGTACTACCTTGCGGTTGCGGAGGGTGCGTTGCGGGGCGCCGGCGGCAGGCCCATGGTGTTGAAGCGTTTCCCGAAGGGCATCGACGCCGAGCCGTTCTTCCAGAAGCGCGTCCCGGAAAACCATCCTCCGTTCATCGACACCACCACGCTGCACTACGCCTCCGGGACGTCGGCGGAGGAAGCTGTCATCCGGGACGCGGCCGGCCTCGCGTGGGTGGTGAACCTCGGCTGCCTGGACCTGAACCCGCACCCGGTCCGCGCGGAGGACCTGGAGCACCCCGACGAGCTGCGGGTGGACCTGGACCCGATGCCCGGCGTGGACTGGTCACAGATCGTGGACGTGGCCTATGTGGCGCAGGAGGTCCTCGACGACGTGGGGCTGGTGGGCTGGCCGAAGACCAGCGGATCCCGCGGGCTGCATATCCTGGTGCGCATCGCACCGGAGTGGTCCTACAAGGATGTCCGGCTGGCCGCCGAGACCCTGGCCCGCGAGGTGGAGAACCGGGCACCAGGCCTGGCCACGGCGCGCTGGTGGAAGGAGGAGCGCGGCGAGAGCGTGTTCGTTGACTTCAACCAGAATGCAAAGGACCGCACAGTGGCATCGGCCTACTCGGTGCGCGCCTTGCCCGATGCGCGGGTGTCCACGCCGCTCACCTGGGACGAGGTCCGCACTGTCCGGCCCGAACGGTTTACGGTCCCAACGGTCATGGAACGGTTCGCGGACATCGGAGATCCCCATGCGGGCATTGACGGCGCCGCCGGGTCGCTGGACGGGCTGCTGGCCCTGGCGAAGGAGCTTGGCCCGGCAGAGAAGGCGCCCCGCGGCGCGAACGGCACCGGGCGCCGGCAATCCCTGATGCCGCTGATCGAGGTGGCGCGCACCAAAACCAAGCCGGAGGCGCTCAAGGCGCTGGAGGAATGGAAGTCCGGGCACGCCGTCGTCGTCAAATCCCTGCAGCCCGCGGACATCCTGGTGGACGGGATGCGGGGTTCAAGCTCGCTCTGGTACCGGGTGCGGGTCAACCTGCAGCACGTCCCGGAGGCGGACCGGCCGGGCCAGGAAGATCTCATTGCGGACTACGATCCGTGGGCCGGAAAGGAATGGCCCGGCCGCCCCGGGGCTTAACGCTGCCGGCCGAAGCCCGGGAGTGCGGAAATCCAGCGCGAGAAGCGGCTGGGCTCGTGGACGCGGTCCTCCGGAACATAGAAGTCCGGATCGGGGCCGCCGCCGAGGGGGAGGTAGAACTCCGGGACCGCACTGCCCGCCGTGTTCGCCGGTGCAACTGCCTGTGACTCCTGCTGGTACATCTGATCCTCCTCGTTTTCTGATTTCGTATTGCGGAAACTTAATTTTGCTGTGCGAAAAGACTAGAGGGATTCCCAGCGCTGAGTCAATGGTCCTGCGTCCGTCGCTTCGGGCTTGCCGGTCACAATCGGATTTTTCAACTTGTGATGTACACCACCGGTTTGCGGGGGTACGCTGTTAGGCAACTCGTGGCGCAGGTCACGTAACCTGGGAGCAGCAGGCAGGGTCGTAATGAGCTGGCATCAATGGATGCCGGCTCTTTTTTGTTGGGTCGGCTCCACCGGAAACGCGCTTGAAATGCGCGCTTAATTTCAGTGATGGAACCTTGGTTCCACTTACCGGAGATTGGGAAAAGACCATGAGCAGCAAGATCATTCTCGGCGAAAACCAGTACGGCAAGGCCGAAGTCCGCGTCGTCAAGATCACCAGGGACACCAACCGCCACGAGATCGAAGACCTGAACGTCACCTCGCAGCTGCGCGGCGACTTCTCCGCGGCCCACCTGGAGGGCGACAACGCCCACGTGGTGGCCACGGACACCCAGAAGAACACCATCTACGCCTTCGCCCGCGACGGCATCGGCTCCCCGGAAGCATTCCTGCTGCGCCTCGGCGAGCACTTCACCTCCAGTTTCGACTGGGTCAGCGGCGGCCGCTGGGAAGCCGAGTCCTACTCCTGGAACCGCATCCAGGCCCACGGCAGCGAACACGACCATTCGTTCGTCCGCAACGGCCAGGAAGTCCGCACCGCGGTCCTGGTCCGCGACGGCGCCACCAGCCACCTGGTTTCGGGGCTCAAGGACCTGACCGTCCTGAAGTCCACTGAATCAGGCTTCGTCGGCTACCCCCGGGACCGATACACCACCCTCCCGGAAACCACTGACCGTATCCTCGCCACGGACGTTTCCGCCCGCTGGCGCTTCAAGGCCGGCACCGACTTCAGCTCCCTTGACTTCAACAAGAGCTACGACGACGTCAAGGGACTCCTGCTCGAAGGATTCACCGAGAAGTACTCCCACGCCCTGCAGCAGACCCTGTTCGACATGGGCACCAAGGTCCTGGAGGCCCACAGCGAGATCGACGAGATCAAGTTCTCCATGCCCAACAAGCACCACTTCCTGGTGGACCTGTCCCCCTTCGGGCTGGACAACCCCAATGAAGTGTTCTTCGCAGCCGACCGCCCGTACGGCCTGATCGAGGCCACCGTCCAGCGCGACGACGCCACCGCAGCAACCGCAGCCTGGTCCGGTATCGCCGGCTTCTGCTAAGCCTGCCCGCTATTTGGTGTGGACGGGCCCGATCCCCGGTGGTTGAGCCCGTCCGCACCACCCCACAGCTTCACCTGTTAGCCAGACAACGTTAGCCAGACGATGACGTCTGCCATGAACCAAGAAAGTCTGCCATGAACACCAAGAAGAAACCGGCCGCCGCAGCCGCCGGACACAGCGCCCGGCCGGGCCGCCCGGAAGACCAGCGGCTCCCGCTGGGAAGCACGTTCGCCTACGGCTTCCAGCACGTCCTCACCATGTACGGCGGCATCATCGCCCCTCCCCTGATCATCGGCGCAGCGGCCGGCATGTCCTCGCAGGACATCGGCCTGCTTATTGCAGCCTGCCTCTTTGTCGGCGGCCTCGCCACCATCCTCCAGACCATCGGCGTCCCGTTCTTCGGATCCCAGCTTCCCCTGGTCCAGGGCGTATCCTTCGCCGGTGTCTCCACCATGGTGGCGATCGTCCACGGCGGCGGCGGCATCCAGGCGGTCTTCGGATCGGTCATCGCGGCCTCGCTCATCGGCCTGCTGATCACCCCGCTGTTTTCGAAGATCATCCGCTTCTTCCCGCCCGTGGTGACCGGAACGGTGATCACCACCATCGGCCTGACCCTGATGCCCGTGGCCGCCAACTGGGCCATGGGCGGCAACAACAAGGCGGACAACTACGGCAGCATGGCCAACATCGGCCTCGCCGCCGCCACCATGGGCATCGTCCTGCTCCTGAGCAAGGTGGGCAGCGCGGCCATCTCCCGGCTTTCGATCCTTCTGGCCATGGTGCTGGGCACCGGCATTGCCTTCGCGTTCGGCATGGCGGACTTCTCCAAGGTGGGCCAGGGCGAAATCGTCGCCTTCCCCACCCCGTTCGCCTTCGGCCCGCCCACTTTCGAGATCGCGGCCATCATCTCCATGCTGATCGTCATCCTGGTCACCCTGACCGAAACGTCAGCGGACATCATTGCGGTGGGTGAAATCGTGGGCACCAAGGTGGACTCCAAGCGGATCGGCAACGGCCTCCGCGCGGACATGCTCTCCAGCGCCATCTCCCCGCTGTTCAACTCCTTCACGCAGAGTGCGTTCGCCCAGAACGTGGGCCTGGTGGCCATCACGGGCGTGAAAAGCCGCTTCGTGGTCAGCGCCGGTGGCCTGATCCTGGTGATCCTCGGCCTGCTTCCGGTCCTGGGCCGGGTTGTCGCAGCGGTCCCCACGCCCGTCCTGGGCGGCGCCGGCGTGGTCCTCTTCGGCACCGTGGCCGCCAGCGGCATCCGCACGCTGTCCAAGGTGGAGTACAAGAACAACATGAACCTGATTGTGGTGGCAGCCTCCATCGGGTTCGGCATGATCCCCATTGCCGCACCGTCGTTCTACGACCACTTCCCGTCCTGGTTCAGCACCATCTTCCACTCCGGCATCAGCTCGGCAGCGGTCATGGCCATCCTGCTGAACCTGCTGTTCAACCACCTCAAGGCCGGCAACTCGGACAACCAGTCCGTCTTTGTGGCCGGCACCGAACGCGTGGTGCAGGAACAGGACATCAAGTGCCTGGTGGACGGCGACCGCTTCGAAGGCGGCAAACTCCTCGACTGCGACGGCAAGGAAGTCCGCGTCGAGTCAGCCCAAAAGGCATCAGAGCATTAGCAAAGACTCAGCCAACGACGGCGGCCCGCACCTTTTCGCCAAAGGTGCGGGCCGCCGTCGTCCGTCCCCACCCGTCCCCTAACCTCGCAAGGCCACATGGGCTCCCCGCCCTCGCAAGCTCGGACCGGGCCCCTCGCCCGCGCGGCTCCACGGCCAGGGAACCCTGCGGGCGTGGGCCCATCAAAAGGTTAGGTGCGGTTCAGCTCGCGGGAGATGGTCTCGGCCGCCTGGCGGAGCACCGGCACGGCTTTATCCGCGAAGTGCTCGTCCACCCGGGACACCGGCCCGGAAACGGAGATCGCCGTGGGCGTGGGGGCGTTGGGGACGGCCATGGCGAAGCAGCGGACGCCCAGCTCCTGTTCCTCTTCGTCAATGGAGTAGCCACGTTCCCGGATCAGCTTGAGGTCGGCCAGGAGTTCCTCGACGTCGCCGATGCTCTTCACGGTGGGCGTGGGCATTCCCGCACGGGCCACGATGCCGCGGACGGTTTCGTCGTCCAGCTGGGCCAGGATGGCCTTGCCCACGCCGGTGGCATGGGTATGGGCGCGCCGGCCCACCTCGGTGAACATCCGCATCGAGTGCAGCGAGGGCACCTGGGCTACGTAGATGACCATGTCCGAATCCAGCACGGCCATGTTGGAGGTCTCACCGAGCTGGTCCACCAGGGCCTTCAGCTGGGGACGGGCCACCGCACCAAGCTGCTTGTTGGCGCCTTCGCCGAGCCGGATCAGCCGCGGGCCCAGGGCGTAGCGGCGGTTGGGCAGCTGCCGGATGTAGCCCAGCGACACCAGGGTCCGCAGCAGGCGGTGGATGGTGGGCAGCGGCAGGTCGGTGGAGGAGGACAGCTCGCTCAGCGTGACGTCACCGCCGGCATCCGTGATCAGCTCCAGCAGTTCAAAGACGCGCTCTACCGACTGCACGCCACCGGACGCTTTTTCTGCCATTCCGTTGTCTCCTACGGCTCGGAATCCGACAACTCTTATCCACATCGTGAAAAGAGTGCTTAGAACACCCAACATACATCAAGCGCAGAGTTGCGGGCACGCGCCGGCACCCACGTCCTCCAGTCGCATTCGGAGGGGTTGTATTTCCGTCTTGTAGATAATAATATCCATAATACGAAAACATTCGTAGAGAACAGGCTTACCGGAACAGGCCGATGCACGGCCCCAACAGGAGGACATTCAATGGCGAACCCCAGCCCCGGAAACTCGATCACCCTGCGCGTCGAAGCGCCGTCCAGCTTCAGCGCCACGAGCGAGCTCGCGGCCGCAGTGGGTGCGGCAGGCGCCGCCATCACCGCCCTGGACGTCAGCGAGTCCCACCACGAGACCCTCGTTGTGGACGTCACCTGCAACACCACCGACGACGAACACGCCGCCCGCGTCAAGGACGCCCTGAACGCGCTCGACGGCGTCACGGTCCAGTACGTCTCGGACCGCACCTTCCTGATGCACCTCGGCGGCAAGCTCGAAGTGGTCCCCAAGGTAGCCCTGCGCAACCGCGACGATCTCTCGCGTGCCTACACCCCCGGCGTCGCCCGCGTCTGCCTGGCCATTGCCGAGGACCCCGCCGCTGCCCGCAACCTGACGGTCAAGCGCAACACCATCGCTGTGCTCACCGACGGTTCCGCCGTCCTGGGCCTGGGAAACATCGGCCCGGCCGCCGCCCTCCCCGTCATGGAAGGCAAGGCAGCCCTGTTCAAGCAGTTCGCCAACGTGGACGCCTGGCCGGTCTGCCTGGACACCCAGGACACCGAAGAAATCATCATGATCGCCAAGGCCATGGCCCCGGTCTACGGCGGCATCAACCTTGAGGACATCGCCGCACCGCGCTGCTTCGAGATCGAGAACCGCCTCCGCGAGGAACTGGACATTCCGGTGTTCCACGACGACCAGCACGGCACCGCCATCGTCACACTCGCAGCCCTGGTCAACGCGCTGCGCGTGGTGGGCAAGAAGCTGTCCGAGGTCAGGATCGTCGTCTCCGGCGTCGGCGCCGCGGGCTCAGCCATCATCCAGCTGCTCAAGGCCCAGGGCGCGGAACATATCGTCGCCGCCGGCCGTTCGGGTGCCATCCACTCCGGCGAAACCTACAGCGACGAGCACCGCAGCTGGATTGCCGCGAACACCAATGAGGAAGGCTTCGCCGGCACCCTGCACGAGGCCCTCGTCGGCGCGGACGTGTTCATCGGCGTCAGCGCCCCGCACGTCATCGGTGAAGAACAGGTGGCTTCCATGGCCGCGGACGCGATCGTGTTCGCCATGGCCAACCCCACGCCTGAAATCGACCCCGTCATCGCCGCCAAGCACGCGGCAGTGGTGGCCACCGGCCGCAGCGACTTCCCCAACCAGATCAACAACGTGCTGGCCTTCCCCGGCTTCTTCCGGGGCCTGCTGGACGCCGGAGCCTCGGACATCACGCCCGAAATGCTGGTGGCCGCCGCGGAAGCCATCGCCAATCGGGTAGCTGACGATGAGCTCAATGCCAGCTACATTATCCCCAGCGTCTTCGATCCCCATGTGGCCGCCGATGTTGCCTCAGCCGTTGCCGCCGCAGCGCACGCCGCCAACGTGGCAACCGCCGCAGCGTCGGAGCAGACGGAACCGGAAGCCGCCCTGGCCAACGCCTGATTCACCGCCTGACTTCAGCACAAGTCTTCAGCCTAAGGAAAGGACCAGAAATGGCCATCACTGTCACAGATCCCCTGCCGATCAACCGCGCGGAGGAGATCCTCACCCCCAAGGCGCTGGCGTTCGTGGAGGAACTGCACAACCGGTTCGCCGGCACCCGCAACGAGCTCCTGGCGGCCCGTTCCGCCAAGCGGCAGCGCGTGGCCGACACCGGCAAGCTGGACTTCCTGCCGGAGACGCAGGACGTGCGCGACGGCGACTGGAAGGTCGCGCCCGCGCCTGCGGCCCTGCAGGACCGCCGCGTGGAGATGACAGGACCTGCCTCGCCGGCGAAGATGGCCATCAATGCGCTGAACTCGGGCGCCAAGGTGTGGCTGGCGGACCTTGAGGACGCCAGCACACCCACCTGGGGCAACGTCATCGACGCCATCCTGAACCTCCGCGACGCCGCCCAGGGCACGCTCAGCTTCACCTCGGACGAGGGCAAGGAATACAAGCTCCGCACCGACGCGCCGCTCGCCGTCGTGGTGGCCCGCCCCCGTGGCTGGCACATGCAGGAAAAGCACCTGCTGATCAACGGCGAACCGGCCGTTGGCGCACTGGTGGACTTCGGCCTGCACTTCTTCCACGTCGCCAAGCAGCTGGTGCTGAACGGGCAGGGCCCGTACTACTACCTGCCGAAGATGGAAAGCCACCTCGAGGCCCGGCTGTGGAACGACGTGTTCGTGTTCGCCCAGGACTTCCTCGGACTGCACCAGGGCACCATCCGCGCCACGGTGCTGATCGAGACCATCCCGGCCGCGTTCGAGATGGACGAAATCCTCTACGAGCTGCGGGACCACGCCTCGGGCCTGAACGCCGGCCGCTGGGACTACCTGTTCAGCATCATCAAGTACTTCCGTGACGCCGGCGAGGAGTTCGTCCTGCCGGACCGCGCCTCCGTGGCCATGACCGCGCCCTTCATGCGCGCCTACACCGAGCTGCTGGTCAAGACCTGCCACCGCCGCGGCGCCTTCGCCATGGGCGGCATGGCCGCCGTCATCCCCAACCGCCGCCACCCGGAGGTCACCGCAGCGGCCTTCGAAAAGGTCCGGGCGGACAAGACCCGCGAAGCCAACGACGGGTTCGACGGTTCCTGGGTTGCGCACCCGGACCTGGTGTCCACCTGCCGTGAGGTGTTCGATTCCGTGCTCGGCGACAAGCCGAACCAGGTGGACCGGCAGCGGCCCGAAGTTTCCGTCACGGCCGAACAGCTGCTGGACGTCTCCTCCGCCGAGGGCCAGGTCACCGAGGCTGGGCTGCGCCTGAACCTGTACGTCGCGGTGGCCTACACAGCCGTGTGGCTGTCCGGAAACGGTGCCGTTGCCATCCACAACCTCATGGAGGACGCCGCCACCGCGGAGATCTCCCGCTCGCAGGTCTGGCAGCAGATCCGCAACAAGTCCGTCCTCGCCGACACCGGCAACACCGTCACCAAGGACCTGGTGGAGCGGATCCTGGGCGAGGAAACCGAGCGGCTCCGAACCGAAGTGGGCGACGAAGCCTTCAGCCGGTACTACCAACCGGCCAGCGACCTGATTGCTGACATCTGCCTCTCGGACGGTTACACGGACTTCCTCACCACCCCCGCTTACGAACTGGTGGGCTGAGGCATGGCCGCAACACCCAAACCCTCGCTGTCCGCGGGAGACCTCGCCGCCATCGACGGTCAGCTGGCCGCCACGGACCACCTGCTCGAGCAGAACTACCCCGGCGACGACGGCTCCCGCCAGCCCGTACACACGGTGTACGTACCTGCGGACCGGTTCACGCCGTCGTTCGCTGCCCAGTGGGGCGCCGAGGCCAGGGCCACCGTGGACGCGCACGGCGGCTACGGCAAACTGGGCCGGCTCCTGGGGCAGGAACCCGGCCTGGCCGAGGCCGTGGCCGCACGCGTCGAAGCCAAGCTCGCCAGCGAACCCATCGAGGACCTGCGCCTGGACTTCGAGGACGGCTTCGGGGACAGGGGCGACGACGCCGAGGACGCCGCCGCTGTTGCCGCGGCTTCCGCGGTGGCCCAGGCCGTCGCGGCCGGGTCCGCTCCCCCGTTCGTCGGCATCCGCTTCAAATGCTTCGAAGCAGCCACCCGGGCCCGCGGCCTGCGCACCCTGGACCTGTTCGTGTCCGGACTCGCCGCTGCCGGCGAGCTGCCCGAGGGACTGGTCCTGACCCTGCCCAAGGTCACCACCGTGGCCCAGGTCCGGGCCATGGACTACGCAGTGTCCCGGCTGGAGGAAGTCCACTCGCTGCCCGCCGGGCGGCTGCGCTTCGAGGTCCAGGTGGAAACACCCCAGCTGATCCTGGGCCCGGACGGCACCTCGCCGGTGGCGCAGCTGCCGCATGCCGTGCCGGGCCGCATCAGCGGGCTGCACTACGGCACCTACGACTACTCCGCCTCACTGCAGATCTCCGCCGAATACCAGTCCATGGAGCACCCTGTGGCCGATTTCGCCAAGGAAGTCATGCAGCTGGCCGTCGCCGGCACCGGCATCCGGCTCTCCGACGGGTCCACCAACATCATTCCGGTGGGCGACAACGTGGAGAATGCCTGGCGGCTGCACGGACGGCTGGTCCGCCGGTCCCTGGAACGCGGCTACTACCAGGGCTGGGACCTGCACCCGGCCCAGCTTCCCAGCCGGTTCGCCGCCACCTATGCCTTCTACCGCGAAGGCCTCCCGGCTGCCGCTGCCCGCCTCCGCAACTATGTCGAACGCACCGAAGGCGGCGTCATGGACGAGCCCGCCACCGCCCGTGCCCTGGCCGCCTTCGTCCTCCGCGGCGTCCAGTGCGGCGCAGTAGGTGCCGAGGAAGTCCAGGCGCTGGCCGGCGTCGGGATTCCCCAGCTCACCGCACTGGCGCACCCGCGGCTCGCCACCTCCACCACCTCAGCAAAGGATCTCCTCCATGGGTAAGTACTACTCCCCCACCGGCGGCCTGCCCCCGCAGACGCACCTGACCACCGAACGGGCCATCGTCACCGAGGCCTACACCGTGATCCCCAAGGGCGTCATGACGGACATCGTCACGTCCAACCTGCCCGGCTTCGCGAACACCCGCTCGTGGATCATCGCCCGCCCCATCTCGGGCTTCGCCACCACGTTCTCCCAGCTGATCGTGGAGATCGGCCCCGGCGGCGGCGCACCCAAGGCCGAGTTCGAAGCCGGCGTCGAAGGCGTGGTCTTCGTGACCCGCGGACAGGTCAACCTCACCCTCGACGGCGAACTGCACCAGCTCGAGGAAGGCGGCTACGCGTACCTTGCCGCCGGCGCGGAATGGGGCCTCGAGAACGTGTCGGACGACGTCGTGTCCTTCCACTGGATCCGCAAGGCCTACGAACGGCTGGAAGGCTTCGAGGCCAAGTCCTTCGTCACCAACGAAAAGGACGTCCAGCCGACGTCCATGCCGGACACCAACGACGCCTGGAAGACCACGCGGTTTACCGACTCCAGCGACCTGGCGCACGACATGCAGGTGAACATCGTGACGTTCCAGCCCGGCGGCGTCATCCCGTTCCCCGAAACCCACGTCATGGAGCACGGCCTGTACGTCCTGGAGGGCAAGGCCATGTACCTGCTCAACAACGACTGGGTGGAGGTGGAGGCAGGCGACTTCATGTGGCTGCGCGCCTTCTGCCCGCAGGCCTGCTACGCCGGCGGCCCCGGCGAATTCCGCTACCTGCTGTACAAGGACATGAACCGCCAGGTGAAGCTCACCTAGGCGCCTCGCCCCTTCCACCCCAGTAGCAGCATCTGCCCGTTTTGGATCCCCAAAAGGACAGGTGCTGCTGCTGGGTTGGGGGGGAAAATGGGTCCATGGGTGCGCGCCGGGGCGGCGGATGGATACGGGCGGCTGCTGCCCTGTGCACGGCCCTGATCGCAGCTGCCGGCTGCACCGGCGAACCCCGCCCTCCGGATCCCACTCCGACGGACCCGGACACAGCTGCCGCTTTCGCCCTCCTGGAAGCTTTCAGCGACCGCATGATCGGCGAGGGCGCACCCGCTGTCCTGATTGACGTCCGGTACGGAGGCAAATCCTGGACTCACGCGGCCGGGGTGCGGAGCCTGGAAACGCGCGAACCTGCAACGGCGTCCGACCCCGTCCGGGTTGGCGGCATCACCGAATCATTCGTGGCGGTATCCGTGCTGAAGCTGGTGGCCGAAGGAAAGTTGGGCCTCGAGGACCCCGTGAGCCGCTACCTGCCGGAGTTCGGGAGCGTCCTGCATCCGCCCGGCCCCGTCAGCGTGCGCCAGCTTTTAACCCATGAATCGGGGCTGCCCGACTTCACCGATCCACTGCTGGCATCCGGCTCCTGGGAACAGGTCACGGTCCGGAAGGTCAGCCTCGAACAGCAACTGACCCTGGCGGCCACCGTCCCGTGGGAGCCGCGGCTGGCACGGATCTTCAACTATTCGCGGACCGACTACGCGGCGCTGGCCCTGATCGTGGAACGGCTCCGCGGCCAGGACATTGCACAGGCCCTGGACACGGACATAGCGCGTCCGCTGGGACTGGCTGCAACCCGGCTTGGCGGGCCGGGCCTTCCAGGCATGGTCCATGGCTACGTCACGGTAGGCGGAGCGCGCCTGGATGCCACCATGCCCGAATGGCAGGCGGAGGCTCCCTCGTCCGGAGCAGTTTCCACCCTCCCGGAAGTGAACCGGTTCTACGCCGCGCTCCTGACGGGTGAACTGCTCCCGCCGGACAGTGTGACTGCCATGAAGGGCGGCTACCTGCAGTACTACGGCTTTGCGCTGCGCCGCTGGAACAACACCTGCAACAACCGCTTCTACTACGGCCTGCCCGGCGATACCGACGGCTACGGAACCATTGTCATGACCAGCGAGGACGGCAAGACCCAGCTGGCCATGGCGGTGGCTTATCCCCCCGAACCGCCTACCCTGGGGGTCAACCCGTTGATTTCCGAGCTCACGGACGTGTCCCAGGACGCGCTCAACCACCTGTGCTGAGCGGCGTTCGTGCTGCGGCTCAGGCGCCCGGGTTGAGGACAACCTTGATGCAGCCGTCTTCCTTCTTCTGGAACTTCTCGTAGAGTGCCGGTGCCCCGTCCAGGCCCGAGCGGTGGGTGACGAGGTCCATGACGCCCAGCGGATCGGCGTCGTCCTCCACCAGCGGGAGGATGTCATCCGTCCAGCGCCGCACGTTGCATTGGCCCATCCGCACCTGGATCTGCTTGTCGAACATGGTCAGCAGCGGCATGGGGCTGGCCTGGCCGCCGTAGACGCCGCTGAGGGACAGCGTTCCGCCGCGCCGGACGGCGTCGATAGCCGTGTGCAGTGCGGCGAGGCGGTCAACGCCGGCGGTCTCCATGGCCTTTTGCGCCAGCTTGTCCGGCAGCAGTCCCAGTGCCTGGTGCGCGAATCCGGCCACCGGGGAGCCATGGGCTTCCATCCCGACGGCGTCCACCACCGCGTCAGGACCCCTTCCGGCTGTCTTCTCCCGCAGTTCGTCACCGAGGGACTTGGTGTAGGCGAACGTGTCCACGCCGTGCCGGGCCGCCATGGCGCGGCGTTCCGGGACGGGGTCCACGCCCACCACGTTGAAGCCGCGCTGGACGCCGATGCGGGCGGCGAACTGTCCTACCGGCCCGAGCCCCAGCACCGCAAGGGTGCCGCCGGGCTGCACGTCCGCGTACTCCACCGCCTGCCATGCCGTGGGGAGGATGTCAGAGAGGAACAGGTACCGTTCGTCCGGCAGCTCGGTCCCCACCTTGACGGGTCCGTAATCGGCGTGCGGGACGCGGAGGTACTCGGCCTGGCCGCCCGGGACCGAGCCGTACAGTTCGGAGTAGCCGAAGAGGGCCGCTCCGGAGCCCTTTTCCTTGACCTGGGTGGTTTCGCACTGCGACTGCAGCCCCAGCTTGCACATGTAGCAGGAGCCGCAGGAGATGTTGAACGGGATCACCACGCGGTCACCCTTGCGCAGGTTGGTGACGGCGCTTCCCACTTCTTCCACGATGCCCATGGGTTCGTGGCCGATCACGTCGCCCTTGTGCATGTAGGGCCCCAGGACCTCGTACAAGTGCAGGTCGGACCCGCAGATCGCCGTGGAGGTGATGCGTACGATCGCATCGGTGGGCTCCTGGATCACGGGATCGGGTACTTCTTCGACGCTGACTGATCGTTTTCCTTGCCAGGTCAGTGCTTTCACGGTGTTCTCCTTTTCCTCGCAGTCCGGGCCGTGCGCCCATCATTCGACGCTATCGAATTTTCGGGCAAAAAGTAAGCATGCTGATGACCGAGGAGGACGCTGCAGGCGGCTCTTCCATGAAAACCCGGGCTAGCTGCCGCGGTTCAGCAGCTTCCCGATGGCGCTGCCGGCCAGGTTCCGCAACAGGTCGGCGGGGCTGTCGTAGACGTCCACGGCGCCGGCTTCCCGGAGCACATCGGCGCTGATTCCGCCGCAGGTGACACCCACCGCGGGGATGCCGAGAGCGGCCGCGGCCTTCATATCCCAGACCGCGTCTCCAACGAAGACAGCATCGGCAGGCTCTACGTTGATCGCTTCCAGGGCAGCAGCCAGGATGTCCGGGGCAGGCTTGCTTTCCTCGGCATCCTTGGAGCTGGTGGCGGCATCGATGAAGGCGTCGGCGTCAAGGATGCCCTTCATGACCTGCAGGTCTTTTTCCCGGGCCGATGAGGCCAGGGCGACGGCGAGGCCACCGGCATGGCACTGGGCCAGCAGGTCCTTCGAGCCGTCAAAAGCACGCAGCGAGGGCCAGTGGGCGCCATACAGTGCGCCATGGCTGTCCATGATGTCCGCATCGGCGCTGCGGTCCCGGTCCGCGGGCAGCAGGGTGTCAACCAGCCGGTCCCCGCCCATGCCCACGAGGTAGTGGATGGAGGCCATCGGAATGTCGTAGCCGAACTGGCGGAAGGCGCCCCACCAGGAAACGGTGTGAAGGTACGACGAATCGATCAGCGTTCCGTCGACGTCAAAGAGAACCCCCCGGCGGCGTGTTCCGTTAGACGCCGGCGGCGTGTCCTGCTGGCCCATCAGCCCACCGCGGCCCGCCTGGCCTCCGGGGCCTTCTTGTGCCGGGCAGCTTCTTCCTTGGGCGTTGCCACCGGCCGGACCCGTTCCCTGATCACCGTTCCGGCACCGTCCAGGCTTTTATCCCGAATGAGGCCTGTCCCTGCAATTTCACGGGCCATGGCCACTCCGGCCACCGCCGCCCGCTTCGTTGGGAAGGTCACCGAGATCGCCATCATGTGCCCCGCCCCGTCCATCATCCTGACCCTGTAGCCACCGTCAGGGGCATCAACGAGCTCAAAATACCCGGCCATGCGAATCACTCCTCCTCCGTCAGTCACGGCATTGTGCTTGTGGAGCACTCCATGAGGTGTTAGTAAGTCTACTTATCTATTCTGCGAAGGGAAAGTTCAGCCCCGTACCGGCACCGCCTCAGCGCCGCCCCGCCGACTCCGGCGGGATAGGGGTGTCACTCCGCCGAACGGTATCCTGATGCAGCTCCAAAGCGCTAGTCACAAGGGCAAAGTGGCTGAACGCCTGCGGGGTGTTGCCCAGCTGCCGGCCCGCGCGGACTGCCCATTCCTCGCTCAGGAGCCCCACGTCATTGCGCAGCTCCAGGAGCCGCTCGAACAGTTCGCGCGACTCCTCATGCCGGCCCGCGCCGAGCAGCGCCTCCACCAGCCAGAACGAGCACGCGAGGAAGACGCCCTCGCTCCCCGGCAGGCCGTCGTCGCTCTTTTCCGGACGGTAGCGCAGCACGAACCCGTCTTCGGTCAGCTCGCGCTGGATCGCCTCGATGGTCCCGATGACGCGGGGATCGTCCGGCGGCAGGAAGCCCACGCGCGGGATCAGCAGCAGGCTGGCATCAAGTTCCTGGCTGCCGTAGGACTGCACGAAGGTGTTGCGTTCGGCGTCGAATCCGTTGTCCATCACATCCCGGTGGATGGTGTCACGCAGCGCCTCCCACCGCTCCACCGGCCCCGGCAGCCCGGACTCCCTGACGCCCTTCACCATCCGGTCGGCGGCAACCCACGCCATGACCTTCGAGTGGGTGAAGTGACGGCGGGGGCCGCGCATTTCCCACAGCCCGTTGTCCGGCTGGTCCCAGATGGTTTCCAGGTGGGTCATCAGTGCGCACTGCAGGTCCCACGAATCGTCCGGATGCCTCAGCAGTGAATTGCGGGTGAGCGCCAGGCAGTCCAGCACCTCGCCCCACACGTCCAGCTGCAGCTGCTCGGCTGCCGCGTTGCCGATCCGCACGGGCGCCGAGTTTTCATATCCCCTGAGCCAGGGCAGCTCCAGCTCGGGCAGGCGCCGCTCGCCATGGATGCCGTACATGATCTGCAGGTCCGCGGGGTCCCCGGCCACCGCGCGCAGCAGCCATTCCCGCCAGGCCGCCGCTTCGGCGGTGTAGCCGGCGGCCAGGAGCGCCTGCAGCGTCATGGTGGCGTCCCGCAGCCAGCAGTACCGGTAATCCCAGTTGCGCGGACCCCCGGGCTGTTCGGGCAGGGAGGTGGTCACGGCAGCCACGATGCCGCCCGTTGGTGCGTAGGTGAGCGCCTTGAGGGTCACCAGCGAGCGCACCACCGCCTCCTGGTATTCGCCCTGCACCGTGCACTGCGTGGTCCAGCCGCGCCAGAAGGCGAAGGTGGTGTCCAGGACCTTTTCTGCGTCCACCGAGTGCGGACGACCCACGTGGCTGGGAGCCCACGTGAGGACGAACGGGATGCGTTCTCCGGCGCTGACGGTGAAGTCGCCCACGGTGTGCATGTTCTCGCCGTGCACCTCCGCCGGCGTCACGAAGTAGGCAGCGTCGGGCCCGGCGATGGCGTGCAGGCCGTGCTTGTCCCGGCGTACCCACGGAACGATGTGGCCGTAGTCGAACCGCAGGACCAGCTCGCAGTGCATTTTCACGGTGCCGCTGACGCCCTCGACGATCCGCACGATGTCCGCCACGGAGTCACGCGGCGGCATGAAGTCGATGACCCGCACCGTTCCGTCGGGGGTGTCCCATTCGGTTTCCAGGATCAGGCTGCCGTCCCGGTATCCGCGCCGGGTGCACGGCCCGCCGCTTTCGGGTGCCAGCAGCCAGCGGCCGGCATCGGGCGTGTCCAGCAATGCGGTGAAGCAGGCCGGAGAGTCGAACCTGGGCAGGCACAGCCAGTCGATGGAACCTTCTTTGCTGATCAGCGCCCCGGTCTGAAGGTCGCCGACTACCGCATAATCTTCGATTCGCGCCATGACCTTACCCTGCCACAAACGTGCTCCCCGATCCGGGTAAACCGCAGGGGACCCGGTGTAGCCTGCAGGGGTGGCAGTCCATATCGGCACCTCAGGCTGGAGCTATGACCACTGGGAGAACGTCCTGTACCCGCCCGGCCTGCCGGCGAAGGACCGGCTGGCCCATTATGTCTCGCAGTTCAGCACCGTGGAGTTGAACGCCAGCTTCTACCGCTGGCCCCGGGACACCACCTTTGCCGGCTGGAACCGCCGGCTGCCCCCGGGCTTCAGCATGTCCGTTAAGGCTCCGCGCGGCCTCACGCACGCGCGGAAGCTGTACCAGCCCGAAGTCTGGGTGGACCGGATTGCCCGCTGCTGGCACGAACTCGGGGACAAGCGGGCGGTACTCCTGGTCCAGCTTCCGCCGCAGCTGGAGCGGGACGACGCCCGGCTGGATTACTTCCTGGCCGCGCTGCCCGAATGGATCCGGGTCACCGTGGAATTCCGGCACCCCACCTGGGACTGCCCGGAAGTCCTGACCATCCTCGAGCGGCACGGCGCCGCCTACTGCATCATGAGCGGAGCCAATCTGCCGTGCCTGCTACAGACCACCGCCCCGTTCACCTACGTCCGGCTGCACGGGCCTGACCACCAGCACCTCTACGCCGGCTCCTATTCGGACGACGACCTCCACTGGTGGGCGGCGAGGATCCGCGGCTGGGCAGCCAACGGGCTGGACGTGTACGCCTATTTCAATAACGACGGCGGCGGGCACGCGGTGCGCAACGCCCGGACCCTGCGCGCCATCCTGGGCGCCTGACGTCATACTGTGCCGCCGGCTCCCACACACATCGCCACATGGGCCGCCGCCCTGTGGCAGAGTGGAACCATGGACCCGGCGCCGCAGAACCCGACCCAGCCCGCAACCCAGCCCGCTTCCGGGCAGCCTGGACAGATTCCGGAGAGCCGGCCCGAGCTTGGCGGGAACCAGGCCTTCCGCCTGGCCCACCGCATCTCCGACGGGTTCAACAGCTTCCGGATCCGGCTCGCAAGGCGCTGGGACTTCGTGCCCCGAACCATTGCCTACCAGGGCTACGGATCCACCAGCCGCATCCGGGTCCTTGGCCGCGTGCTGATGACGCAGAAGCCGCTTCCCGGAAGCCAGGCCGAGCAGGAGGCAAAGAACGCTACCCAGAACGTCCGCGGCTGGCGCGCCTTTACCGGCGTGCCACTGCAGTTCACCGACGTCGAGATCACCATCGGCGATGTTGTCACCCACGTACAGGCGGACCGGGGCGGCCTGGTGGACACCGAGGTGGACGTCCAGTTGTCGCCGGGCTGGCACACAGCGACACTGCAGGCTGAGGGCACCGAGCCGGCTGAAGCCCTGATCCACGTCATTGCCCCCGACGTGAAGTTCGGCATCGTGTCCGACATTGATGACACCGTGATGGTGACGGCACTGCCCCGTCCATTCCTGGCCCTGTGGAACACGTTCGTCCTCAGCGAGCGGGCGCGCATGGCAACGCCGGGGATGGCCGTGCTGCTGGACCGGCTGACCATCGAACACCCCGATGCCCCTGTCATTTACCTCTCCACCGGGCCGTGGAACGCTGCGCCCACCCTGGCCAGGTTCCTGGGCCGCAACATGTACCCATCCGGGCCGTTGCTGCTGACGGACTGGGGCCTGACGCAGGACCGCTGGTTCCGCAGCGGCCAGGACCACAAGCACCGCAACCTGGAACGGCTCAGCAAGGAGTTCCCGGACATGCGCTGGCTCCTCATCGGGGACAACGGCCAGCACGACGAAGCCATCTACTCCGGCTTCGCCTCCGAGAACCCGGACAAGGTGGCGGCCATCGCCATCCGCCAACTGTCCGTCAGCGAGTCGGTTTTTGCCGGCGGCCACTCAGAGGACGGGGACCACACCGCGTCCAAGGTGCCGTGGATCTACTCCCCCGATGGGGCCGGCATGGCCAAGCAACTGGGCATGCTGGACCTGCTCTAGGAAACACGCTCCGCCTGAACGTGGAACTAGGCGGCGTCCTCCGGGATGACTGCCTGGGCGATTGCCGCACTTGCAGCCTGGAACAGGTCCCGCTCTTCAATGAGTTCCTGCAGCCAGAAGTAGGACGCCTTGGGGGTGCGCTCAAGGGTCTCGAAGTCCACGTGCAACAGCCCGAACGGCTGGTTGAAGCCTGCTGACCACTCAAAATTGTCCAGCAGTGACCAGACGTAGTAGCCGCGCAGGTCAACGGACTCCGCTTCGCCCCCGGGAGCGGTGGCGCGCAGGGCCGTCTCAAGGTGGTCCGAAAGGTACTTCAGGCGCCGCTCGTCCGGAATGAACCGGGTATTGGTGGATTTGTCCCGGACGATGATGTCCTCGAAGCTTGCGCCGCCCTCGGTGAGGATGACGGGCGGGAGGTTGGGGTAGCGCTCAGCCATTTCCTTCAGCGCCACCCCGATGTACTCGGGCTTCACCGGCCAGCCGTAGGACGTGATGTCCGCTTCGGGCCAGGTTTCCACGTGGAAGGGCGTTCCGCCGCTGCCTGCCGCGCTCAGGTCGCTGCCCATAGCTTCGGCCATGCTGGCCGGGACTGCCCCGCCGCCGGGGCCCACGGCCACCTTGGTGGGCATGTAGTAGTTGAGCCCGTAGAAATCCAGCGGCTGGGAGATCAGCTGCATGTCCTCCTCGGGATGCTCAAAGGAGGAGAAGAACTTCGCGGCCCTGATGAGGTCCGGGTATTTTCCGGTGAGGACCGGATCCGCGTACAGCCGGTTCTGGGCGAGGTCCATGAGGCCGGCACTGATCCGGTCCAGCGGATTGATGGAGTTGGGGACCATGGGTGAGTAGACATTGGTCATCCCGATTTCGCCGGGGACCTTGGCGGCACGCAGCGCCTGCACGGCAAGTCCATGGCCCAGCAGCTGGTGGTGCACCGTGGGGAAGGCACCCAGCATCAGCTCCTTGCCCGGGGAGTGCAGGCCCAGCGTGTAGCCGTTGGTGGTAACGGTGGCCGGTTCGTTGATGGTGACCCAGCGGGCAACCCGGTCGCCGAACTTTTCCGCAAGGATGGCGGCATACTCCCCCAGCCGGTAGGCGGTGTCACGGTTCATCCAGCCGTCCGCCTCGTCCAGCGCGAGCGGCGTATCCCAGTGGTAGATGGTGGCCATTGGGGAGATTCCGTTGGCGAGGAGCTCGTCGAGGAGCCGGTCGTAGAACGCGAGGCCTGCACTGTTGGCGGGTCCGCGGCCGGTGGGCTGGATCCTCGGCCAGGCGAAGGAGAACCGGTACGAGTCCACTCCCAGCTGCTTCATGAGGGCAACGTCCTGCGGCATCCGGTGGTAGTGGTCCGTGGTTACCGCAGGGCTGTGGTCCTCCACGATCGCGCCTGGCTTGGCGGCGAAAACGTCCCAGCCTGCGGGACCGCGGCCGTCCTCGTCCAGGGCCCCCTCGATCTGGATGGCAGCGGTGGCGACGCCGAGCGTGAACCCCGGAGGAATGATTGCTGCGAGGTCCTTGGCGGAGATGTGCATCGGGCTGCCTTTGTGGTGATCGGCGGATAAGTACGTCTCAGGATGGCACAGCAAATGCCCTCTGACGAGGAACCGCTGCGGCGCCCGTCAGTGAGCCTGCTGCGGACGGCTACTGGGAGCCGAAGAGGAAATCCTTGGCGTGGGCCACGGCCTTCCGGAACGCATCATTGCGCAGGGTGACCAGGTGTTCGGGTTCGCCGTCGGCAGGTTCAAGGTAGGCGGTGTAACCCGGTCTCAGGACCCAGATGTCACCCCCAGGCGGCAGGTAGAAAACGCCGAAGGACCGCTGCTGCCTTTCATCCACGGTCCACACCGGCACCACAGCAAGGGCTGCGCCGGTTGACGGGTTGATCCACTGCGCCCGCGGCACCGGCTCCTCGTGGGCTTCAGGGTCCAGGAAGGGTGCCGTCCCTTTGCCCCACCGCCGTTCAAAGCGTTCATGGAACGCCGGGATCAGGTGTGAATCGTAACGCCGCCACTCGCTCATGCGGCTCTCTCCTTCCTCATTGTGTGATGTTGTGTGTGCGTTGGATGCTTCCCCGGCTGCCGGGAGTCAGGCCCATGGCCCGCTCTCCCAGCGCACGGGCGTGACGCGGATGATGTCTCCGGGGGCTCCGCCGTTGCCGGGTACCTTCCGGACAGCGGCGGGCCGGGTTGTGGACAGGGGCTGGCCTGTCGATATGGTCTTGCCCGTCGACAAAGCCCGTTGCCGGTCATAGGCCGCCCGCCGGGCCGGGTCGTTCAACACCCCGTAGGCGTCCATAATCCGCAGCAGCTCGTCGTGCGGCGTGCCCTGGGCGGGATCCGCCGGGCCGACGTCGGGATGGTGGGTGCGCATGAGGCCGCGGTAGGCCCGCGCAATGTCCAGACGGCCGGCGTCGGGCGGCACGTTCAGGATGGCGTAGTAGTCCGGAGGGCCGGCCATCATCGCCCACTCCTTGCAGCTTGTTGGTGCGGGACAGGTGTTTCGAGTCTTCTTCTTACGGCGCAAGTTCTATGGTGGCTGATATAGATTTTTTATAGCACCCGTGAAAAACTGAAGCAAGACCGCACCGAATACCTGGAGGACGCATGGCCGAACCGCAGGTCCCCCCTTCCGCGCGGCCCGGTTCCACTGCGGTTTACGCCATTTCGGTAGCGGCCCGGCTCACCGGCACGGGCCAGCAGAACATCCGCCTTTACGAGACCAAGGGCCTGTTGACGCCGGCCCGGACCTCCGGCGGGACGCGGCAGTACAGCGAGGATGACATCGCGGTGCTGCTGCGGATTGGCGAGCTGCTGGAACAGGGTCTGAACCTTGCCGGGGTAGCCATGGTGCTGGAACTCGAAGCCGCGAACCTGAAGCTGCACAGCGCCCTGAAGCGCGCCCGGCAGCGGCCGTCGGGCTGACCAGCCTCAGTCGCGCGGGGTTTCCGCCTTGGACAGCTCCCCCGTGACCCGTTCGCCCGGGACCCTCGCTGTCCGCCAGGTATCCAGCGCAATCACGCCGCCCAGGATCAGCAGCGAGAGCGAAAACGAGGCGAGGGTGTCGGTCAGCCAGTGGTAGCCCAGGTACAGCCTGCTCACCGACGCCAGCACGATGCCCACACCGGCACCGACGAACCCGAACACGGCAGCCCGGGTGTTCCTGCGGCGCGAAAAGATCAGGAAGGTGCCCACCAGCAGGAAGTCGCAGGCGCCCAGGACGTGGCCGGACGGGAAGGAAAAGGTGTGGTCGATTCCGAAGAGCATCGTGTCCTCCGGCGGGCGGGACCGCTGGACGATGTGCAGGATGATCTGCGAGATGATGACGCCGCTGAGCATTGCTGAAGCCAGAAGGATGGGGCGCCAGGCGTGCTTCGCCGCGAATCCCCACACCACGATGACCACCAGGACGATGATGGGCAGCGCGATGGGGCCGAAGACCACGGCCAGGAAGATCATGACGGCGGTGAGGGCGCCGGAGCGCTCCGTCAGCAGCCAGTCGCGGACCGGGCTGTCTGCCGCGGACAGGCCGTCCGCCTGCACCACGCTGACCAGGGTGGCGATGAACAGTGCCAGGCCAGCCACAGCCAGGATGACCGAGGCGCGGTAGAGGCCCCGCCGGTCCTCCGGTTCCACAAAGCGTTCCTCCACCACGAACTTGTCGTGGAAGGCCCGCCAGCGCCCGGGCTTCCTGCCGGCCGCCGTGCGGGACGTTCCGGAGCCTGCTGTTTCGTGCTGTGCCACCGTGGTGTCCGTCCTTGCCGCGTGGGTCAATGCCCAGTGAGTGTTCATCCAGCGCAGCTTCGATAAGAAGATTGCTTAGGGTGAAGATTATCGCTGCTAAAGGGATCCCGTGGTGAACTGCCAGCTCTTTCCGGCCAGCGGGTTCCCGGCAAGGTCGCGGATGGCCGTCCCGCCGGCAACGGTCACCGTGTATTTGGTCCGGGCGGCCAGCGGTTGCTGGGGGTCGAGGATCCACTGGTTGGTGGCGCCGTTCAGGGAAACCGTGGCGGCAACCAGGGCGCCGGTGGCCGCGTTCCGCACTGTGAAGGAGGATCCGCCCACGCCCTGCACAGCCTCGCTGAAGGTGGCGGTGATGTTGTTCGCCCGCCGGACCAGCAGGGCGTTGCTGCCAGGGGTAAAGGCCGTGACTACCGGGGCGGGTCCGGTGGTGAACCGCCAACTGGTGGTGCCCAGGGGCGTCCCGGCGGCATCACGGATGGCCGTGGTGCCCCCGGTGAGCGTGGCCGTGTAGGTACCGTCTGCCGGGAGGTTGCCGGACGGGTCGAGTGTGGCTGTCCGGGTGGCGGCGTTGTAGGTGACGGTGGCGGGAATGGTGCCGCCGGCGGAGTTCTTCACTGTGAACGTTGCAGCGCCAACGCCCTGGACGGCGGCGCTGAAGGTTGCAGTCACGTTGGTTCCCGCGGCAACGGCCGTGGAGTTCGCGGCCGGGGACGCTGACGTCACGGTGGGCGCAGGAACCGGGGCGGGTGCAGGAACCGGCGCGGGCGCAGGAGCAGGAGCCGTACCTGCCGCGAAGAGCAGGCGGTTGGGTGTTCCGCCGGACGCTCCGCCGATCACCCCGGTTGTTGTGGTGGAAACCAGGGCGGCCGCCACCTGGGCCGGGGTGAGTGAACGGTTCTGGGACAGCAGCAGCGCCGCAGCTCCGGCGACGTGCGGGGAGGCCATGGACGTTCCGGACATTGATGCCGTGGCGCTGGTGGAGGTGTAGTAAGCGGACGTGATGCCAACGCCCGGCGCGTAGAGGTCCACGCAGGGGCCGAAGTTGGAGAAGGCCGCCTGCCGGTCCGTGGAATCGCTGGCCGCTACGGTGATGGCCCCGGGCACCCGGGCCGGCGAACTGCCGCAAGCGTCCACGGCGGAATTGCCCGCGGCAACCACTGCCGCAACGCCGTCGTCCATCACTGCCTGGATGGCCGCGTCCACGGCCGTGCTGGCCGTGCCGCCCAGGCTGAGGTTGACCACTGCCGGGGCGCCGGCGGGGTGGTTGGCGGCCACCCAGTCGAGTCCTGCCACAACATCGGAGTTATGCCCGGAACCGCTGCAGTCCAGCACGCGCACGGGCACTACTGTGGCGGCTTTGGCCACGCCGTAGGTGGAGCCGGCGACGGTACCGGCAACGTGCGTGCCGTGGCCGTTGCAGTCCCCGGAGCCCAGGCCGTCATTCACAGCGGTCCAGCCGGCCGCCACCCGCCCGCCGAACTCGGCATGCTGGGCCAGGACCCCGGTGTCCACCACGTACGCCGTCACGCCGGAACCGGTGGCCGTCCAGGTGTAGGAGCCGGACAGCGGCAACGGCCGCTGGTCCACGCGGTCAAGCCCCCAGGGCGCAGGCTGCTGCGACCCCGCGAGCCTGACCGGCGCGTCCGGTTCCACAGAGGCGACGCGTGCGGACCGCGCCAGCGCCGCGGCCTGGGCCGGGTTGGCGGTAACGACGGCGGCCCGCACCGCGTGCGTGAAGGTGCGCCCGACGCCGATGCCCTGCTTCCGCAGGCCGGCCGCCTCTGTGTCGACGTCCGTGGCGGCCCGGTACTGGACGATGTAGCGTACGGCCGCGCCGGGATCCGTCGTGGGCGCGGCGCCCGCCGGCCCGGCCGTCACCAGGGCCGAGGCGGAAAGGACGGCAAGACCTGCGACGGCGGAGAGCACGGCTGCGGCGGAGGGCAGCGCAAAGAATGGGGTACGGATGGCTGGGTCCTTGGAATTTGGCTGATTGGCGGGCCGGGAAGCGCCGCCATTACCAAAAGGATAGGAGCCCGTTGCGACGCGCCGCGGCGTCCTTGCAGGATCCTGCGCGAACCCTTGGGGGTTCCTGCGGAGACTCAGTCCTCCTGGTCTCCGGCACCCCCATCGGCGCCCGCTGCGCCCGCGCCCTGGTGGTCGCGCCAGCTGTGCTCGGGCTCGAATCCGAGGAGCCGCCGGGCCTTGTCGATGGACAGCATGGTTTCGTGCTCGCCGAGATCCTTGGTGACCTTGACGGCGGGGAAGACCTCTGCGGCGAGGCTGGCGCTGGACCGGCTCATGACGGTGTCCGCGTTGGCCACGATGAACGCTTCGAACCCCGGCTTTCCGTTCTCGAGTGCCTTCACTACCGCCAGCGCGCCGTCGCGTCCGTCGATGTAGCCCCAGAGGTTCCACTTGCGCAGCATCGCGTCGGAGTCGAAGGACGGGAACCGCTCATAGTCTTCGATGTCCATGACGTTTGAGAACCGCAGTCCCACGATGCTGAGGTCCGGGTCCCAGCGGGTCATTTCCACGGCCATCTGCTCTTCCAGCTTCTTGACCAGGGAGTACGTGCTTTCGGGCCGGGCCGGGTACTCCTCGTCCACGGGAATGTAGGGCGGGTCGACGTCGAACGGCAGCCCAAGCACCGTCTCGCTGGAGGCGTACACCACCTTCTTGATCCCGGCGCGCCGCGCGGCCTGGAAGACGTTGTAGGTGGACAGCATGTTGTTCTCGAACGTGGCGGCGTCCGGAAGGATGCCCGGCGCCGGTATGGCACCAAGGTGCACCACGGCGTCGAACCCGTCGTGGCGGTCATCCACCCCTAACAGGGCGTCCAGCACCTGGCCATAGTTGCGCAGGTCCACCACCAGGAGCCCTGGGCTGCGCGCTCCCGCCCGGTCCAGGGTGAGGACCTGGTGGCCGTCATCCGTCAGGCGGCGGACCACATGCCGGCCAAGTTTTCCGTTTCCGCCGGTGACGGCAATCTTCATGGGGGTGTCCTTTTCTGGTGGGGCCGGTCAGGTGCGGGGAGGGAAAGCGGCCAGGAATTTTTCGACGGCGGCGATGGCCTGGGCGGTGATCTCCCCGGGGTCTCCGGTGCCGTCCACGGACACCAACAGTCCGCGGCCCGCATAGGCCGAGACTACTTCATGCGTGTCCGTGTGATAGAGCTCCAGCCTTCGGCGGAACACCTCCTCTGTGTCATCCGAGCGGCCCTGCTCCTGTGCCCGCCGGTGCATGCGCTGCTCCAGTTCGGCGTCAGGGGCCAGCAGTTCAATGACGGCATCCAGCACCCGGCCCTGCTCGGCCAGCATGCTGTCCAGCTCCGCCACCTGCGGCGCGGTGCGGGGATAGCCGTCCAGCAGGAAACCGGAACGGACGTCCGTGTCCTGCAGCCGGTCCCTGACGAGCGCATTGGTGAGGTGGTCCGGAACGAAACTGCCGCCGTCGAGATATCCCGCGGCCTGGCGGCCAAGCTCCGTTTCCCTGCTCACGTTGCTGCGGAAAATGTCGCCCGTGGAGACGGCCGGAACGTTGAAGTGGCGGGCAAGGTGTTCGGCCTGCGTCCCCTTGCCCGAACCCGGCGGACCGATGATGAGCAGTCTTGTCATGTTCGCGTCCCTCCGGCGAAGTGTCCGTTGGCGTCCGGTTGCCACCGCAGCCGCGGCGACCGCTTCATTCTGCCGGGAACACCCCGCGTCCGCCAGTGGTGGGGGCGCGGAAACATGACACTTTCGCCTGCAAAGCCATGTATATACTTCTGAATATCGGTTTAGCAGCAGGCCGTTGGAAAGTTCGTCGATCCAGCGACCTGAACCCCTTCCGGCTTCCCGCCGGCCGGTGTCCATGTTGCCTGGCTCGTTTTGACCTGAGCGAATGGCACCAGAGAATCGTGGCCAGCGAGTCAACAGCTAAAACCGATACATCCATCACTGAACACCTGCACGAGCTGGTCCTCAGCAGCTCCGACGTTGAGGACTTCCTTAATGAACTGGCGCAGGTGTCCGCACGCAATCTTTCCGAACCCGGCGACGAGATTTTGTGCGCCATCGCGCTTCTTCGGCAGCGCAAGCCCGCAACCGTGGCCAGCAGCAGCCCGGAAGCCGCATCGCTCGGCCTCCTCGAGCACCAGTACCCGGAGACGCCCAGCCTGACGGCGTCCTTGGAGAAGGTGACAGTGCATGTGCCGGACCTGGAAAAGGACGGCAGCTGGCCGGAGTATGCCGAGGCCGTCCTGGGCCAGGGGATCCGTTCTGTGCTTGCACTGCCGTTCCGGCTGGAGGGCGAAACCAAGGCCGCCCTGCTCCTGTATTCTCGGCGGCCGCACCGTTTCGAGGGGCGGGCGCTCAAGTTCGCCGAGGATTTCGTCGGCCAGACATCGCTGGCCCTCCGCCTGGCGGTGCGCTTTGCCCACTACAGCGAGACGGCGGCAAACCTGCGCGCCACGCTTGAATCCCGGACCGTGATCGATATGGCCGTGGGCATCATCATGGCGCAGAACCGGTGCAGCCAGCAGGACGCCTTCGATATCCTCAAGACCGCTTCCAGCACCCGCAACTCCAAACTGCACGAGGTGGCCAGCGCGGTGGTCAACTCCCTGGGCCAGGGGCCGGCGAAGACACACTACGACGGCTAGCCCCGCCACGCTAGACTGATGCCATCTTTTGGCCTGGGGGGCTTCGATGGAACAACAACGTGTCTGCCTTGTGGTGGAGGACAACGACGATATCCGCGGTCTCATCACCGTGGTCCTGACGCGCGCCGGATTCGAGGTGCGGGCAGTGGCGAGCGGTGCTGAGGGCATCGCCGCCGCAGCCGACCCGTCGGTTTCGCTGGTAACGCTGGACCTTGGGCTGCCGGACATGGACGGCCACGTGGTGGCGCGGGCCGTCCGGGCGCTGAGCAAGGCGCCGCTGCTGTTCCTGACCGCCCGCTCCGAAGAGGACGATGTCCTGGCCGGGATGGCCTCGGGCGCAGCCGCCTACCTCACCAAGCCCTTCCACCCGTAGGAACTCAAGGACCTGGCCAACCGGCTTTG
The DNA here is from genome assembly GCF_056394175.1 of Pseudarthrobacter sp. 10T415. Classification (NCBI taxonomy): domain Bacteria; kingdom Bacillati; phylum Actinomycetota; class Actinomycetes; order Micrococcales; family Micrococcaceae; genus Pseudarthrobacter; species Pseudarthrobacter sp. 10T415. The sequence continues at coordinate 145,303 of NZ_JBFTHJ010000008.1, read as the reverse complement.
CCCCGCTGCGCCTGCCCCGGCGGCCTCCAGCCCAGAGGCTCCCCACATTTCACAGGCCAATCACATCAACGGCAAATCCTTCTGCTAACTTGCCTCCGTAGAAATGGGGCATGACATCCCAGCAGACCACCAAACGTAAACCAGGCCGCGTCAGGCGAGCCGTCATCGCCGGGGCCGTAGCCCTTACTCTTTCCGCCGGCGGCGCCACCGCCTGGGCGCTGGACCGGTTCGTGGTCCAGCATGTGGAGATTTCGGACGTCTCCGCATACCAAGCCAGCCAGGCCGGGACCGCCCAAAGCGGCACTGCCGAGTCCGGCACCACCACCGCGTCCAGCGACGGATCCGGCACCGCAGCAGTCACCACTGATACGTCCTACACGTCGGATGCGTCCAACATCAGCATCTCCACGGTGACCACCGGCAGCGGCGACAGCACCGTCACGTACTACGTTGCCGACGTCGTGCTCGCTGACGCCACCACGCTGCAGTCCGCCTTCGCCAACGACAGTTTCGGCGAGAACATCACCGAAACCACCTCCGCCATCGCCGAGGCGAACAACGCCATCTTCGCCATCAACGGCGATTACTACGGGTTCCGGGACACCGGCATCGTGATCCGCAACGGCGTGGTGTTCCGCGACGAAGGCGCCCGGCAGGGCCTCGCCTTCTACCGCGACGGCACGGTCAAGGTCTACGACGAAACCAGCACCACCGCCGAACAATTACTGGCGGACGGCGTCTGGAACACCCTCTCCTTCGGCCCGTCCCTCCTCGACAACGGTGAGGTGGCTTCCGGCATCGAGGACGTGGAGGTGGACACCAACTTCGGCAACCACTCCATCCAGGGCGAGCAGCCGCGAACGGCCGTGGGCATCATCGATGAGAACCACCTGGTGTTCGTGGTGGTGGATGGCCGCAGCCCCGGCTACAGCGCCGGCGTCACCATGACCGGCCTGGCCGAAATCATGCAGGGCCTGGGTGCCACCACCGCGTACAACATCGACGGCGGCGGATCGTCCACCATGTACTTCAACGGCGGGTTGGTCAACAACCCGCTGGGCGAGAACAAGGAACGCGGCACCTCCGACATTCTCTACATCGCCGGGTAGGCGGCCATGATCATCCTGATACCGGCCTACGAACCGGACCACCATTTGCCCGCCCTGATCCGCCGGATCCGCGCCGCCGAGCCGTGGACCGCCGTCGTGGTGGTTGATGACGGCAGCGGCCCCGGCTACAAGGACGTGTTCGACGACGTCAGGGCACTGGGGTGCCACGTCCTCAGCTACGCACGCAACCGGGGGAAGGGCTTCGCCCTGAAGGCCGGCTTCGGCTTCATCGCGGACAACCTGCCCGGCCATGACGTGGTGTGTGCGGACAGCGACGGCCAGCACAAGGTGACGGACATCCTCAGGGTGGCCGGCAAGGTGCACGGGAACGGCAGTGACCAGCGCGGCGCGGCCACCCTGGTGCTCGGCAGCAGGAGCTTCACAGGGGACGTGCCTGCCCGCAGCCGCCTCGGCAACACGGCCACCAGGGCGCTGTTCACCCTTGCCACCGGCGAGCGCATCCCGGACACCCAAACCGGGCTCCGCGGCTACCCGGCTGCCATGCTCCCGTGGCTCCGGTCCGTCCGCGGCGACCGGTACGAGTACGAGCTGAACCTGTTGCTGGAAGCGAAGAACGCCGGCTACTCCATCCAGTCCCTGGACATCGCCACCGTGTACCTGGACCACAACTCCGGTTCCCACTTCCGGCCGCTGGCAGACTCCGTGCGCATCTATGCCCCGCTCCTGAAGTTCCTCGGTTCATCGTTCGCGGCGTTCCTGGTGGACACCACGGTGTTCCTGCTGCTCACTGTGCTGGTGGATTCGTTGCTCCTGGCCGTGCTGGGGGCCCGGGCAGTGAGTTCCGCGGTGAACTTCCTGGTGAACCGCCATGTGGTGTTCGAACACGGCAGGCAACGCCCGGCCCGGTCCGCGGGGCTCCGCTATTTCAGCCTGGTGGCGGTACTCCTCGTCGCCAACGTTGCGCTGATCTGGGCCCTCGAGGCGATTGCCGTGCCGGCCCTGGCGGCCAAGATCCTGGCCGAAATCATGCTGCTCGCCATCAGCTTCTCCATACAGCAGCGCTGGCTTTTCGCCCGGAAGCAGGATCGTCTTCCTGCCGCAGAACCCGCACGCGAAGAGGCTGGGAAGGCTGCCGGCAAATCCCCCTCCGAAGCTCATATATCCGGCTAGGTTCCGTCACAGCACCTGCACAGTATGGCCGGGCATCGTAAGAAACAGCCCACCGAAAAACATTCCGGAGAATCCCATGAACCTCATTTTCATCCTCGCCGACCTGGCAGCCATCAGCATCCTCACCTTCGCCCTCTACCTCCGCCGCCACCGCCGGCGCGACCTGGTGGTCTCCTACCTCGGCATGAACGTGGGGGTCCTGGCCGTCGCCACTGCACTGTCCGGCTCAGCGGCCGGACTGGGACTGGGGCTGGGACTGTTCGGCGTCCTGTCCATCATCAGGCTCCGCTCCACCGAACTGGCCCAGCACGAGGTGGCCTACTACTTCTCGGCACTGGCCCTGGGCCTGATCGCCGGGCTCGGCATCGAGCCGCTCTGGCTGACCGTTTCGCTGATGGCCCTGATCCTGCTGGTGATGTTCGTGGGCGACCACCCCAAGGTCCTGCCGGCGCACCGCCACCAGACAGTCATCCTGGACCGGGCCATCGCCGAAGACGGCGAGCTGTACGCCCGGCTGGAGGAAGTGCTGCACGGAAAGGTCCACTCCGCCACCATCCAGCAGCTGGACCTGGTCAATGACAAGACCATCGTGGACGTCCGCTACGCCTACTCCCCCGCCGCCTACCCCGCCCCTTCCGTCACGGGAACCCTCACGGGATATACGACGACGGCGCCGGCCACAGCAGGCACCATCCCCGCCGCTGAGTACATCCCCAGCCCGGAGCAGCTTCCCGGCCACGTCCAGGCAGGCGTGCGATGAACCTCGCGGGCGCCGCCGTCGGGAATCTCCATCTCTTCCCCTCCGTGGGACTGGATGAACTGAACGCGGAGGCCGCACTCCAGACCCGCGTGGACCGCAAATACGTACTGGCCACCGGGACCGCGCGGCACCTGCTGGCCACCTTCGGGGCGGACATGCGGGTCCTGGAAATGGACGGAGCCCGCAGCTTCGCCTACGACTCCGTCTACTTCGACACCGCCGCCCTGGACAGCTACCTGCTGGCAGCCCGCGGCCGGCGGCGCCGCTACAAGATCCGCACGCGGACCTACGTGGACAGCGCCATCAGCTTCCTGGAAGTCAAAACCGAAGGCGCCCGGGAAGCCACCGTCAAGGAACGCATTCCATACCTGCCCGAGGACCGTTCACGGCTGACTGCCGAGGGGCTGGACTATGTTCGGGAAACCCTGGCCGCCGCGGTGGGGTCAGTCCCCGCCGGAACCCTGGAACCCGTCCTCGAAACCCGGTACCAGCGGACCACCTTCTACCTCCAGGAGTCCGGCAGCCGCGCCACCATCGATACCGGTGTGACGTGGCAGCGGCCAGGCCGGGAGCCGTGGCTCCTGCACGACGCCGTCATCCTCGAGACCAAGTCCGGTTCCACCGCCGGGCCGCTGGACCGGCACCTGTGGGCAGCCGGCGTCAGGCCGTCCCGGATCTCCAAGTTCGCCACCGGGATGGCCGCCCTCCGGCCAGAGCTTCCCGCCAACCGCTGGAACCGCACCTTGTCCCGCAGCCTCCCCCTCCGCCCAGCCGCCTGAGAGGCCCACCTCCGACCCGCCTGACTGGGCGCCTGGTTGACCGCCTGGCCAACAGCACGCTGCCCGGCACACCATCCTGCACGCTTCACCACCCGCTCTCCCCCACCCAAGGACACTCCATGAAAAGCCTCCGCACTTACCTTTCCGTTGCCGCCATGGCAGCCGCCATCGGCCTGGCCGGCTGCTCCGTGGCCGGCACGTCCCCCACCGGCATCACCGGCACCTCAAGCACCGGTTCCTCCAGCTCGGTCTCCTCCAGCTCCGCCGGCACCACCACGGCGGTGTCACTGGACACGCTTGCCCAGGACACCCACTTCGACGGCGACGACCTCATCTGGGATGCCGCCTCCGAAGTAGCCGTGACCTTGGCGGACGGCGCCAGTGCCGTGGCATCCGGGTCGTCATCCGGCGTCTCGGTGAACGGCGACACTGTCACCATCAGCGCCGCGGGCACCTACCGCCTCAGCGGGGCGCTCACCGACGGCAGGATCGTGGTGGCCGCAGGCGAGGAGGACACCGTCCGCATCATCCTGGACGGCGCCACCCTGGCAAACTCCACGGGGTCCCCCTTCGTGGTGGAAAGCGCAGACGAGGCGATCGTCTACCTGGCGGACGGCACCAATAACTCGATCAGCGACGCCGCCACCTACTCCGATCAGGGAACGGACGCCCCCAACGCCGCCCTCTATTCCAAGGCGGACCTCACTATTGCCGGCCCGGGCACACTGGCCGTGGACGGCAACTACAACGACGGCATCTCCAGCAAGGACGGGCTGGTCCTGGCCGGCGGCACCGTGACGGTGGACGCGGCAGACGACGGCATCGTGGGCAAGGACTACGCCGTGCTGCTGGACGGCGCCTACCAGGTGACCGCGGCCGACGACGGCTTCAAGTCCGACAATGACACCGACGAGGGCCGCGGATGGGTCCTCATCAATGGCGGCACCCTCACCGTGTCGGCCGGCGATGACGGGGTCAAGGCCTTCAACACCCTCACCATCGCCGCCGGCGACACCACCGTCAAGGAATCCGAGGAGGGCCTGGAGGCCCAGCACATAGTAGTGTCCGGCGGCACCGCCAACATCACCTCCAACGACGACGGCGTGAACGCCTCGGGCGGCAGCAGCACGGCTTCTTCGGGTACAGGAGCAGGCGGCGGCATGGGCGGCGGCAGCATGGAAGCGGGCGATTACACCGTGGACATCAGCGGCGGCCTGCTGACCATCAATGCGCAGGGCGACGGCCTCGACTCCAACGGCAACGCCACTATTTCCGGCGGCACCGTGGTAGTCAACGGCCCCACGAACGACGGGAACGGTGCCCTGGACGTCAACGGCGAACTAGCCGTATCCGGCGGAACCATGGCCGCTGCCGGCAGCGCCGGCATGGCGGTCACCCCCGGGGCGTCCTCCACCCAGTCCGGCGTGCAGGTGACGCTCGGCTCGTCCGTCCCGGCCGGCACCGTCATCCAGATCGCTGATTCCTCCGGGACCGTGGTGGCAGCATTCGTCACCACCAAAGCTGCTGCCTCGCTGGTCTTCTCCTCAGCGGCGATCACCGCGGGCACCGAATACACCGTCTACACCGGGGGCACGGCAACAGTCAGCGCGGGCCTGGGTGAGGGCTCGCTCGACGGCGCCACGAAGGTGGACACCGTCACCGCCGGCGAATACACGGCGGAGCAGGGCCCCGGCGGCGGAGGCGGCGGCTTCCGCCGGTAGTCCTCCGGTAGGGCCTCCGGTAGGGCCTCCGGCTCAGACATCCGGCTCAGACATCCGGCTCAGACATCCGGCGACGGCGGTTTCCCGCCGTCGCCGGATGTTTTTAACCCAGCTTGGCCAGTCAGCCCCGCTTGGCCAGGAAGCCGAGCAGGGCTTCGTTGACCTCGGCGGCGTGGGTCAGGAGCAGGCCATGCGGCGCCCCCTCGATTTCCACGTACTCGGCCTCAGGCAGTGCCTTGGCGAACAGCCGCCCGGTGGAGTCGATGGGCAGGATGTTGTCCGCGGTGCCGTGCACGATCAGCGCAGGAACGTCGATCTTGGGGATGTCTTGGCGGAAGTCCGTGATCCAGGTGGCCTGCGCGGCCACGGACGCGGTGGCACCGGAGCCTGCGGCCACGTTCCAGCTGGCGGTGACGGCCTCCTGGCTGAGGCGGGGTGTGCCCAGGAACGTGTCCGAGTTGTAGAAGTTCTTGAAGAACTCGGTGAAGAACGCATACCGGTCCGCGGTGACGGCTTCCTTCAGCCCGTCGAAAACCTCCTGCGGAACACCGCCGGGGTTGTCATCGGTCTTGAGCAGGAAGGGTTCCAGGGACCCGAGGAAGGCGGCCTTGGCAACGCGCTCCGACCCGTAGCTGCCCAGGTAGCGTGCCACCTCGCCCGTGCCCATGGAGAACCCCACGAGGACGGTGTTGCTGAGGTCCAGCGTGGTCAGCAGGGTATTGAGGTCCGCCGCGAACGTGTCGTAGTCGTAGCCTTCGGTGGTCTTGCTGGACTTCCCGAAGCCGCGCCGGTCGTAGGTGATCACGCGGTAGCCGGCAGCCAGGAGGGCGGTGGCCTGCCGTTCCCAGGAGGCACCGTCCAATGGGTAGCCGTGGATCAGCACCACCGGCTGGCCGGAGCCGTGGTCCTCGTAGTAGAGCTCGATGTCGGTGCTGTTTTCAGTTCCAACGGTAATGAAAGCCATCGCGGCGAATTCCTTTCGAGACTGATCGGAGCAGGCAGGCGGCATGCCAATACCTGCGCAGTCCCTACTCTAGGACCGCTCCGGCCGTTCTCACGCAGCCGCGGGGCGGCCCTGTTCGCCTACTGGGACGGCTGCGGCAGCTCACAGGTGATCTGCGGGTTGACGCCCATGTAGTTCAGCGGCCCCGCAACGATGGTAACGGCGACGGTGCCTGCTTCTGCGCAGGACCCCGGGGCTCCGCCGAAGTAGCCCCGCTGCCAGGCGGCCACGCCGCCGATGATCAGCCAGATGACGATGAGGGCTCCCACAAATTTCATCTTTCCTCCAAAGGCCGCGCTGTGCGATCCATTATGCGACGGCGGCGCCCCGGCACCATAGTGCGGGGCAGGGACTTCATATGACACTATATGCGCATGAATGCAGATACGAATAGATGCTTGCTGGGCACGGACAGCCAATACGTGGAGCTGGCCGTGGAGGTCTTTTCCATGCTGGCCGACGCCACGCGGGTACGGATCATCCTGGCGCTGCGCGACGGCGAAATGGCCGTGGGTGCATTGGCAGACGTGGTGGGCAAGTCCCCAGCGGCCGTCTCGCAGCATCTGGCAAAAATGCGGCTGGCCCGTATGGTCTCTACCCGCCAGGACGGGACCCGGGTGCTGTACCGGCTGGAGAACGAGCATGCCCGCCAGCTCGTGGCCGACGCCATCTTCCAGGCGGAGCACGCATTGGGTGGCGAGCCGGCCCACCACCGACTACCCGGCAAAGGCGGAGAGGGGCACGCCTTATGAACGGGCCCGGCCGGCAGGCGGCCCAGCACACCCACCACGGGCACGGCCACAACGACGGCGACCACAGTCACGGGCACAGCCATGACCACGGCCACCATCACCGCAGCGGATTCAAGGGCTGGCTGATGGAGCTGTTCGTCCCCCACACGCACGACTCCGCGGATTCGATCGACGACGCGATGGAGGCCAGCACCGAGGGGATCCGCGCCCTGAAAATCAGCCTGTTCGTACTGCTGGGCACTACCGTGCTGCAGTTCATGGTGGTGCTGTTCAGCAGTTCCGTGGCACTGCTCGCGGACACCATCCACAACTTTTCCGATGCCCTGACGGCGGTGCCGCTGTGGATCGCTTTCATCCTGGGCCGGAAGGCGGCTTCCCGCCGCTACACGTTCGGTTTCGGGCGGGCAGAGGACCTGGCCGGGCTCTTCATCGTGGGGGTAGTGGCCCTCTCGGCCGTGGTGGCCGGCTGGCAGTCCGTGGACCGGCTGATCCATCCGCAGCCGCTGCAGAACCTGGGCTGGGTGATGGCGGCCGGGCTGATCGGCTTCGCCGGAAACGAGGCCGTGGCCATGTACCGCATCCGGGTAGGCCGCAGAATCGGGTCCGCCGCGTTGGTGGCCGACGGCGTCCATGCCAGGACGGACGGCTTCACGTCCCTGGCTGTGGTGCTGGGTGCCCTTGGCGTCATGCTGGGCTTCCCGCTGGCGGACCCCATCGTGGGCCTGCTGATATCCGTGGCGATCATGGTGCTGCTGTGGGGAACCGTCCGCAGTATCGGCCGCCGGCTCATGGACGGCATTGAACCCGATCTGGTGTCCCGTGCCGCCGAGGCGCTGGAAGGCACTCCGGGGGTTCTTGGGGTGCAGCGCCTGCAGCTGCGCTGGAGCGGCCACCGGCTGCAGGGCACCGCCATCGTGCTGGTGGAGGACGGCAGCCTGTCCTCGGCCCAGGATGTGCTGGACCAGGCGGGCCACCGGCTCAGGCACGCCCTGCCGAAGCTGGATGACATGGTCCTGTCACCCGGCAGGCGGGCCTAGAGCCGGCGGCGGTGCTGTGGTCAGGCCTTGGCGGTCTTGCCCGGCAGCGCCAGCTTGAAGATCTTGCCCCAGGTGGAGCCGACCTGCTTCAGCAGCGGGCCGGTGGTGTACTTCAGGCCGTAGCGCTGGCAGATCTCACGGACCTTGGGCGCAACCTCGGCGTACCGGTTGGAGGGCAGGTCCGGGAAGAGGTGGTGCTCGATCTGGTGCGAGAGGTTACCGGTCATGATGTGCATGAACTTCGATCCGGAGATGTTGGCGGAGCCGATCATCTGGCGGATGTACCAGTCGCCGCGGGTTTCGCCTTCCGCCATCTCCTCCGTGAAGGTGTCCGTGCCTTCAGGGAAGTGGCCGCAGAAGATCACTGCGTGGGCCCAGACGTTGCGCACGGCATTGGCGGTCAGCGTTCCGTAGAGCGCCTGCTTTCCGGAACCGGTCAGCATGGCGACAGCGGGAGTCGCGGCGTAGTCCTTGGTGAACTGCGTGACCACCTTCTTGCCCAGGGCCTTGAGGTCCTTAAGCAGCGCTTCCTTGGACTTCTTGCCTTCCTTGAACTCGGTCAGTTCGAGGTCGTAGATGGCGATGCCCCACTCGAAGAGGGGTGCCAGGATGGCGTTGTACAGCGGGTTGCCAAGGTTCATCGGCTTCCACGGCTGCTGTTCGTCCATCCGCAGGAGGTTGTATCCGACGTCGTTGTCCTTGCCCACCACGTTGGTCCAGCGGTGGTGCAGGTCGTTGTGGGTGTGCTGCCACGAGCGCGAGGGGGTGACAAAGTCCCACTCCCAGGTGGTGGAGTGGATATCCGGGTCCCGCATCCAGTCCCACTGGCCGTGCAGCACGTTGTGCCCGATTTCCATGTTTTCCAGGATCTTGGCCAGGCTCAGCAGGGTGGTACCGGTGACCCAGGCAGCCTTGTTCTTGCCAACCAGCAGTGCGGCGCGGCCGGAGATTTCAAGGCCGCGCTGGACCTTGATCACCCGGCGGATGTAGGCGGCGTCTTCGGCGCCGCGCTTGGCGAGGACCTCGTCACGGATGGCGTCGAGCTCGCGGCCCAGCTCCGCCACCTGCTCGTCCGTCAGGTGGGCGGCAGCAGGCGGCCGTACTGTGGGGCTGCCGGAATCGGCAAGCTTGCCGGGGCGCGTCCTTGACGTGCCGGCGTTCGCTCCTTCGGTGGAGGCGGCCTTAGCGGGTGAAATGACAGACATTATTCTGCTCCTCAGAGTTCGAGGTTGACGGGCCCGGCAGCTGCCGAGACACACGTTTGGATCAGTTGGCCGGGATCGCCGTGAATTTCGCCGGTGCGGAGGTCGCGGACCTGGCCGGCCAGGAGCGGGGTGAGGCAGCTGTGGCAGATACCCATGCGGCAGCCGCTGGGCATCAGTACCCCGGCGTCCTCGCCGATGTCGAGGATGGGGGTGTCGCCGTCGGCCTCCACTTCCCGGTCCGAGGCTTCAAAGGTGACCAGGCCGCCGTCGTGCCCCACCCCGGCGTTGAAGGTGGTGTTGAAGCGTTCGATCATCAGGTTGCCGGCATCGCCGGCCACCGCGACGTCGGTGCCGGGCGCGGCGGTGGTGAGGGCGGCGCGCTTCCACAGCGCCTCGGCGTCATCCAGGAAGCTGTCCGGGCCGCAGGCGTAGGCTGCCCGTTCCTTCCAGTCGGGGCAGATCTCGTCCAGCTCCTTGGTGCTGGAGAAGTCCATCCGGCCCTGCTCGCCGGTGTACCAATGCGCCAGCCGGAAGTTGGGGAACTGGTCCGCGAGCTCCGCCAGTTCCTCACGGAACAGGCTGTCCCCGGGGGTACGGGCCGAGTGGACCAGTACGACGTCGGCATCCGGACGCCGCGGCACCAGGGTACGGATCATGGACATCACCGGTGTGATGCCGCTGCCCGCGGTGACCATGAGAAGGGGGCGGGGATGCTCCGGCAGCACGAAGTCACCCTGCGGCGGGGCCAGGAACAGGACATCGCCGGGCTTGGTGGAACGCACCAGGGTGCCGGATACGGCACCGACGTCAGTGACCGTGATGGCCGGGTCCTTGCCGGCGGGGGCGCTGAGTGAGTAGGAGCGCCAGTGGCGGACCCCGTCGAGTTCGACGCCGATGCGGGCCCACTGCCCGGCAAGGTGCGCCTTCCAGCCGCGGCCGGGACGGAAGAAGATGGTCGCCGACTGCGCGGTCTCCTGGACCACCTTGGTGACGACGCCCCTGAGCTGCCGGGCTGAGTAGACAGGGTTGAAAAGCGAGAGGACGTCCTCTGGCGTTAAAGGGGTGGTGAGTACCGAAGCCGCTTGGGCCAGCTGTCGTAGCCGGATCATGCGTTAAAGCCTAAGGCGGCGCGAGCCATATTTCTCTCTCTCCGTCATATGACCGTTCAGCAGTCACAGTGTAGTTGGGGCGCGAAGCCCCCACACCGCACTTTAAGAGTAACGGTTCGGTCTCGTCAAAGGTTCCCAGCGTCCTACCGGCTCCATCCCAGGGACGGGGCCACGAACTGCGCAATGTGGCCAAGGAGCTTGGCGTTGAAATCCACGCCTAGCTGGTTGGGGACGGTCAGCAGCAGGGTGTCAGCCGCTTGGACAGCGGTGTCCGCCGCCAGTTCCTCCGCGAGCCGGTCGGGCTCGCCCACATAGCTTTTTCCGAACCGCGCCGTGAGCCCGTCAATGGTGCCCACCTGGTCCCGGCCGTCGCGGAGGGCGCTGCCGGCAAAGTAGCGGCGGTCCTCGTCGTCCACGATGGGCAGCACGCTGCGGCTGACCGAGATCCTTGGCTGGTGGGAGTGGCCGGCTGCCTGCCAGGTATCCCGGAACAGCTGGATCTGTTCCGCCTGGAGTTCGTGGAAGGGCACGCCGGTGTCCTCGGTGAGCAGGGTGGAGCTCATCAGGTTCATGCCGAGCTCCGCCGCCCAGACGGCCGTCTTGCGGGTGCCGGCTCCCCACCAGATCCGCTCCGCCAGTCCGGGCGACTGCGGCTGCACGGGCAGGAGGCCCGTGGCACCACCGGCATACCGGGGGTCGGCTTCAGCTACTCCAGCCCCGGTGATCGCTTTGCGGAACAGCTCGGTGTGGCGGCGTGCCATGTCGGCGTCGGTTTCGCCGTCCCGGGGCACGTAGCCGAAAGCCGACGCACCCTGCCGGGCCGGCTCGGGTGAGCCGCGGCTGATGCCGAGCTGGAGCCTGCCGCCACTGATCAGGTCAGTGGCTGCCGCTTCCTCCGCCATATAGAGCGGGTTCTCGTAACGCATGTCAATGACACCGGTACCGATTTCGATCCGGCGGGTGCGTGCTGCGATGGCCGCAAGGAGCGGAAACGGCGAGGCCTGCTGGCGGGCGAAGTGGTGGACCCGGAAGAAGGCACCGTCCACACCGAGTTCCTCGGCGGCTACGGCTAATTCGATGCCCTGCACCAGCGCCTCGCCCGCGGTCTTGGTGCGGGAACCCTGGCCGGGTCCCCAGTGGCCGAATGAAAGGAATCCTATGCGCTCCATACCTGCCCCAACCTCCGGCTGCCCGGTGGCATTCCCCGTTGCCGGCATTCCCGGCTGGCATGATGGCCGGGTGGTTATCCCGGAAGAAACTGTCAGCGTCCTCAAGACCATCGTGCTGTTCGTGCTGGCCGCTGTGGCAGAAATCGGCGGCGCCTGGCTGGTGTGGCAGGCAGTCCGGGAAGGCAAGGACTGGTGGTGGGCGGGACTTGGTGTGATTGCCCTGGGCGCCTACGGCTTTGTGGCCACCCTCCAGCCGGACGCCCACTTCGGCCGGATCCTGGCGGCCTACGGCGGGGTGTTCGTTGCCGGCTCCCTTGCCTGGGGAATGATTTTCGACGGTTTCCGGCCCGACCGGTGGGACGTGGCCGGCTCGGTCATCTGCCTGCTGGGGGTGGCAGTGATCATGTTTGCCCCGCGAAGCGCCGGCTGACCCGGCATAACCCGCCAGGCGCCGGTACATGCGGCCACCGCCGTCATGGGGCAGAATTTTCCCTGTGGAGCACGTGGACTACTGCATTATCGGAGGCGGCATCGTTGGCCTTGCCACCGCGTACCAGCTGCTGCGCAGGGAACCTGATGCGTCCCTCGTCCTGCTGGAAGCGGCGGATACCCTCGCTGCGCATCAGACCGGGCACAACAGCGGCGTCATCCATTCGGGAATCTACTACGCCCCCGGCAGCCTGAAGGCCAGGTTCAGCAAAGCCGGCGCCCAGCAGACCAAGGAGTTCTGCCAGGAGCACGGCATCCCGTACCGCGAGCCCGGAAAGCTGCTGGTGGCCACCACCCCGCTGGAGCTGGAGCGGCTGGCGCAGCTCGAGGACCGGGCGGCGGTCCACGAACTGGACTGTGAACGGCTGGACCGGCAGGAACTCCTCCGGCGCGAGCCGAATGTCACCGGGCTCGGCGCCCTGTTCATTCCCAGCACCGGCATCGTGGACTACCCCGCAGTGGCGCGGAAGCTCGCGCACCTGGTGGAAAAGGCAGGCGGGCAGGTGATCACCAAGGCCCGCGTCACCGCTGTTTCCGAACACACGGACCGTGTGGACGTCCGCACTGAGGACGGGGTCTACTCTTGCCGGCAGCTTGTGGCCTGCGCAGGGCTGCAGTCGGACCGGCTCGCAGAGGCCGCCGGGGTGGATATCGACGTCCAGATCATCCCCTTCCGCGGAGAGTACTTCGAGCTTCCGGCCGAGAAGTCCGGCTACGTCAGCCATCTCATTTACCCCGTCCCGGATCCTGCGCTGCCGTTCCTCGGCGTCCACCTCACCCCCACCGTGCAGGGCACCATCACCGTTGGCCCCAACGCTGTGCTGGGAATGGCCCGGGAGGGATACCCCAAATTCTCGGTGGACTTCCGTGATGTGGCCCGCTACGCGAAGTTCCCCGGCTTATGGCACGTGGCCCGCGCCAACGCACTGACTGCCGTCCGGGAGGTCCGCAATTCCCTGTTCAAAGGCAGCTACCTGCAGGAATGCCGGAAGTACGCGCCCGGGCTGGCCAAGGCAGACCTGCTGCCGTACGAGGCAGGAATCAGGGCCCAGGCGGTACGCCGGGACGGCACCCTCATTCACGATTTCCTGCTCGCCGAGACCGACAGGATGATCCACGTCCTGAACGCCCCGTCCCCGGCAGCGACGGCGGCCCTGCCCATCGGCGAACACCTCGCCTCACGGGCGGCGCTGCGGAGATCCGCGTAGGCAACGGCCCGTGCCGGGGGCGCGGACTACCGCGCCGCTAAACTGGCACCGTGACCAACAGCCAGCACGCACCGCGAGACGAGGCACCGCCGCCGCGCGGCAAGATCGCCGAACGGCTGCTGCCCGGCGGCGAGGAACCGGACCCCAGGTTCACCCTGGCCAACGAACGGACGTTCCTCGCCTGGATCCGGACTTCCTTGGCCCTGCTGGCTGGCGGCATCGCCATCGAGGCGTTCACCTCGGACCTGTTCCTGGAACCCGTCCGCAAGGGCTTGGCCATCGTGCTGCTCCTGCTGGGCATGCTGCTCAGTGCCGGGGCCGCGCTGAGGTGGCTCCGCGTGGAACGCAGCATGCGGCACAAGGCGCCCCTCCCCCTGCCGCTTATTGTGCCCCTGCTGGCCGGGGCAGGCGCGGTGGCGGCCGCCGTCGTCCTCGTTTTTGTGCTCTGGCGCTGACTCCTGTGGCGCCGTACCTTCCAACGGGAGATACCCACGGTGATCCGGGCCTGCAGCCGGAGCGCACCTCGCTGGCCTGGGGCCGGACCATGCTGGCACTGGTGACGGCGAGCGCACTATTCCTGCGTTGGCTGCCGCACCACGGGCTTCCCATCCTGCTGCTGTTCGGGGTCTCTGCCGGGGCTGCCCTGGCCATTTACCTCACGCAGCGCAGGCGGTACGGCGCCAAGTCGCACGGCGTCTCCCAGGAACACGTGGACGCTGACATCACCGCGGTGCTCTGGACGGCTTTCACCGGTATTGCCCTGGGAGTCCTGGGGATCGGTGTGGTGCTCGCCGGGTGACGCCCGGGAAGCCGCCGGCTAGAACATGGGCAGGACGAAGCCTGCCAGCAGCGCCACGGAGCCAATGGCCGTCAGGACACGACCCAGCACTGAGGCTGTTTTCGCGGCTTCCTCGGGCGGAGTGATCTGCCATTGCGTGGGGCGCTTGGGATGGTAGTAAATGGGCAGGGTATCGCCCACCGCCAGGTCCCTGATGTCATGGGGCGACATGGGGGCATTGTGCACCAGGTGTTTACGGTCCAGCCACCTGAAGCCCACGCCGGTTTGGTCCGAGTACACCACGGCCTCGGCCACGTCCCAGGGGTGCACGAAGCGTCGCTGGAAGCCCACATAAAAGAGCAGCAGCAAGCCAACGGGCAGGCACATCCACGTCAGCATTTCCAGGATTGGTCCTGCCATATCGAGCACATCGGGCATGACCTTGATGGTACCGCCCGGGGGCTGGTGGCATCAGCACAGACTACGTACGCTGAGGAGACCGGTCCGGACGAAGGGGAAAGCATGAACGACGAAGACATCCTGACGCGTATCCAGGCCCTCGTGGACGAGGAGCATTCACTTCGGGAGGGGCCCGGGGACGGCCAGACGCCGGACCACGCCAGGCTCCGCCAGGTGGAGATCAGCCTGGACCAGTGCTGGGACCTGCTGCGGCAGCGCCGGGCGAAAAAAGACTCCGGCGAGAATCCCGATGAAGCCGAGACCCGTCCCGTCAGCGAGGTGGAGGGCTACAAGCAGTAGCCCCGGGTATGGGCGTGCATGATGGATACAACAGATCGGAGTTCATCCATGCGCCTCGCAGTCGCCCAAATCATCAGCAGCGCCGATACGACAGCCAACCTGGAGCTCATCCGGGAGTACGCCACGCAGGCCAAGGCTGCTGGCGCGGAGCTGGTGGTCTTCCCCGAAGCCGCCATGCGTGCCTTCGGCCATTCGCTGACCGAAATCGCAGAGCCGCTGGACGGCCCGTGGGCGGACAAGGTCCGCACCATCGCCAACGAACTGGACATTGCGATCGTCGCCGGGATGTTCACGCCGGGTAAGGACGGCCGCGTCCGCAACACCCTCCTGGTTACCGGGCCCGGCCTCGATACTTCATACGACAAGGTGCACCTGTTTGATGCCTTCGGTTTCACCGAGTCCAAGACGGTGGACGCCGGCCAGAGCCCGGTGACGTTTGAGCTCAACGGGACGGTCTTCGGCCTGGCCACTTGCTACGACGTCCGTTTCCCGGCCCTCTTTACGGCCAATGCCCGCGCCGGGGCGCAGGTCAACATCGTCTGCGCGTCCTGGGGTGCCGGCGAGGGTAAAGCAGAGCAGTGGGACCTCCTGGTGCGCGCCAGGGCCCTGGACAGCACCACCTTCGTGGTGGCCTGCGGACAGGGCGACCCCGAAACCATCGGTGCCGGGCCCGCCGGCAGTGCCCCCACCGGAATCGGCCACAGCGCCGTCATCTCTCCGCTGGGCAGCGCCCTGGTTGCGCTGGGCGGAAAGCCGGAACTCGCCGTCGTGGACGTCGATCCCGCCGTCATTGAGGACGTCCGCACCAAACTGCCCGTCTTGGCCAACGCCCGCCAGTTCTAGGGGCGGTCCGGTCGCTGTCCATGCCCTTCACTTTCCAGGAAACCGCGGAGGGCGCCCACCCAGTCGTCGAAAGCGTCCAGATGGGCGTCATGCGACGCTTCAGGCAGGTCAACCCGCGAAACCCGATGACCTTGCTGAACGAACGCGTCCTTGGCGTCTGCGGTGAACATCCCCCGGCCGCCATAGACCACCAACGCCGGCGCCTGGACCGCATGCCATTCCTTCCAGCGCGGCGCGGCCAACCCGGCCGCCGCTTCCGCCATGACATCCGGATCGAACCTCGGCCAGAAACCGTCCGCCCGTTCCTCGAGGTCTTCGGCCCATGCCCGGGCCAACGGACCATCACCCAGGAAGCTGCGCGCCGCCACCCGGCTGCTGAACGGCGTCGGCCAGGACCTGAAGTACTCCCCAATGGCCTCATGACCGTCGAAGTCTCCGCCGGCCGCGCCGCACTCCAGGAGAACCAGGCCGCCCACCAGGTCGGGGCGCTCCGCCGCGACGAGCATGGCCGTATGCGCTCCCATTGATTGGCCAACCAAAACCACCGGCGCACCAACGTGCTCGATGATTCTGACAACGTCCGAAACATAATCCGACCGCGCGACGCCGGGAGGGACCCGGGTGCTGCCCCCATGGCCCCGGAGATCAACCAGGACGGCACGGTACTCGGGGAGCGCGGCCGCCGTCGGAAAGAATTCGCGGGCTGTCCCCGCCAAACCGTGCAGCAGCACCACGGCAGGCCCGTCGCCACCGGAGTCATAGCAGCTCAGCTCGACGCCGGGAGCAGGGCCAACGGTGAACGCAGCCATGCCCATTCCCAGTTTCGTCCGCGGTGGCATGGTGCCACGCTACGGCACGCAGAAGCGTCCGACGGCGGTGAGTCGCCGTTCACGGGCGGGAAACCTTGACCGATCGGGGGCACGACGGCGGGAGCTCACCCTGGTATTCCCTTGCGCACCTTTGGTTGCGGGCCCGCGCAGGCCGGACGACGACGGGCGGGGCCGTATCGGTGGGAGCGCGTTTACATGCCTGAAACATTGCTGACACGCGAACTTCACGCAGGCACGTTTTGTGTAACGTAACGGCAACTTTCCACAGCATCGGATGAAACATGGGCGACGAAAAATAGACCCCGGGGGAAAAGCCGGGGTGGCACATCACCCCCTTGAATCTCATGCGAAGGGACCACCGGTGGAGATCTCTGCCCAACACGTCTGGCTGCTTATCTCGGCAGCGATGGTACTGCTGATGACCCCCGGGCTCGGTCTCTTCTACGGCGGCATGACCCGTGCCAAGGCCGCGCTGAACATGATCATGATGAGCTTCATCTCCGCAGGCATCGTCGGAGTTGTCTGGGTCCTGTGGGGCTACTCAATGACCACCGGTGACGGCTTCCTGGGCATCTTCGGCAACCCGTTCACCAATTTCGGGCTGCAGAACCTGATGGGCTCCCCGGACCTGATCAAGGCCGGCTACAGCGCAACCTTCGCCATCATCACCGTGGCTCTGATCAGCGGCGCTATTGCAGACCGTGCCAAGTTCAGCGCCTGGGCCGTGTTCGTGCCGGTTTGGATCACCCTGATCTACTGCCCCCTCGCCTACATGATCTGGGGCGGCGGACTGATGAGCGCCGGCGGTGCAGTGACGGCCATTTTCGGCCAAGTCATCGACTTCGCTGGTGGCGCCGTGGTGGAAATCAGCTCCGGCACAGCCGCGCTGGTGCTCGCCGTCATCGTGGGCCAGCGCCACGGCTTCGCGAAAGACCCCAACCACCGCCCCCACAACCTCCCTTTCATCATGCTGGGTGCGGCCCTGCTGTGGTTCGGCTGGTTCGGATTCAACGGTGGCGCGGCGACCAGCGCCGAACAGGCAGGCCTTATCTGGATCAACACCCTGGTTACACCTGCCGCAGCAATGCTCAGCTGGCTGGTGACCGAGAAGATGCGCCACGGCCACCCCACTTCCCTGGGGGCCGCCTCCGGCGTGGTGGCCGGCCTCGTTGCTATCACACCTTCCTGCGCCAACATCAGCCCGGTGGCCGCAATCGGCCTGGGCCTGGTGGCAGGTGCTGCATGCGCCGTCTTCGTTGACCTCAAGTACCGCTTCGGGCTCGATGACTCCCTGGACGTGGTGGGTGTCCACCTCGGCGCCGGACTCATCGGCACCCTGGCGCTCGGGTTCATTGCCCTGCCGTCAGCCGGCCAGGCCGGGGGTCTTTTCTACGGCGGCGGCGTGCAGCAGCTCATTGCCCAGACGGCTGCGGTAGTCATCACGCTGTTGGTCTCAGGGCTTGGCACCCTGGTGATCGGCCGCGCCATCAACAAGACCATCGGCTTCCGGGTCAGCCACGAAGCCGAAACGGCTGGCGTGGACCTGTCCGAGCACGCCGAGAGCGCCTACGCGTTCAACGAGGTGGGCGCCGGCTTCAACCCGCTGCGGGCGGTATTCGGCCACATTCCGGCCGGCGGGCACTCCGCAGACCGCCAGGCCGCCGAGGGTTCAAACCGCGAGGTTTCAGGCACCCAGGGCCCGGACCGTCAGGCAAAGGAAGATACTTTCGCCTGACGGCCGCCCGTACTCCGGCAGCCCCGCCACTAGTCCGCCAGGATTTTGTAGAGCGCGCGCCGGGTTTCGTCCAGCTTCTCGATGGCGGCGGTCCGCTGCTCCTCAGTGACACCGCCCCGGAACTGGTGGATAACGCCCATCAGTTTGCCGATGCTGTGGTGGAACTCGCGGTCCGATCCTTCCGGGACCGCGTTCCATGCACTGTCCATCTCCTCCGCGTGCCCGGCCACGTACTCCCGGCCGGATTCGGTGAGCGAGAACTCGGTGCCGCGGCCTTCACTCATGGCCTCGATCAGCCCTTCGTCCACCAGTTGCTGGAGCGTGGGGTAGATGGAGCCCGGGCTTGGTCGCCAGGCTCCTTCGGTCTTTTCGGCGATGGTCTTGATCAGCCCGTAACCATTCGACGGTGACTCCGCCAGGAGCGAGAGTATGGCGGCGCGAACGTCACCACGGCTTGCCCGCCGCCCTCCACGCCCGAATCCCGGACCGAAACCCGGGCCAAAGCCTGGACCAAAACCAGGGCCGAACCCGGGACCAAAACCTGGGCCGAACCCGCCGCCGCCGCCGCGGTGACCATGCGGTCCCCGGCGTCCCCTGCCCCGTTCAAACCGGCCCCTTGCGAACTCTGGGCCAGGGAATTTTTCGTCAGAAATGCCTCTCATGATGGCATCCGCCTTTCAATCTTCTTATTTACGCCGATCTCTTCGGCGATACTTAACGATATGTCGTTAAGTATCGCCGGTCAAGGATTTTTTGTGACCGTATCCTGACCTTCGAAGTTCTGGATCAGCCCATCCCAGCGGCGTAGGCTGGACGCACCTCCAAGCTTGAGGGCTGATAGATGGCGAAGAAGAAGAAGCGCAGAAGCGGTTTCGGCGCCGCCCTGGGACGATTCCTGGGGTTCCTCGCAGCCAGTGCCATGTGTGGCGTGCTGGTGGCCAGCCTGGTTGTCCCGGCAGTTGCGGCAGCCGGGATCGGAGTCAGCAATTCGATCGGATTCTTCGAGGGCCTGCCCAAAGAGCTGACGGTCCAGCCGCCGTCGCAATCCACCAGGGTCCTCACCTCCGACGGCCAGCCGATCGCCACGTTCTACGCCGAGAACCGCGTGCGGATTCCACTGGACCAGATGTCGCCGTATATCAAGGACGCCATCATCTCCATTGAGGACAGCAGGTTCTACGAGCACGCGGGAATCGACCCCCAGGGCATCCTCCGGGCGGTGATCGCTAACGTGACGAAAGGGGACCAGCAGGGCGCGTCCACCATCACGCAGCAGTACGTCACCAACGTGGTCAATGAGGCGCGGCTGTCCCAGGACCGGCCGGACGAAGTGGTCCTGAGCGGCCAGAAGGACATGGGCGACAAGTTGCGGGAGATGCGGCTGGCCATCGCCCTGGAAAAGAAGTACAGCAAGGACCAGATCCTTGAGGGGTACCTGAACATCGTCTTCTTCAACAGCGATGCGTATGGCGTCGAGGCGGCGGCACGTTACTTCTTCGGCACCACCGCAAAAGACCTCACGCTGCCGCAGGCCGCCCTCCTGGCCGGCCTGGTCAACAGTCCCACCTTCTACAACCCGGCCATCAACCCCGAGAACTCGCTGGCCCGCCGCAACCAGGTCCTTGACGAGATGCTTCGCCTCAAGAGGATCACGCAGGCGCAGCATGACGAAGCAAAAGCCACGCCGGTGGAACTCAAGATCACCCCTGAACGTCAGGGCTGCGCCAACGCCGCCATGGCCCCCTACTTCTGCGACTACATCTCCCACCTCATCCTCAACAACCCCGCCTTCGGGCCCAACGAAGTGGAGCGCGAGCGCAAGCTCTACCGCGGCGGACTGACGATCGTCACCACTTTGGACAGCAGGCTGCAGGCGGCGGCGCAGGCCCAGGTGGACAGCACAGCGGGCGCCAATCCGGACAAGTGGGGTGCAGCCCTGGTCACGGTGCAACCGGGAACGGGCAAGATCCTGGCCATGGCGCAGAACACCGTGTTCCTGCCCGAACCGGGCAAGTTCGACACGCAGCTGAACTTCAACGTGGATGCCCGCGATCCGCAGGGGAACGACCTGAACGGGGCAGGCGGCTTCCAGACCGGTTCCACCATGAAGCCGTTCACCTTCGCCGAGTGGCTCAACGAGGGCAAGTCCCTGACCACCGAAATTGATGCTTCACGGCGGGTTTATCCGCTTGGTTTCCCGTGGCGCTCCAGCTGCGGCAAGGTGCTGGGCGCCTACAGCACAGCGCAAAACAACCCCGAGCTGGGTGCGGCGGATGACCTGCAGAATTCGGAGGAGGGCTTCTACCGGAAGATGCCCATCAACTACGGCCTCTACAACTCGATCAATACGGCCACCTTCGCGTCAGCGGCGCAGCTGGATTTCTGCGGCATTCAAAAGATGGTTGACGCAGTGGGCCTGCACAGCGGCCTGGACGGGACACCCATCAACATGCACCAGCTGGGCAATCTGCTCGGAGCCACCGGCGTGGCACCCCTCCACCTTGCCAACGCCTTCGCCACCTTCGCCAACGACGGCCGCTACTGCAACCCCATCGCCCTGCTGGACATCAAGGACGCCACGGGTGGAAAGCTTCCCGCCCAAACAACCGAGTGCAGGGATGCCGTGAAGCCGGAGGTGGCACGCGGCGTCAACAGCGTCCTCCAGGACGTGCTGGTGAGGGGTTCGGGCTTCTGGATCCAGCCGAAGGTTCACGACAAGTGGCCAACGGCCGCCAAGACCGGCACCTCGAACAACAACGGCGCCACCTGGATTGTTGGGTACACCAGCGGACTGGCCACAGCATCCTTCTTCGGGGACGCACTTGAGGGGCAGAAACGTGCAGGCCAGAACGTCACCATCAACGGAACGTTCTATCCCCGCCTCGATGGGTACATGATCGCCGGCCCGCAGTGGGCGTACTTCATGCTGAAGGCCGTCCCGCTGTATCCGGCTGCGGCATTCCCGGGGCCTCCCCAGTCGATGATCGGTCCGGTTCCGGCACCCACCCCCGCGCCCAAGCGGTAGGAACGCAGGCAGGCTGCCTGAACCTGCCGCCCACAAGCCCTACGTCGAAAAGCATTGCTTCCGGGGCGATCACGGGCACAATGAACGGCGTGGAGAACCTTGAAACAGAGCGGCTGATCCTCCGGCCCTGGGAGCCCGAGGATGCTGACTTTGTGCTGGATCTGTACTCCCGCTGGGAGGTACAGCGCTTCATCGGAAACCCGCCCCGCGTGATGGCGCACCGCGGTGAGGCCGAGGACCGCATCCGGGTGTGGCGGGCCATGGACCATCCGGTCCACGCCGTCTGGGCCGTGCAGCTGAAAGGCGCAGCCCAACCATCGAACCCCGCGCAGCAAACAAACCCTGCGCAGCCAAAGATCCCCGGACACGCCCGGCCCGCACTCGCCGGGACGCTGCTCCTCAAATCCATTCCGGCGTCGGGCGCTGAACTCCCCCTGCAGCCCTCGGGCGACACGGAGATCGGCTGGCACCTCCACCCGGACCACTGGGGAAAGGGCTACGCCACCGAGGCCGCGGCGGCGGTCCTCCGCTACGCGTTCGCAGGCGGCCTGCCCAAAGTGGTGGCGGTAACCAACCCCGCCAACGCGGCGTCGCAAAGTGTGTGCACCAGGATCGGCCTGCTCCACCAGGGGCAGACCAGCAGGTACTACAACGCCCTCTGCGAGCTGTACCAACTGACGAACCCGGCGGCCTAGCCCGGCCCCTTCCAGAGCCGCTGCCACCAGGAGCGCTCCGGCGTGGGCTCCTCCACCACCTCAGGCGTCCGTGCGGCACGCCTGGCCCGCCACCGCTCCACCTGTTCTTCCACGTCTCGGGTCTGCGTGACCACCGGAGGCCCGCCCTGGAGCTGGCGGCGCGCATCAATGACGCGGCGGTTGAAATCAGTTAGGAGGTCACGGACCTGCTGTTCGGTGTACTGCGCATCCAACTCGGCGTCCAGCCCGGCATCCTCCGCCCGGAGCAGGATGGCCGGCGGTCCCAGACCGCTGATGTTCTCGCGCTGCAGCAGGCCCTTGACCCACCAGTCGGGATCGTAGGATTCGCCCAGCCCGGGGATCGGCTTGCCGGCGTATTTGAGGTCGTCGAATTTTCCCTGCGCCATCGCGTCCCGGACCAGATACTCGGCCCGGGCTGAGTCGCTGACTTTGCGGCGCTTCTCCCGCTCACTGGCGTCAATCGCGTCCAGGGCGGCTTCTTCCTCCGAACTGATGCCCGCCCCGCGGTACGAACGGACCTCGGCTGCGCGCTCCAGCCGTTTCCGGTATTCCGATGCGCCGCCGCCCATCCGTGTCACCGCCTTGCCTTGCTTGATGCCGTCCTCCCAGTATTTCGAAGCATCCCGCCGGGTTCAACGCCCAGCAGCAACCGCCCCAAGAAAACGTTTCCCGAGTGTGCAATACTTCCTCCCATGCCATCACCCTCCAGCGGTTCCCCGTCCGTCCTGCGCGCCGCCCACACGCCATGGGAAACTCCCCTGACGTTGCCGGCCATGAGCAACACCCTTGACCGGCACCGCCGCTACCGCGTCACCAACCGCTACCTGGAGGCGGACGGGCAGCCAGTCCTTCCCGTGTCCGGCGAGCTGCACTACAGCAGGGTGCCGCGGGCGCGGTGGGAGGAGCGTCTGCGGCTGATGAAGGCCGGCGGCATCACGGTGGTGGCCACCTACGCATTCTGGATCCACCATGAACAGACCGAGGGCAAGGTAAGGTTCGACGGCGGCCTGGACGTGGGTGCGTTCGTCCGCCTGTGCGCGGAGATCGGCCTGGACGTGGTGCTGCGCATCGGTCCCTGGTGCCACGGCGAGGTCCGCAACGGCGGCTTTCCGGACTGGGTGCAGGAGGCTCCGGTGCAGCACCGCACCAACGATCCCGCCTACCTGGAACTGGTGAAGGGCTGGTTCGGGCACCTCGGGGAAGAACTCCACCAGCTGACCGGGCCGGACACCAACGTGATGGGCATCCAGCTGGAAAACGAGCTGTACGACCAGCCCGGCCACTTCGTGGAGCTCAAGAAACTGGCCAGGAACGCCGGCCTGACCGCACCCATCTGGACCGCCACGGCCTGGGGCGGCGCCGACCTGCCGGCCGGGGAGGTCCTCCCCCTGTTCGGCGGCTACGGCGACGGGTTCTGGGTGGATGCGGACGCCCCCTGGGATCCCACGTTCAGGGAGCACTACTTCTTCAGCCATATGTGGGACGATCCGGGCATCGGCGCGGACATCCGCGAGTTCGTGGGTAACGGCGCCGGGGATGCAGGCAGCGCGGGCAGCGGGACTGGCGCAGCGGCACCTGCACCCCGTACGCCGTCCGCCCTCTTTCCGCCGGCCACGTGCGAGCTGGCCGGTGGCATGGCCACGGCTTACCAGCGCCGCCCCTGGCCGCAGGGGCTGGACGTGGCCGCCGTGGCGCACAACAAGATCGGCAACGGCTCGGCCTGGCAGGGCTACTACATGTTCGCCGGCGGGATGAACCCATCCGACGGGCTCCAGGAATCCCAGGACACCGGCTACCCGAACGACCTGCCCCGGTTCGACTACGACTTCCACGCCCCCATCGGCGCGTCCGGCCGGCTGGCCGCCAGCTTCGCTGCCCTGCGCAAGCAGCACGCCTTCCTGGCAGCCTTCGGCGACCGGCTGGCCCAGATGCCGTCATCCCTCCCCGGGGCCCTGCCGCACGGCATCGAGGACACCACCACCCTTCGCTGGGCGCTCCGGAGCGACGGCACCGCCGGCTTTGTGTTCATCACGTGGCACCAGCCGCACATTCCGCTGCCCACCTATGACGACGCCCGCTTCGAGGTAGCGCTCGACGCCGGCCCGGTCACCTTTCCGGGGCAGCCGGTGGACATTCCGGCGGGCACCGTGGCGCACTGGCCCGTGAACCTCGAGGTGGCCGGCGTGACCATCGCCTGGGCCACGGCCTCCCCGCTGACGTTCCTGGAGCCGTCCGCCGAGGACCCGGATTCGTTGCCCACCCTGGTCCTCGCGGCCGAGCCCGGAATACCCGTGGAACTCTGCTTCGCCGCCGGAACAGAGGTCCATGGCGCTGGAGGATCGGACGCTGCGGGCTCCTACCGGATCCACGGCAACGAACCCGTCGTGGCCACCGCTCGCCACGGGGACGCCCGGCTGGACATCCTGGTCCTCCCGGCAGAGGTTGTTGACACCGCCTGGGTCCTGGGCAGCCCCGCCCGGCGCGAACTGGTCCTTTCCGGCGATCCGGTGTGGCTGGATGGCAGCGGCAACCTGGAGGGCCGTTCCCGGGCCACTGCTGAAGTACTGCGCTACCGCCCGGGGGCACGCTCGTTCGAACCCGCAGCCACACTGCCGGTACTCCCCGCAGTCCCGGCAGCAGCCAGCGTGGACGTTGCCGCGGAGCTGGTCAAGGCGGCAGGCCCTGCCCCCGCAACCTACGGTTCCTCCGCCAACCGGGCCGCGGCGCCGGACCCTGCGGTGATCACTGAGCTGGCCGAGGCCTACCGGTTGCCTCTTCCCGGCCAGGCGCTGGCCGGAGGGCACACCGAGCTGGAAATCCACTGGGCCGGGGATGTGGCCCGGCTGCTGGTGGACGGGGCGGTGGTGGCCGACAGGTTCTGGGACGGCTCCCCCTGGGTTATTAACGTGTCCGACGCCGGAATCGGGCCCGGTGCCGACGTCGTCCTTGAGATCCTGCCGCTTTCCCCGGCGGCCGAGGTGGGGCTGCCCGCCGAGGCGCAACGGCGCCGGGATGCTTCGCAGGGCGACCTTGCCGCGCTGGATACTGTCCGGCTGGTCGGCTGGACGGCCTGGCAGGAGGCCCCGGCGACGTAACCGCGCCCGGCAGCAGCCCAGGCACACGGAAGCGGACGACGCCGGGAGGCTCCGGCGTCGTCCGCTTCTTGTGTTTGCGGTGCAGTCAGCCCGGCGCGTCAGGCGTTGGCGTGCTCGGCGAGGATGCTGTCCATCTGACCGACGGCCTCCTTGAGGCCTTCTTCCATGCCCATCTGCATCATCTGTTCCAGCTGCTCTTCGGATTCGAAGGCGGAGAGCATGGTCATCCGGGTGCGGTCCCCGAGCTGCTCCAGGGTCACTGTGGCGTGGCTGGTTCCGTGCTCCCCGGTGGGATTGCCGTCGCTGTCCGCGAAGCCGTCGTTGAATTCCAGCTGCTGCGGCGCCTGGATGCTGGTGAACTCCCACCAGCCGTGGAACTTTTCACCCTCGGGGCTGGTCATGTAGTAGCCGGCCTTGCCGCCTGGCACAAAGTCGTGCTGGTAGAACGTTGCCGGGTACGTGGGCGGACCCCACCAGCGCTCCAGTTGCCGCGGGTCCTCGAAGAGCTGCCACACGCGTTCCGCGCCGGCCTCGAACTCGGCAACCAGGGTAAGGCTCAGGGCCTCGAAGTTCTTGTCCGTACTGATGACTGTCATGGCAATGCCTTCCTAACCTTCAGCGAGAATGTCGGCCATCCGGGCGGCGCGGTGCCGCCAGATGTGTTCGTATTCGTCGAGCAGCCGGCGGGCTTTCTGCAGGCCTTCATGATTACCCCGCACAATCTGCTCCCTTCCGCGCTTCTCCTTGGTCACCAGGGAGGCACGCTCCAACACCGCAACATGCTTTTGGACTGCGGCGAAGCTCATGGCGTAGAGCGCTGCGAGGCCGGAAACCGAGAACTCGCCAACGGTCACCCTGCGGACGATGTCGCGGCGGGTGGAATCGGCGAACGCCTGGAAGAGGCGGTCCAGTTCGGTCTCGCGGAGCTGATCTACAACCATTTGGTTGTACGCTAGCCCCCGGCAAACGGCATGTCAAGGTTCTGTATGTTGAGGGGCATGAGCATTTTCCTGGTGGGTGCCGGGCCGGACTCAGATTCGTTCCCCGAAGTGTTTGACAGGTTTGCAGCCGAGGCGGAGCTGAGGGCAAGACCGGGATGGCAGGCCCGCATTGCCGTGGTGGTTCATGACAGCGGCGGCGCCCCGATGACCCGGCTGCCGGAGTATGCCGGTCCGCTGCAGGAACGGATTGGCTGTGACGTGGTTCCCGTACTGCTCGGCAACGGAGGCATCGCGGATCCCGCGGCGTTCGCCGGAGTGCACGGCGTGGTGGTGGGCGGCGGTCTGACGCCGGCTTACCTGCGCGGCGTCGAAAAAGCGTCCCCCACGCTCGCTCAACTGGTGGGAGACGGCGTTCCCTACCTCGGCTTTTCCGCGGGTGCGATGGTGGCGCCCGGCCGGGCGCTGATTGGTGGATACCTCGTCAACGGGATCGAGGTCTGCGGCGAGGAGTGCTCCGAAGGCCTGGCGGACCTGGAATTCCGCACCGGGCTGGGGATTGCCCCATTCGCGGTGGACGTCCACGCCGCACAGGCCGGCACGTTGAGCCGGGCCGTCGGCGCCGTGGCGGCCGGACTGGTAGACCATGCCGTGGCGATCGACGAGGGCACGGCCATCATCCTTGCCGCAGCGGACGCCGGGGACTACACGGTGATTGGCGCGGGCACGTCCTGGGATGTCCGGGCTGACCGCGGGCCGGGCCTTGGCGGAGGAGCCGCGGTAGTCACCGCACGGACGGCGGAACCGACGCGGGACTGACGACGACGGCGCAGGCCGCCTGACGCCGTCGGCAATCCACGCCGGGGTGGGCGCCTACTCGAAGTGGGTCTGGATGCGGTCTCCGGAGAGCTGCTGGATCAGCTCCGCTGCCACATCGCGGAGTTTGCGGTTCCGGTTGCTGGACACCCTGGTGAGGATTTCCATGGCCTCGGCCTGGGAGCAGCGGTTCTGCGCCATGATGACGCCGCAGGCGAGGTTGATGGCGGTCCTGCTCTCCAGCGCAGCCTCAAGATCGTCTGCACGGTTCTGGGCCCTGTTGAGCCGTACGGAGAGATTGAAGGTGTTATGCGCCGAGGCCGCGAAGCCCACGGCCTTCGCGTACACCTCTTCCGTAAAGGCATCCGGCTTGTCAGCGAAGAAGTTCAGGGCCGCGCTTGCGCCTTCGGTGATCTCCAGCGGAACGCCCAGCGTGCTGTGGACGCCGGCATCCAGGAGCGCCTTGCTGTAGGTGGGCCAGCGCTGGTCCGCGGCGACGTCTTCCACCAGCACCGGGGTCATCTCGCGGATCGCCTCAATGCAGGGACCGTCGCCCAGGGCCTGCTCAACCCGGTCCAGCTCCACGGCCCGTTCGCTGCTGCCGGCCGCGGTTGCGGGCCGCCGCTGGACTTTCAGCGTGACGGCGCATTCGATCCGGTCGCCGGCCGCCTCGGAGACAGCAGCTGCGGCAATTCCGGACAGCCCGGAGAGAAACTCCACCACGCTCTCAGCGCCGGTGAGGATTTCCTGGAGTTCGTGGACAACGTTGTTGTCAGCCGGTTTCGACATGCGCCTATCCTACTGCGGCAGCCAATCGGGGAACTTCCTGACCGGCCAAATCGATTGGCATATGCTGGGAGGCATGGCCCAGCAGCTTCCCCTTGACGAGCTCAGCATGCTTATTGCCCGCATCCGCGGACTGTTGCTGACCGAGGAGAAAGTGGTGGCAGCTGTCCACTCCCTGGCCCGGGCCGCCAAAGACTCTGTACCGGGAACCATCGGCGCCGGCGTCTCCTTGCTGGATTCGCGCGGCACGCGTACCAGCAGCGGCTACACGGACAGCATTGTCCAGCAGGCCGACGCCGTGCAGTACGAGCTCGGAGAAGGCCCGTGCCTCACTGCCTGGGCAACGGAGCAGCCGGTGCTGGTCCGCGACGTCCACGGCGAGCACCGCTGGCCGGAATGGCGGCGGGCCGTCCGGCAGCTGCCTGTCCGCTCAGTGGTCACCGCTCCCCTGATCGCCGGCAAGGAAGCCATCGGCTCGCTGAAGCTCTACTCCGCAGGGCCGCATACCTATGACGGCTCCAGCGGACGCCTCCTGGAGCTTTTCGCAGCACCGGCGGCCACCCTCATCGCGCACATCCAGGCCAGCGAAGCTCCGCACAAGCTGACCGAGGGGCTGCGCCAGTCGCTGTACAGCCGGGACGTGGTGAACCGCGCCTGCGGAGTCCTGATGGAACGGCAGGGTGTTCCCCACGAGGCTGCCCTGCGGCAGCTCATCAAGGAAGCCAGGGACCGCGGCGCCACCCTCCAGCAGGTGAGCGAGGCTGTCCTTTCCGGGCCGCCGGCGCCCAGGGCCTAGGAACGCCGCAATGGGCTTCGATCCGAACGAACCGGAACAGCGGCGGCGCCTCCGCGCAGCGATGAAGGCGGCGGACATCCCGCTGTCCGAACTGTGGCTGAAATACTTCAGCCTGTCCGGAGATGCCGGCGAATACGAGGTGGAAGCGTACCTGCAGGGACTCCTCTCACTCCCGTCCATCCAGCGCGACCTGCTGGCGCTGGCTGCCAACGAACTGATCGATGACCTCCCCCGCCCACGGGCCCCGTACTCGGATGATTTCAGCGAGGAACCCGGCCACACGGAGCCCGTCATCGCGGAGCCTGCCCAGGATTCCGGCGCAGCCACCGGGCAGGGCCCGGTTGAAGAAGGATCAGGCGACGACAGCGGCCTTGCTGGCGGCCCGGATGGACTGGCGGAGACACCGGAAGGATAGTCCGGGCTAACACACCGAGGTTTCCCTGCGGCCCCACCCAACGGCTCAATGCCGCGCCACCTCCTTCCGTTGCTACCGCCCTCCTGCCCACCACCCTCCAGCCCGCCGACCGCCTACCCTCCTCACCCAGCCACGGGTGTGTGATGAGTTTCACCTGCAATATTCGGCCATCTGGTTGGGCGGCCCCCGAAGCCCTGTGCACTATGGAAGGGCAGGGCTGGAGAATATCCGGCCCTCGACCCACTTGGTGAAGCAATGAAGCGCACCGGTGCGCCCCCGGCCGCCGACGCCTCAGAGCTCGACCAGGCCGCTTCCCGGCTTCCCGCCGGGGTCCCCAGAAAGTACAGAACCGTGAATCCCTTGCCGCCGCATGGGCCCGGTGTGATTGCTCACATTGCGGCTCGATTGGTTGCCATCTCCGGCAGCGGCATGCACCATGGAAGAACGGGAATGCGCTTTCCCACCTGATTGCCTCACCGACGAGGACCCGGCCTGTTCAGCCAGGCCGCCCACCGCAAGAAATGGAAGTTGAATAATGACGTTCGATGCCACTCACTCCGTAACCCTGAAGATCTGGGACAAGGCAGCCCTCCACCACACCCTTGATGCCGCCATCACCGATCTCTCCTCCCGCCACAACACCACCACCTGCCAGGTGGCCGTGACCTGCAGCGGCCCGAACACCTTCACGCTGAGCCTGCGCAACAGCGGCGCCCTGGCCACCGCCTAGGCAACCAGCACCGCACGGAAGCGGACGACGACGGGCCCTCCCGTCGTCGTCCGCTTTTCTTTTTGGCCCCTCCCGCCGCCAGGCGTCCATTAGGGGAGGCATCCAGCAGAGCAGGAAACCAGCAAGCAGGGCGTCCAGTAGAGTCGTGGCAAAACCCGCGACCCAAAGGTTTGGAAGATGCAGGCTGGCGGTAATTCCATGCGCATGCCCTCGTCGGACCCCGAAGCCGGGCAGGCTGGGCCGGCGCCCGTTCGGGCCAGGCTGGCCGTTGTTCCGGCGGTGATGCTGTCGGCCGCTGGTTTCCTCCTGTTCGCCCGCGAAGACCGGATCTCCGGCTTCCTCCTCCTGGCGGCCGCCCTTATCCTCGCGGGGTTCCTCAGCCGGAAGCTGGTGATCGACCTGGCCCTGATCGCCGTGGGACTGACCGCCATGAGCCTGGTGCCCATCACCACGGACATCAGCACTGAACACATGGCCGTCATGGGCACCGCCATGGTGCTGGCGGTGGGCATCCCCTACGCCGCCTCACGTTTCATTACCAAGGACCACGCCATCCGGTTCCCCATCCGGACCGGGCAGCCGTGGACGCGGGCGGAAAAGTGGTACCTGCCGGCGGTCCTGGTGATCGGCTACGCCCTGATGCCCGTGTACATGATCCGGACCGGCGTCTACGAGAACTGGCCCGCGGTCAGTGACGCTGACGGCATAGCCCGGCTCTTCCTGGGCACCAACGTCCTGGGCATCTGGGACGAACTGTTCTTCATCTGCACCACCTTCACACTGCTCCGCCGGCACCTTCCGGACTGGCAGGCCAACCTGCTCCAGGCCTTGCTGTTCACCTCGTTCCTGTGGGAACTCGGCTTCCATGCCTGGGCGCCGTTCTTCATTTTCCCGTTCGCCCTGCTGCAGGCCCGGCTGTTCACGGTGACCAAATCGCTGTCCTACATTGTCAGCGTCCACCTGCTGTTCGACTTCGTGCTGTTCCTGGTCCTGATCCATGCGCACAACCGCGAATGGATCAACATTTTCCTGTACTGACCACCTCCCACTGCACGTGATGCACGTCACACGAACAAGACCGTGACGATCTCCCGCCCCGCTGCGTCTTACCTGTAACGGCGCAAACCCGCGCCTGGAACAGAACGCCAACCGAGCAGGAGTGACGTAATGACCACGCAGACAAACGCCAGCACGCAGCAGACCGGCAACGCAGCGCAGAACAACGCAGCGCAGGCCACCACCGCACCGGGTACCGCCGCGCAGAAGAAGCCGGCAGCTACCCACTCCCTGGGCACGGCCGAAGGCCACGACGGCCGCGGCCGCACCACCGTCGCCGACGGCGTAGTGGCAAAGATCGCCGGCATCGCCATCCAGGAAATCGACGGCGTCCACGCCCTGGGCGGCGGCGCTGCCCGGGCCATCGGAAACCTCCGCGAGCGGGTGGGCCAGAAGGACCTCACCCAGGGCGTGAGCGTTGAAGTGGGCCAGACCCAGGTGGCCGTGGACGTGACCCTGGTGGTCGAGTACCCGCACCCCCTCCAGCAGGTGGCGGACAACGCCCGCGACGCCGTCTACTCCGCGGTGGAGGACCTGGTGGGCATGGAAGTCACCGAGGTCAACATCACCATCACGGACATCCATGTTCCGTCTGAGGACAACGACGATGAGGCTGACGACGCCGGCCACGAGCCGAGGGTGGCATGACCCCGGTCATCGGCGGCGCGGCAGCCGGAGCAGTCCTGGCGATAGTGGCGCTGGCCTTCGGATTCTGGGGCTTCATCCTGACCCTGCTCTTCATGGGCATTGGTGCGGTCCTGGGACGCGCCGCCGAGGGCCGCCTGGACCTGGCCGAGGTGTTTGACGCCCTGCGCGGCCGCCGCACGTCGTCGTGAACCGCCAGGGCCACACCCGCATCGCCCCGGCCGCCCTCCGGAAAACCGTGGAAGCCGTGACGTGCCAGGCGTTCGACGTTCCCCACACCGACGTTTCGGCGTCGCTGCGGGACGATGCAGGGAAGCTGGGGGTGGACCTCCTGGTCCGCCTGCCGGCACCAACCCTGACGACGCCAGCCTCGGAGGGCCGGCCACCCCTGTTTGAACAGGCGGAGATTGCCCGGCTGAAGATTTCCTTCATGGGGCGCCAGGTCACGGGCATGGAGATCGGAAAAATCAACATCAGGCTCGGGGCTGCATGAGAAGCCTTCCCGCGGCGGCACACAGGCTGCCCGCGGCCAGGGCGGCAGCACCGAATATCAGCAGCACATCCAGCAACCCACCAGGAGGTCACCGTGGGCACGGCCCGAACCCATAGCAGGATTGTCCGGCGGGAAACGCATTCATCGCGCGCCGGGTTGTCCGCCGCCACTGCGGTGCTCCTCCTGGCCGCCTTCCTCTGGCTGGGAACCGAAAGCGTCCTCGCCCTGTTGGGACAGGACGCCCTGGTGGCCAGCCCCGGCCGGCTTGCCGACGCCGCGGCCACAGCGCCGCAAACCACGCAACCGGCCGAACTGACCGCGGCCGGAGTTGCCGCCGGCGTCCTGGGCCTCACCTTGTTGGTGGCGGCCTTCAAGGGCGGCCGCAAGGGACGCCGGGCCATGCAGGCCGAACGGGCGGCGGTGGTGGTTGATGACCAGGTCATCGCCGCAGCAGTGTCGCGGCAGGTGCAGCTGACCGCCAAACTCGCTCCCGAGCAGGTTGCCACCACCATCAGCCGGGCCCGCGCCCAGGTAGCCATCCGGCCGACGTCGGGCGCCCCCCTGGACCGTGAAGCTGTCACCCGGGCTGCCGAAGAGGAGATCGCTTCCTGCCGCCTGGGACGGAAACTCAACACCGATATCCGCATCGCCACCGAAGGAGCACTGGGACGATGAACCACACCAACCGCGCCCTGAACCGCTTCTTCCTGGCCGCCACTGGACTGGTCCTGCTTGCCGCAGGCACCCTCACCGCGGGTGCCGGCATGGACGCCGGCGTCCGGGACCGCTGGAGTTCCGTCAGCACCAGCCTATTGGGGGGCTGGCGGAACCTCCGGGGCACCGCACCCCTGCAGGAACCCCTGGGCAGCTGGTGGGCACTGGCCGTGCCCGCCGTACTGCTCCTCGGCGCCGCTGTCAGCATCATGTGGCTGACCCGGCAGGGCGGCGGGCGGACCAGCGAGGCAGGCAGGCAACGGGACCCCGAACTCGGGGACACCGCCGTCGACATTTCCTACCTCGAATCCGCCGTGGAGGCCGCGCTGGAAGGCAACCGGGCCGTCGTCGGCAGCTCAGTGTCCGCCTGGCGCGGACGCGGCCGGCGGAGCACCACAACCCAAGGACTGCGAATCACCCTGCAGGCACGGCGCGGAGCATCTCCGCGTGAGGTGGCCGACCTCGCCGAGGCACTGGTCACCGGCATGGAAACCCTGCTGGGCCATCGCACCACCGTTCTGGTCCGAATAGAAGGTGGAACCAGGACCCGGCTGGCGGGTGCACACCGCACCAGCTAGCAAAGGCTGCTGTGTTTCGGACACACAGGAGCACAACAGGAACACCGAGAGAAGGGCATCACCATGGGACTCGACGACAAGATCAACAACGCCGCCACCAACCACGCGGGCGCCGCCAAGGAAGGCGTAGGCAAGCTCACGGGCAACGAACGGCTCGAGCGCGAAGGCCAGCACGACCAGGCCCAGGCGAAAGTCCAGGAAGCCGGCGAGAAGGTCAAGGACGCTGCCAAGGACATCGGCCACAACCTCAAGGAAGCTGCGGAGAAGGTCAAGGAAAGCTTCCGCAAGGAGTAGCCAGCCCCTGGACGGCAGGCGCGTTGCAGCCAACCACGGCGCAACGCGCCCTGCCGTCAGTCCGTTCGAACGGCGCACTTCTTTCACGCCCAGCAGGCATGATAGCGCCGATAATGAAAGCAGAGTCAGGTGACAGGAACACCCTTGGTGCGGGACCAGTTGGACCTGGTCCCCGATGCCATCCTGGCCGGAAGGGCAGCCGACGGCGATACAGCGGCTTTCGAGGCCCTCGCCCGGCGGTACGGGCCGCACATGCGGGCATGCGCCCGCCGGCTGACCGGACAGTACGCCGATGCCGACGACGTGGTCCAGGAAGCCCTGGTCCAGGCCTGGAAGCAGCTTGAATCGCTGCGCGAACCCGCTGCAGTGAAGGGTTGGCTGCTCCGGCTGACGGGCAGCAGGAGCATCGACTACCTGCGCCGGCGCAGGAACCACACCAGCCTCTCGGCGCTGGAAGAGGGCGGAGCAGGAATGGAACCTGCAGCCACCGGGCCCAGCCCCGAGTCGTCCGCCGTGGCGGCGTCGGGTACCGAAGCCCTGAAGGCCGCCTTGTCCCGGCTGCCCGAGGAACAGCGCCGCTGCTGGGTACTTAAAGAGTTCAACGGACAAAGCTATGAGCAGATTGCGCAGACCCTGAACATCAGCCCAGCCAGTGTCCGGGGCCGCCTTGCCCGGGCCCGGATTACACTGGTCCGCGAAATGGAAGGATGGCGATGAGCATCCCCCACGACACGTTCGAGTGCGGGCACACGCTCGAGGAGTTGAGCCAGTACCTGGATACCGGCGAATTCCCCGATCCCCGCCACCTCGAGACCTGCCCTGATTGCCGCAACGGCCTCGACTCGCTGCGCCGGCTCTCCACCGCCGGCAGCGAGCTGTTCAGCAACGACCTCGCCGAGGCCGGCAGCGGCAACGACGACTGGATGAAGAACATCCTGGCCAACCTCAAGCTCGAGCTCCGGCCCGGGCGTTCCATCCCGCTGCGGTCCGGGCACCCGGCGGACACCCTCACCGAAACGGAAGGCTCGGTCCTCGCCTTGGTCCGTTCCGTCACAGACCTGGCACCCGGGGCCGTGGCAGGCAGGGTCCGGCTTGAAGGAGATGTCACCGTTCCCGGCGAAGCCATCACCGTCAACCTGGACCTTGCCGTCGCCTTCGGCAATCCACTGCTGGGCAGCGCGGAAGCGCTCCGGCAGCACCTCGGGGAAGCCCTGGCCCGGCACACCGAGTTGAACATCGCCGCCATCGACATCACCATCACGGACGTGATCGACACTCCCCGGGAGGAACCATGACAGTGCCGATGCAGCCAACTCCCCCGCAGCGGGAAGATGTGCGGGACGAACTTCCGGGCAGCAGCCAGGAAGTGGAACGCGAAAACGGGCAGGCAGGGACACCGGGCGCCGCTGCGCCGGACTCCCTGCGAGCCGCCGTCCTGGGCGTGGAGGGCGTCACTGACGTCTTTCCGTCCCGGCCACTGTGGCAGCGGCTGCCCGCCGGAGCCCTGTCCCGGCTGCAGCAGGCAGCGGGCCAGCAGGGTTCCGGCGACCAGGGCGCCGGGGATCCCGACGACGGCCCGCTGGTTGAAGCCCGGGCGGACGGCAGTGCCACGGACGTGACAGTCCGCATCGGCGTGGGTGCCGACTCCCGGACTCCGGACGTGGTGCGGGCGGTGGCCTCGGTGGTCCGCGCCCACTTAGCGCCCGCGGAGGTTTCGGTCAAGGTCACCGTGGCGCGCATATCCCCCGAGTAGCGGCAGCTGTGCACGTGCGGCGGCAGCGCATCCTCACACGCGTTAGGTAAACTGCAGCATCACTGTTGTTTGCCACCAGAGGATCACCATGAATCGCAAGGCCACCGCACTAGACGTCGCCAAGCTGGCCGGTGTTTCGCGCAGCGCCGTCTCCCTGGTCCTCAACGGACGGGGCGACGGCAACGTGGCGCTGGAAAGCCAGCAGCGTATCCGCGAAGCTGCGGCCACCCTGAACTACACGCCCAACAAGATCGCCCTCAGCCTGCGGAACCGGCAGTCCCGGATCATCGGCATTGTCTCGGACCAGGTGGTCACCAGCCCATTCGACGGCAACATCATCGCCGGAGCGGACGCCGTGGCCCGTGAACATGGCTTCGTCACAGTGGTGATGGACACCGAACTGGACGGCTCCCGGGACGAAGGTGCGGTGGAAACCCTGCTGGACCGGCAGGTGGACGGGCTGATGTACGTCACGGTGGGCCTACGTCCCCTGCACGTGCCGGCGAACATGGAGCGGGTGCCGTCCATCCTGGCCAACTGTTTTGATGACCGGCCCGAAGCCGGCGTTGGAGCGGTGATTCCGGACGAGGTCCGGGGCGGGCGGGAGGCCGCCGAGCACGTCATGTCGCTGGGCCACCGGGACATCGCGTTCCTGGCCGGTGACTCGCTCACGCCCGCGGCGCCGCGCCGGATCGAGGGCTACCGGGACGCGTTCCTCCGGGCAGGGCTGCCCGTCAACGAGGCCAGGGTCCTGCAGGTGGGATGGGACATCGACGCCGGTTTCCACGGTGCCATGAAGCTCCTGGACGTCGCCGAGGCCGCACGCCGCCCCACCGCCATCCTGTGCGCGAACGACCGCCTGGCCATCGGCGTGGTGCTGGCCTGCTACCGGCTGGGCCTGAGCGTCCCACAGGACATCTCCGTCATGGGCTACGACGACGAATTCCGCGTGGCCAAATCCATGGTGCCCGCACTGAGCACCATGGCCCTGCCGCTGCGCGAGATGGGCGCCGCCGCCATGACCGCCCTGCTGGGCGATGTCACGCAGCACCGGACGCATGTGGCAGAAGGCAGTGAGACAGACGGCGCGCCAGGCGGCAGCGGCACCGAAACGATGGTGCCCTGCCGCCTGGTGGTCCGCGAGTCCACCGGCCCGGTTCCCGAGGGACGCTAAACCGGCGATAGAACCGGACGTTGGCTGCCGGCGCTAGAGCCCAGCGCTAGGGCTGGCTGAGCTCCCACACGTCTGCCGCGGCGCCGGCCGGAAGCAGCAGCTGCCACTTCTCCCCCGCCGCCGGGTACGCGCGGAGGGTGGTGGCCACGGCCCCGGCGCGGTAAACCTCCACCAGCGAGGCGTCCACGTAGATCCGCAGTTCCTCCCCGTCGGCAAGGGGTCCGCTGAAGACGGTCTGTTGCCCGTCCCCGGCCGCCAGCAGGAGTTCGACGACGGCGTCCCCGGCGCCGGCTTCCAGCGCGCCGGCGGCGTGGGTCACCACTGCTTCCGCGAAGGGCGGCAGTTCCACGCGGCCCTCGGCCGAGCGGGCCACTTGGTCACCGCGGTAGGCCTCAATTTCCGGGGCCGGTGCTACCGCCAGCGTCCCGTCCACTACGGACAGCTCCCGCGGGAAGGTGAGCACCCCGGCCCAGCCCGCGGCGTCGATCTCTTCCTGGCTACGGCCACGGCGCCCGTCGCGGCCGGGCCCCTCGTTGGCCCAGCCCCACAGCAGGGCGCGGTCCTCCAGGGCAAGAACCTGCGGGGCGTAGAAGTCCCGGCCCTGGTCCGAGGATCCGCCGCTGCGGGGCGTGAATACCGGCAGTCCCGTGGCGGGGTCTTCGGTGAGCGAGCCGATCAGGTGGCCCACCCCATTGGCGTGCTCGTGGGCGTCGCCGGAGAGCCACAGCGAGAACATCGCCACCCAGGTCTCCGCGCCGGAGCTGTCCGGGACCCGCACCAGCTGCGGGCACTCCCAGATTTCAGCGGGGGTGAACTGCGATGCCACAGGGTTTTCCGTGGTGAGCCAGATGCCCTGGTACTTCCAGTCGGACAGGTCCTCCACCGTGTAGAGGAGCAGCGCAGCGTGTCCGTTCGCAAGGCCGGCGCCCTGCATGGCGTACCGCTTGCCGTTGAAACGGAAGATGAAGGGGTCCCGCACGGCCGTGACGTCCCCGCCGTCGGGCATCCGTGCCGCAACGTGCCCTGTCTGGTCCCAGTCCACCAGGTCCTGCGAACCGCGGGCGATGACCACCTCTGAGTGCCCGCCGTCGCCGCGGACGCCCGAGTACGCTGCGGTGGGGACACCGGCGTCGTCCGTCACCACGCCCGTCCAGCAGCCGTACTCGTCCGGCCCGCCCGGCTGGGGACGCAGCGCCACGGGGTGTTCTTCCCAGCGCATCAGGTCCGCCGAGCTCACGTGGCCCCAGGCGATCCGGTGGTGCCGGGCCGAATCCGGGTTGTACTGGAAGAAGACGTGGTACCGGCCGTTGATGAAGCTGATGCCGTTGGGATCGTTGATCCAGCCCTGGGCAGGACGCGGGTGGAACCGCGGGAAGGCTGCATCGGGGTGGGCGGCGGCGACGTCGTCGAAGGAGATGGCGGCGAGGTCCGGGGTGGGCATGGTGGAGCCTTTCAGGGTGGAGGAAGGGAGGAAGTTACTTGCCGGTGCCGGCGGTGAGGCCGGCCTGGAGTGCGCGCTGGCCGAACATGAAGACCACCAGCGCCGGGATCATGGACAGGACAACGCCTGCCAGGACCACCGAGATGCTGCCGGTGCCCAGGTTGCCCTGGAGCGAGACGAGGCCCAGCGGAAGCGTGAAGTTCTGTTCGGAGATGGTGAGGATGAGGGGCCGGAAGAACTCGTTCCAGTGGAAGTTGAACGCCAGGATCCCCACGATCGCCATGCCGGGCATGGCCAGCGGCGCGTAGACCGAGCGGAAGGTCCGCCAGGGTGAGGCACCGTCGATCGAGGCGGCCTCGGCCAACTCCGTGGGCAGTCCCAGGAAGTACTGCCGCATCAGGAAGGTGCCGAACGCCGTCGGGATGGCCGGCAGGATCAGCGCCAGGAGGGTATCGGACAGGCCCATGCCGCGGATCAGCATGAACACGGGCACGATGGTCACCTGCACCGGCACCATCATGGTGGCCAGCACGATGGAGAACAGTGCGCCGCGGCCCCGGAACTTCAGGTGGGCGAAGGCGTAGCCGGCCAGCGCCGCGGACACCATCTGGCCCACGGCGATCAGGCCGGTGACCAGGGCGCTGTTGAGGACCAGGAGGAAGATGTTCAGCTGCTGGAACACCTGGCCGTAGGACGTGAAGTCAGGGTTCCAGGGGATGAACGACGGCGGCAGCTTGAAGGATTCCGACGGCGACCGCAGCGAGGTGGACAGCGTCCACAGCACCGGTCCCAGGGTCAGGGCCGCGGCGATCAGCAGCAGGAGCACGCGGAGGGCGGTGTTCCAGCTGAACCTGCGCCGGTTGGTGCGGACGGCGGGGAGTCCCGCGGAGAGCCGGGGCGTGGGCCCGGAGGCCAGGCCGTGCTCAGTGGTGGTGGTCATGACTGGCCTTACTGGTAGAAGACGAATCGTTTGCTGAGCCGGAACTGCGCGGCCGTGATGGCCATGATGATCAGGGTGAGCAGCACGCCGATGGCGGATGCCTGGCCGAATTCGAGCCGCTGGAAGGCCGATTCGAAGATCACCATGACGGCGGTACGGGTCGAGTCGCCCGGGCCGCCCCGGGTGAGGACGTACGGCTGGTCGAACACCTGGAGGGCGCTGATGATGGCCATCACGGACGCCACCAGAGTGGTGGGGCTGAGCAGCGGAAGCGTCACGTGGAGGTGCTTGCGCCAACCGGTGGCGCCATCGATAGATGCGGCCTCGTAGGTCTCCACCGGGATGGAGGCCAGGCCGCCGATGAACAGCAGGAACGAGAAGCCGAAGTTCTGCCAGACGTAGACCAGGATCACGACGGCGGCGGACCCGCCGGGGGTGGTCAGCCACGGGACCGCAGGGATGCCCACCAGGGACAGGAGCCAGTTGACCACGCCGAACTGTTCGTTGAAGAGGTACCGCATGAAGATGGACACCGATGCTGCGGAGAGGATCAGCGGGAAGAAGAAGGCGGAGCGGAAGAACACCCGCATCCACGCCGGCATCTTCTCCTGCACCATGATGGCCAGCGCGAGGGCCAGCCCCAGCTGCAGGGCCACGGCCACCACCACGAACACGATGGTGTTCACGAACGACACCCGGACGGTGGGATCCTGCACCACTTCGGCGAAGTTGTTGAAGCCCACGAAGGACGGGGCCGAGATGATGTCCCAGCGGAAGAAGGCAAGGACCACGGACGCCACGATGGGGATCAGCGTGAACAGGCCCATGCCCAGGATGGTGGGGGCCAGGAAGACCCAGGCCAGCCAGCGCTGGCTGTGGCGGTTGCCGGGGGCGCCTTTCCTGCCCCGGGCCGGCGCGGGCTTGTCCGGCCGGGCTGCCTGCCGCGGCCTCTCCCGCGGCGGGATGGTGGTGCTCATGGCTGCCTCCTCAAGGCAATTTCAAGGTCGCGCTGC
This sequence comes from Pseudarthrobacter sp. 10T415, assembly GCF_056394175.1. Lineage (NCBI taxonomy): Bacteria > Bacillati > Actinomycetota > Actinomycetes > Micrococcales > Micrococcaceae > Pseudarthrobacter > Pseudarthrobacter sp. 10T415. The sequence goes on along the minus strand of NZ_JBFTHJ010000008.1, from coordinate 105,468 downwards.
ATCGATGCCAGGGCCTGCTTGAGCTGCTGTTCGTCGCCGCTGACGGCGAGTGAGACGTTCTTCATCAGGGCCGTTTCGACGGCGGCCTGCTGGGGCGGCGCCGGGATGGGGCCGGTGGTGGGGAACCTGTCCAGGGTGTCGTAGAAGACCTTCCAGTGCGCGGGTCCCTTGCCGGCGTAAAGCTTCTCGTTGACCATGGAGCGGCGGGCCGGCGTGGTGGCGGGGTTGGGGAAGATCAGTTCCATTGCCTCGCGGCTGGAGCTGAACTTGATCCATTCCCAGGCGGCGTCTTTGTCCTTGGCGGTTTTCATCATGGCGTAGCCGGCGGTGCCGAACTGGTGCCGTTGCGTCTTCCAGCGCGGGAAGAACTGGACATCGAAGCCGTCTTCGGCCATGCCTGCCTCGTGCAGGCCCTGCACCCAGTAGCCGCCGGCAGGCGTGGTGCCGATCCGGTTGGAGGCGAACAGTCCCACCAGGGAGTTGCCGCCGCCTTCTTCGGGGCGGACACCGAGACCGTCCTTGACCAGGCCGCGGAGGTAGTCGAAGGATTCGAAGACACGGTCATCGTTGGCGTTTGGTTCCAGCCACTGGTAGCCGCCGGAACGGAGGCTGCGGGAGGGATCGCTGGCGTAGAAGCCGTCCCAGAGCCAGTCTCCGCCGGTGGACCGGGTCTCTTTGAGGAAGCTGGTGTCGTTGGCGTAGAGCCAGGGCACCACGCCGCCGAAGAGCCGGTTGGTCCAGTAGTACGGGGTGAAGTCCGAGGGCCGGGCCTTGCGCATGGCGGCGAGGTTGCTGCGGAAATCGAGATGCGTCCAGTCGTCCGCGGGGCGGTCCAGTCCCGCTTCCGCGAACGCCGCGGTGTTGTAGTACATGTTGGCCGCGTTCCAGTCCATGGGGAGCTGGTAGAGGCTGCCCTTGTACATGAACGCTTCCACCAGGCTGGGGTGGACATCGGTGAAGAACTCCCGCATGTCCGCGGCGTCACGGCGGATGTAGTCGTCCAGCGGGTGGGCCAGCTTCTCGGCGAAGAGCTGGGCGCCTTCGGTGGCCACGTACACCACGTCCGGCGGGGTGCCGGCAGCCACCATGGTGAGGATCTTTGTGAAGAAGTCCTTCCAGTCCACGGCCTGGATGGCCTGGACCTTCACCTTGATATCCGGGTGGATGCGGCTGAAAGCGTCAATGGCTCGCTGACGGGCGGCGGCGTCCGCCGCGGTGCCCAAAATGGCGATGCTGAGGCTGTTGTCCCCGCGGCCGGGAATGTCCGTCCCGGAGAGCCGCGGCCACGACGCCACGGATGCTCCGATGATTCCAGCTCCCAGGGCACCAAGGGCGGTGCGGCGGGTGATTTGCCGCAGCTGCCCGTTTATGGCTCCGGTCATGTCTAGTTCCTTCCTAACACGTGTTAGGAACTGTAGACCTGCCACCTAACACGTGTCAAGCGTCACACAGCCTTCGCCTTCGAGAGTCATTTTTTGGGCAGTCCACGCCGGGGCCGTACCCTACTTAGGATTACCTAAGAAAAAGGATCCATTCAGTGCCTGTGACCTACCGCGACCCCTGGGGCATTCCGCATCTTCGCGCCGGCTCCGCGGATGAGTTGGCGTTCCTGCAGGGCAGTAACGCCGCAGCTGACCGTTCCTGGCAGATCGAGGTGGAGCGTTGGCGGTCCGAGGGCCGCACCGCCGAACACCTTGGCAGTGACGGCCTTTTGTGGGACAGGTTCGCCCGCCAGGCGCGCATCAATGACACCGCCCGCCGCTGCTTCGACAACCTGGACCGGGAAACGCAGCGCTGGGTCACGGCCTACGTGGACGGCGTCAACGACGCACTGTCCCGCGGACGCCGGCAGGCGCAGGAGTTCCGGGACACCGGCACCGAACCCGGACCGTGGGAGCCGTGGACCCCGCTGGGCGTCTTCCTGGTCCACCACATCCTGTTCAGCACGTTCCCGAACAAGCTCTGGCGCGACCATGTGGCCCACACGCTCGGGCCCGATGAGGTGGACCTGTTCAGTATCGAGGCGCCGGTGTGGGCCGGCAGCAACGCCTGGGCGGTAACTGGCGGTCTGACCGCCGGCGGCTCTCCCCTGTTGGCCGGCGACCCACACCGGCTCATGGAGCTGCCCGGCGTCTACCAGCAGGTGCGGCTTGCCTGCCCCGAGTTCGACGCCGTGGGGCTGGCTTTTCCCGGCGTTCCCGGGCTGCCGCACTTCGGCCATGCCGGCGCGGCAGCGTGGGCGGTCACCAACGCCATGGCCGATTACCAGGATCTTTACCGCGAGCAGTTGCGGCGGGACGGCGGGACCCAGCACGCCCTTGGCCCCGACGGCTGGGAACCGGTGGCGGCGGACCATGAGGAGCAGATCCGGGTCCGCGGCGGCGCCACCGAGGCGGTCCAGATTGTGGAGACCGTGCGCGGTCCCGTCATCACCAGCGGGTACGACGGCGGCACGTTGAGCCTGCGGATGCCCTCACGGGTTAGCGGACGGCTGGGTTTCGAGGCCCTCCTGCCGCTGCTGCGGAGCCGGACCGCAGTGGATGTGGAGGCGGCATTCGGCGGCTGGGTGGAGCCGGTCAACTGTGTCCTGGCCGCCGATTCGGGCGGCGGCGTCCGGCAGTTCGTGGCCGGCGCAGTCCCCGAGCGGCACCCCGGGAACCGGGTGCGCCCCGTGCCCGCCGAATCCCGGGAGCATCAATGTACCGGCGGCTGGGTGGCGCTGCCGGCCTCTGACGTGGAAAGGCTTGCGGTCAACGCCAACGACCGCGCGTCCGGCGGCGGCCGCCTGACCGGACTGGAGTTTGCCCCTGCGCACAGGGCAGACAGGATCCGCGAGCTGTTGGAGGAAGCAGGGAGCGGCCTCGATGCCGATGCCATGCAGCGCATCCATACGGACACCAGGCTGGGGTCCTGGCCCGCCTTAAGGGCAGTGTTGGAACGGTGCGGAAATGCCGCTCCCCTGTCGGCGGCAGCGGCGGACCTTCGCAGCAGCCTGCTCGGATGGGACGGTGACATGCGGGCGGACAGTTCCCGGGCAGCTTCCTTTGCCGCCTGGCGCTCGGCGTTCGTCCGCGCCCTGGCCTCCGCTCCCCTGCTGGCTCCGCTGGCCAAACCCGCGGGCCACTCGCCGCTGTTCAGTCCCTGGCTGGACCCGGTGTCCAGGGTGGGTTTTGCACTGGAAACCCTCGTGGCGAAAGGTGACGCCGCGGGCCTGGATGTGGCAGCAGCGGCGGCCGAGGCGCTCGAGGCGGCGGCAGCGTCGCCGTCGTCCGCGGCCTGGGGCAGCACCCACACTGTCCTGCCGCTGCACGCCTTGGCGGACCACCCGTCCGCCGGCGCAAAGGCACCGCGTGTCCCCATGACCGCGCTGTCCGGTGACACGGGCTGCGTGCTGTCCACCGAAAGCCTGCCTGGCGTCACCGATGCATCGTTCCGAGGACCGGTGGCCCGCTACGTATGGGACCTCGGCGACAGGTCACGGAGCAGGTGGGTGGTCCCGTTCGGGACGTCCGGAGATCCCGGAGATGCGAACTTCCTCAGCCAGCTGCCGCTGTGGGCCGCCGGCGAACTGCTGCCGGTCATCACGGACTGGGACCAGCTGAGCAGGGAGAACCATGACGAAGGAGAATCATGATGGGCACTGACGCTTCAGGCCGCACGAGTGAGGCCGTCTACGTGGAGGAGCTGGAGGGCCTGGGCATACTCAGGTTGTTCCGGCTGTCGCCGGAGGACGACGCGGACCTGATCCACAGCTGGGTGCGTGAGGAGCGGGCGAAGTTCTGGGGCATGAACGGCTGGAGCCGGGACGAAGTCCGGGATGTCTACCGGTTCCTGGACAGCCTGGACACCCATCACGGCTACCTGATGGTAGTGGATGGTGAGCCCGCGGGCATCTTCCAGACCTACGAGCCGCAGCACGATCCTGTGGGCGAGGTGTACCCGGCACGGCCGGGCGACACCGGCATCCACCTGTTCCTTGCGCCCACCGAAGATCCGGTGCCCAATTACACGCCGCGGCTGGTGGCGGGGCTGATGCGGTTTGCCTTGTCCGATCCGGCGAAGGACAGGGTGGTGGCAGAGCCGGATGCCCGGAACAGCAAGGCCATCAGCCGGCTGGCCGGTTTCGGGTTCGAACAGGGAGCCGTGGTGCAGCTCGCCGAGAAGGAGGCACAGCTGATGTTCCTGGGCCGGGCAGCGTTCGAGGCACGGACCGGGCTGTAACGCGCCGGAGTGCTAACCCGCCGGGCGGAGCGACGTGATCATGCGGCGGATGTCCTGGTATTCGGTGGTGTCCATGTATTTCCGGGCCTGCTCCAGGTACGGAAGGTTTTCTGCGCCCGGAGTCGCATTGTTGTCCGGGTTGTAGAACGCACCGAACATGGCGGCCGTGGGCGGCCAGGTGAAGAACTGGAAGATGGGGCAGGCCAGGTCGCCGGTGGGGGCAGCGGAAACGGTAATGCCGTAGGCCGCCGCCGGGGTGTTGGCCGGGCCTGGGGCGCTGCTGTTGCCGCGGGTTTCGAACACGAACCGCGGGACTGTTCCGGCCTGCGCCAGGGCAGGGAGCTGCTGGGACTCAAACTCGGTGAACGGATACTTCTCCGTGCAGGTGGAGCCGGTGGCCATGTTCGTCCGAAGCGTCGCCAGCGGTTTCCCGGCCTCGTTGGTGACCTCGGCGAAGGCCCCGCCACCTTCGGGCAGTTCCCCGGCGGGATCCCTGACGCTCCAGCCGGCGGGATGGTCGAACGCCAGCTGCCCGTCCGCCGTCGTAAACGTTGTCCAGGACTTTGCCGGGCTGGTGGTCATCGAGGTGCTGGTGGGCGTGGGCGCTGGTGGCGTAACGGTCCCGTCGGGCGGAACAGTGGTGACGGGAACGGATGCTGACGCCGTGGCTGTGGCCACCGGCGGGCTGGCCTGCTGTCCGCAGCCGGCCACGGCCACGGCGGCCAGAACCAGGACGGGCAGCAGCCCGCGGAACGTTTTCATGACACCCTCCCCTTGTCCCGGAAAATGTGTCCTTCAATTGTGGGGCTGCTTCCCCGTTTTGGGCCGGGCTGCGGAGGATTGCAGCCCAACCGTTGCGCCCGGTAACGAGGGGGTCTAAGCCACTGCCGAGCATTAACGCCGAACGGCGGCCGCGCTCCTTTCGGAACGGGCCGCCGCGCGCGTTTGCTGGTTAGAAAGTGGCGGTATCGATCACGAAGCGGTAGCGGACGTCCGATGCCAGGACGCGCTCGTAGGCGTCGTTGATCTTTTCGGCCGGGATGACCTCGATCTCGGCACCGATGCCGTGCTCGGCGCAGAAGTTGAGCATCTCCTGGGTTTCGCGGATGCCGCCGATCATGGAGCCGGCGAAGGACCGGCGTCCGCCGATCAGGGCGAAGGCGTTGACCGGGAGCGGTTCGGCGGGGGCACCAACGTTGACCAGTGCGCCGTCGAGGGTCAGCAGCTGCAGGTAGGAGCTGATGTCGATCGAGGCGCTGACCGTGTTGATGATCAGGTCGAAGTGTCCGGCGAGTTCGGAGAAGGTGTTCTCGTCGCTGGTGGCGTAGTACTTGTCGGCGCCCAGGCGGAGGCCGTCTTCCTGCTTCTTCAGGGACTGCGACAGGACCGTCACCTCAGCGCCCATGGCGTGGGCGATCTTGACGGCCATGTGGCCGAGGCCGCCCAAGCCGACGACGGCGACCTTCTTGCCGGGGCCGGCACCCCAGTGGTGCAGCGGTGAGTAGGTGGTGATTCCGGCGCACAGCAGCGGGGCGGCGACGTCGAGGTCCAGGCCTTCGGGGATGGTCACCACGAAGTCTTCGGTGACGACGACGTGGGTGGAGTAACCGCCCTGGGTGATGGTGCCGTCGCGGTCAACGGCGCCGTAGGTACCGACGTTGCCCTTGAGGCAGTACTGCTCCTCGCCCTTCAGGCAGTTCACGCACTCGCGGCAGGAGTTCACCATGCAGCCGACGCCGACGCGGTCGCCGACCTTGTGCTTGGTGACCTCGGAGCCAACCTCGGTGACGATGCCGGCGATTTCGTGGCCGGGGGCCAGCGGGTACTGTTGGGGGCCCCAGTCACCGCGCACGGTGTGGATGTCGGAGTGGCAGATGCCGGCGAACTTGATGTCGATCAGGACATCGTGGGGTCCGACTTCGCGGCGTTCAATGGTGGTTGCAACCAGGTCCTCGGTGGCGGACGGGGATGCGTATGCCTTGACGGTGGTCATGGTTCTCCTGTGCTTCTTGGGGGGATCTCTAAAATGCTACCGGCGCTAGCTGCGTGGAATCTGTGAAACGGGCCTGCCTCGGTGGCCCTGTTGTACCTAGTACTGGCAGTCCTACCCTTGGCGGCCTTCGAACTGTTCGTCCGTGATGTGCTCAGCCCAGGCGGTGGTGGCGGCCGGATCCTCATCGTTTTCGAGGATGGCGATGTGTTCCATGAAGGTACCGTTCGCCGAGGCGTGCCAGTGTTCCTCCCCCGGCGGCGTGTAGAGGGTCTGGCCGGGGTGTACTTCAATGATGGTGCCGTCGCGGCTGCCGAAGCGGGCCACCCCGGAGGTGACGTGCAGGTACTGGCCGCGGGCGTGGGAGTGCCAGGCCGTGCGTGCTCCGGGGGCGAAGCGGACCTTGGCGACGACGGCGCGCTGCTCGGGTCCGTTCGGGGCAGCGATGAGGTCCACCCAGACGTCACCGGCGAACTGCTCCGGCGGGTTCTTGACGGTTTCGCGTGCTGGTTCGATGTTCATGGTGTTTCCTTCCGCCTCGGGGCTTTACTTGCCTTCCATTCATCAAACCGGGTCCGAGGAGCGGTAGCGAGGGCCCTGCTGTAACGGGTTATGGCAGACCCTCCTTAGGGCCCGGGCATTCGTCGTAACGTGTCCTGTATGGATAACCGAGCCGAGGTACGGCAGTTCCTTTCCACCCGCCGCGGGCGCATCACGCCCGAACAGGCAGGCATTGAGCCCTACGGCGGGCGGCGGCGGGTGCCAGGGCTCCGCCGGGAGGAAGTGGCCAGGCTGGCCGGCGTCAGCGTGGACTACTACACGCGCCTGGAACGGGGGAACCTGACGGGGGTTTCGGACAGCGTGCTGGATGCCATCGCCGGTGCGCTGGAACTGGACCGTGCCGAGCACGACCACCTCTATGACCTTGCCCGCACCGCCAACACGTCGGGGCGCAAACGTGCCGCCACTGCTCCGGCGGCGGGGGTGCGCCCGGAGCTGCAGTACCTGCTGGACACCATCACCGGAGCGCCCGCGTTCATCGGCAACAACCGTCTGGACATCGTGGCCGCGAACACGTTGGGGTACGCGCTGTACTCGGACATGTACCGGGTTCCCGCCAGGCCTGCGAACCATTCACGGTTCATCTTCCTGGACCCCAGGGCCCACACGTTCTACACCGATTGGGAGCGGGCAGCGAACACCAATGTGGCCATCCTGCGGCGCGAGGCGGGGCGGAACCCGCACGACAAGGGCATTGCCGAACTCATCGGCGAGCTGTCCATGCGCAGCGACGAGTTCCGCACCCGGTGGGCTGCCCACAACGTCAGGCGCCACTACGCGGGGACCAAGTTTTTCCAGCACCCCGTGGTGGGCCTGCTGGAACTGAACTACCAGGTCCTGGGGCTGGAGGAAGACCCCGGGCATTCCCTGACGGTTTATCCGGCCACCCCCGGCAGCGCCTCGGACCAGGCCCTGAAGCTGCTCGCGTCCTGGGCGGTGACGGAGAACATCGTGGAACTGGCCCACGCGGGCGCCCGGAACTGACCCGGCATCAGGACCGGCGGTGCCCGCCGCAACGGGCCCCAACCTTGTAGGTGCTATCCCAATGGAACGGCGAGGATCCGGTCGTCGCCCTGCCGTGGGCTGCCCCGCCCGTCGGTGTTGTTGGTGACCAGCCACAGCTTGCCGTCCGGTGCCACCGTGACGTCGCGGAGCCGGCCGAACTCCCGTCCGAAGTGCTCGCCAGAGGTGGACGGATCCGAAACCGGAACGGACCGCAGCACCTGCCCGCGCAGGTTCGCGATGAACAGGGTCCCGCCGGTGTGGACCATCCCGCTGGGGCTGGCCGAACCTGGCTGCCACTGCTGCACCGGGTCCACGAAGCCGTCCCGGTCCGCGATGCCCTCCACCGTGGGCCAGCCGTAGTTCGCTCCGGCGGTGATGATGTTGAGCTCGTCCCACGTGTTCTGCCCGAACTCCGTGGCGAACATGGTTCCGTCATCAGCCCAGGCGATTCCCTGCGGGTTCCGGTGTCCGTAGCTGTAGACGAGGGATCCGGGGAAGGGGTTGCCGGCTGGAACGGTGCCCTCGGGCGTCATCCGCAGGATCTTTCCGGCCAGCGCGTCCCGGTCCTGGGCGTCATTCCGCCGCCCGGCATCCCCGGTGGTCACGTACAGCATGCCGTCGGGCCCGAAGGCGATCCGGCCGCCGTCGTGGTTGCCAGCCGCCGGGATCCCGTCCAGGAGGGTCCGCGGCTGCCCCAGGGACAACGAGCCACGCGTACCGGTGACCGGGAAGCGTTGAACACGGTTGCCGTCCTCCGCCGTCGAGTAGACGAAGAGGTCACCGCCGTTGCCCACGGCGAGGCCGAGCAGACCGGCTTCCCCGCGGGCGGCCACGCCGTCCACGGTGCCGATGGACCGCGCCGAGCCGTCCGCGGCAAGCTCCAGGATCCGGCCGCTGTTGCGTTCGCTGACCAGCGGAACGCCGTCGCGGAACACCACCGACCACGGAGCCTCCATGCCGGTGGCCACCGGCTGCGGGGTGCCCGCGATGGTGGCTGCCACGGTGGGCGATGGACTGTCCGCAGTGGAGGAGGCCGGAGAGGACGGTGCCGGTGCAGACGAAGTAGGGGAAGCCGGCGTTCCTGTTGCAGGCGGGGGCGACTGGTCCACCGTGCACCCTGCCACGGCCACCAGGGTGGCGGCGAGCGCTGCGGCAACCATGAACCGCACCGACAGGGCAGCGGACGGTGCACGCCGGACAGGTTGATGCGCTTTCACCACAGGCCGGCGTGTAGTCATAGGTAGATCATCGCCTGCCTTCAATCGATGCGCATCCCCGACGCCGCCCTACTAGGCTTGCCGTCATGGGGGATACACACGATAACGGTGGGACGCGGCTGGCTGTAACGGACGCGGGTGATGAACGCCAGCCCCGGGCGCTTTCGCCGGTGGCGAGGGCCTTCAAGGCTGCCTCACCCTGGATTTGGCGGCTGTGCGGCGGCGCCTTCCTGCTCTTTGCCCTTGCCATGGTGGTAACCATTTTCGGGGATTCCTGGGATGTCCGGACCGTCCGCTGCGACGTGGTGTCTGCCGCACCGAGCACCAGTTCCGGCGGAACCCGCGGCTCCGCTTCCACCGCAGGGGTTCAGCTGGAAACATCGGACTGCGGTCCGGTGCACTACTCCGACGGCGTGTCCTTCGAGAACCGTGACCAAATTGCCTCCTCAATCACGCCAGGCGAATACGACTTCGAAATGGGATGGTCTTCCCGCGTTTTGGGTGTGGAAATGAGGCAAATCATGCCCACGGCCCGCGGGTACCGGGTCTACAGCGACTGGATTGTTGACGGCGCGGCGTTCGGCTCGGAAGAGGATGCCAAGAATGCAGCCCTGGCCGCCCTCCGCGCCCTGGACGGGACGAATCCCGGAGCGCTCGTTGTGGAGTACGGCACCTCCCGGTTCGAAGCCGTTGGCTCTGCCACTGTGGGTTTCGTGTGCCACCGGAACAGCGACACCGGAAACGCGGACCGGTGGTCGGAGCTGCAGGACTTCGGGCCCGGTGCCGGGTCCGCCACGGGCACCGTCGAGGTGCCGGTGGCGAACGGAACAGCCTCCGTGGCGGCTCGCAACGTGCACACCCTGGACCGCACCGTGGCAGCGATGGAAGAGTTCTTCGCCGACCCCACGGCAACGCCGGCGGCGCCGGCATGGGTCACCGGAAACTTGGTCGAGAGGACGCGCTTGGCCCGCTAGCCTCACTAGCCCGCAGTTCCAGTCACATGACACCCCGTTGCGGTTCGTGGCGCAGGGTTGCCTGTTTTGACCGTGCAGCACCCGAATATGTAGCGCCGTTGCGTCCCGTTGAGCGTCCGCCGCAAAGTGCTGGCCAAGCCCCTGAGATGCGTGCTTAGGTAGTTTTCACGGTCCCGGCCAGGCCGATTTGCAGCACCCACCAGCTTCAACCCGCGCCAGCCCAACCCGGCCCCATCAAAGACAGGAGGACCTGATGTCTGATTCATCCAGCCGAATGCACGGCAGCACCACATGGGGTCCGCATTGTTGCTCCCGAATATCTCCGCCCCGCCGAATGGCAGCAACACGGCGCTAGCTTCGGCCGCAGCCCCACAGATTTCCTTGCAGCGGGGGCCGGCGCGTCGGGCCTGATTCGCCCGACGCCGGCACTCCCCTTTCACCCCTTTCCCGCCTTCCGGGCCACGAGCCTTAGCCTGCCCTGCCCGGATTCGCCCGCATTCCTTCCGAAAGGCACCCATGTCCTTCGCAGCATCCTCCCCACCCCCTTTCACCCGGCGCCGTGCGCTCGGGGCACTCCTGGCGATTCCCGCCGTCGGGCTCCTTACGGCCTGCGGCGGTTCCGCCACCGCCGGCGGCGAGCGGATCAGCCAGGAAGCCCTCGCCCCGCTGGCGTCATCGGTACCGCCCGGCACCACCATCACGGTGGGCGACCCCAGCATCCGCGTGGCATTGGAACTCTACGGCCTGAACAAGGAACTGGCCGGCATCAACGTGGAGTTCGCCAACCTCTCCGGCGGGCCACAAACCACCGAAGCGTTCCGGGCCAATGCCCTGGACGTCGGCTCGGTGGCCGATATCCCGCCCATCCACGCCACCTGGACCGGCCTTGACGTGCGCATCATCGCCGCCGTCTACCGCCAGGACGCCGTGAACCACCCCATCTACGAACTCGGCGTCGCGCCCGGGGCCGGGATCACGAAGCTGGAGGACCTGCGCGGCAAGAAGGTGGCGTACAGCCCCGGCCAGGCACAGGGCGCCCTGGTCCTGCGCATCCTGGACAAGGCCGGCCTCAACCAAGAGGACGTGAAGCTCGTGGAACTGCCCAGCACCGGCGACGCCTACGCCTCCGCGCTGTCCAGCAAGCAGGTGGACGCCGCACCGCTGGGCGGAGTCCAGATCAAGCGCTACCTCGCCAAATACAAGGACGACGGCGCCACCACCCTCCGCCACGGCCTGCGGGATGACCCCGGCCACCTCTACTCCCCCGCCGGCGTCCTGGCCGACCCCGCCAAGGCAGCGGCACTGGCAAAGTACGTGGAGGTATGGGGCAAGGCCCAGCGCTGGGTGGAAGACCACCCGGAGGAATGGCTGGCCGGCTACTACGTCAAGGACCAGGGCCTGTCCCGCGAGGACGGCCAGTACCTGATCGAAGCCACCGGCAAACGGGACATCCCCACCTCGTGGACCGAGGCCATCGAACGCCACCAGCAGACCATCGACCTGCTGTCCCGCGAACAGAAGAAGCCGCAACTGAAGGCCACGGACCTTTACGACACCCGGTTCGAGGCCATCGGCGGCACGTCCTTCGCCGCGGCCGCCACGGCAGGTGCCGCGTGAGCGCCGTACTGGACCGTCCCGCCGTCGAACCCCACCTGGACCCGGACCTCGATAAGCGTGACGACGTCCGGCCCACCGGCAAGCGGCTGGGCCCGGGCAGGCGCCGCCGGCTCGCCTGGTTGCTCGGCCCCGGAGCGCTGCTGGCACTCTGGACCGTCACGTCCGCCACCGGCATCCTCGATCCACGCATCCTCTCCGAACCCTGGACCGTGGTGGCCACCGCAGGGGAGCTGATCGCCGACGGCCGGCTCCAGGAGAACCTCGCCATCTCCGCCCAGCGCGCGGGCCTGGGGCTGTTCTTCGGAATCGTTGTCGGCGCAACCCTGGCACTCCTGGCCGGGCTGAGCCGGATCGGCGAAGCACTGATCGATGGCCCCGTGCAGATCAAGCGCGCCATCCCCGGCCTGGCCCTGATCCCGCTGCTGATCCTGTGGTTCGGCATCGACGAGACCATGAAGGTCCTCACCATCACTTTGGGCGTGTTCGTCCCGATCTACCTGCAGACCCACGCCGGGCTGCGCGGCATCGACCTGCGCTACGTGGAACTGGCACAGACCGTTGGCCTGAGCCGGACCGGCTTCATCCGCAAGGTGGTACTCCCCGGCGCCCTGCCCGGGTTCTTCCTGGGCCTGCGCTTCGCGGTCACCGGCGCGTGGGTGTCCCTGGTGGTGGTGGAACAGATCAACGCCACCAGCGGCATCGGCTACATGATGGAGCTCGCCCGCACCTACGGCCAAACCAACATCATCGTCCTCGGCCTGGCTGTCTACGGCATCCTTGGCCTGCTCTCCGACGGCATTGTCCGCTTCATCGAACGAAAGGCCCTCTCATGGCAGCGCACCCTGGCGGGCTGACCGCCGTCGCATCCCGTCCACTCACCAACCCCTCCGCGGACGCCGCCAAGGCCGCGGTGTCCGTGCGGGACGTGGTCCGCAGTTTCGGGCCCAAAGGCGTCCTGAACGGCGTGGACCTGGACATCGCACCCGGCGAATTCGTGGCACTCCTTGGACCCAGCGGCTGCGGCAAGAGCACCCTGCTCCGCGCCCTGGCAGGGCTGGACCACGACGTCCGCGGCAGCGGCGTCATCAGCGTCCCGGACCGCGTGTCAGTGGTGTTCCAGGACTCCCGGCTCCTGCCGTGGGACACGGTCCTGGGCAACGTCACCCTTGGTTTGCGAGAGCACGACGCCGAGAGCCGGGCGCGCAGGGCCCTCGCCGAGGTGGGGCTCGCGGGCCGCGAAAAAGCCTGGCCGCACGAGCTGTCCGGCGGTGAACAGCAGCGCGTCGCCCTGGCCCGATCCCTGGTCCGTGAGCCGCAGCTCCTGCTGGCAGACGAACCGTTCGGCGCCCTCGACGCGCTGACCCGGATCAGGATGCACGGCCTGCTCCAGGACCTCGTGGCCGCGCACCGGCCGGCGGTCCTGCTGGTCACCCACGACGTGGATGAGGCCATCGCCCTGGCCGACAGGATCGTGGTGCTGGACCACGGCCGGATCGCCACCGTTCGCACTGTTGCACCGGAGATCGGATCGTCAGCCGATGCCGCCCGCCACGAAGCGCTCCGCCGCGACCTGCTCACCGCCCTGGGCGTCGAAGCCGCGCACGCTCCGAAGCCTGTCCACCCCGCCCAGCCCGCCGGCGTCGGCCGCTAACCCAGAACTTTCCAAGGAGACTTCCATGAGCAGCACGCCCACTGAACCGCAGCGCCACCTCCACCTCAACGCCTTCCTCATGAGCACCGGCCACCACGAAGCCTCCTGGCGGCTGCCGGAGAGCGACCCCCGGGCCAGCACCGACGTGGAGCACTACAAGAACCTCGCCCGCACCGCCGAACGCGGCAAGCTGGACTCGATCTTCTTCGCCGACTCCCCCGTCCTGTTCGGCGAGGTGGGCCGCCGCCCCGCGGGCAAGCTCGAACCCACGGTGCTCCTCACCGCCATCGCCGGTGCCACGGAGCGGATCGGGCTGATCGCCACCGCGTCCACCACCTACAACGAGCCGTTCAACCTGGCCCGCCGCTTCGCCTCAGTGGACTGGGCCAGCGGCGGACGGGCCGGCTGGAACGTGGTGACCACGGCCGGCCCGGACGCCGCCCGCAACTTCGGTGTGGACGATCAGCCCGCCCACGCCGTCCGGTACGAGCGTGCCGGCGAGTTCATTGAGGTGGCGCAGAAGCTGTGGGACAGCTGGCAGGACGACGCCGTCCTTGCCGACAAGGAAGAGGGCGTGTGGGGCGACGCGGACAGGATCCGCACCGTGGACCACGAGGGCAAGCACTTCAAGGTCCGCGGACCGCTCAATGTGCCCCGCTCCCCGCAGGGCCACCCGCTGATCGTGCAGGCAGGCTCGTCCGAGGACGGTAAGGATCTCGCCGCGAAGTACGCGGACGCTGTGTTCACCGCGCACCAGACCCTCGCCGACGCGCAGGAGTTCTACCGCGACCTCAAGGCCCGCACCGCCGCTGCCGGCCGGGACCCGAAAACCATCAAGATCCTCCCCGGAATCGTGCCCGTCATTGGCGCCACCGTGGAGGAAGCCCTGGAGCTGGAGCGTGAGCTGGACCGGTTGATCAAGCCCGAGTACGCCCGGATCCAGCTGGCCAAGACTCTGCGGGTGGAGCCGGAGGACCTGCCGCTGGACCGCCAGCTGCCGGACAACCTGCCCAGCGAGGATGAGATCGAGGGCGCCAAGAGCCGCTACACGCTGATCGTGCAGCTGGCCCGCCGGGAGCAGCTCACGGTGCGGCAGCTAATTGGCCGGCTGGGAGGGGGCCGCGGTCACCGCACGTTTACGGGCACCCCGGTGCAGGTGGCGGACGCCATCCAGGAATGGTTCGACGGCGGCGCGGCGGACGGGTTCAACATCATGCCGCCGGTGCTCCCCTCCGGGCTGGAAACGTTCGTGGACCAGGTAGTGCCCATCCTCCAGGAGCGCGGGCTGTTCCGCACCGAGTACGCCGGGCGGACGCTGCGGGAGCACTACGGCCTTGCCCGCCCGGAGAACCGGTACGAGGGTGCTGAAGCGCCGGAGCTCGCATCGATCGGCTCCGCGTTCTGATGGGCCGGCAGCTGAAACTCAACCTGTTCATCTACCCGGGCGGCCACCACGAGGCAGCGTGGCGGCACCCGAAGTCCCACACCGACCGGCTGCTGGATATCCGGTTCTACCAGGAGCTGGCGCAGCGGGCCGAGGCCGCGAAACTGGACGCGGTGTTCTACGCGGACGGCCCGGCGCTGGAAAGCAACGTCCAGTTCGCCACCCGGTTCCGGATCGAACCGTTCACGTGGCTGTCCGCGATTTCGGTGGCCACGGAGCGGATCGGGCTGATCGGCACGGCCAGCACCACGTACCTGGAGCCGTACAACGCGGCCCGGCTGTTCGCCTCGCTGGACCACCTCAGCAACGGCCGCGCCGGCTGGAACATCGTGACCACCGGCGCGGAGCGGGCGGCACAGAACTTCGGGCTGGACCAGCACCCGCCGCACGCTGAACGCTACGACCGGGCTGACGACTTTGTCCGCGTTGTGGGCAAGCTCTGGGACAGCTGGGAGGACGACGCAGTAGTGGCCGATGCCGGCACGGGAGTTTTCGCCGACACGTCACGGATCCATCCGGTAGAGCATGAGGGCAGGTACTTCCGCGTGGCAGGGCCCTTGAACACACCGCGCTCCCCGCAGGGCCGGCCCGTCTACGTGCAGGCAGGTTCGTCCGAAGACGGCAAGGCCTTTGCCGCCGAACATGCGGAAGCGGTGTTCACGGCCCATCAGTCACTGGGCAGCGCGCAGGAGTTCTACTCGGACATCAAAGCCCGGGCGGCGGCGTTCGGCCGGGACCCCGGCCAGCTCCTGGTGCTGCCCGGCATCAGCCCGTACCTGGGCTCCACCGAGGCGGAAGCGAAAGCCCTGAAGCAGGAGTTCGACGAGCTCACCCAGCCGGAATACGGGCTGGGCATCCTGCGGAAGCTGCTGGGCATCGACCTGGACGGGGTGCCGCTGGACGGGCCGTTCCCGCCGGAGCTGCTGGCCACCGCGGGTCAGGCGGGCAGCCGCAGCCAGCTGGTGCTGGACATCATCCGCCGCGAAAACCTCACCGTCCGCCAGGTGCTGCACCGGTTCGCCGGTGCCCGGGGACACTACGTTTTTGCCGGCACTCCCATGCAGGTGGCGGACGAGATCCAGCGCTGGTTCGAGGGCGGCGCCGCGGACGGGTTCAACATCATGCCGCCGTGGCTGCCCGGGGGCTTCGATGCGTTCGCTGACGAGGTGGTCCCCATCCTGCAGTGCCGCGGCCTGTTCCGCACCGAGTACTCCGGATGGACGCTGCGTGAGCACTTCGGCCTGGCCCGTCCCGAAAGCCAGTACAGCCGGGGCCGGCATACGCCGGGCCAACCCGGCGCAGTCCAGCGGAGCCAGCACTCCCCGGGCGAGCCGATGCTGGCGGCAAACACCTGACCGGACACCGCAACCTCGGTTCCATGCGCCGCCGCATCCGCGGGCCCCTCCTTTAGACTGGCCCCTTGACGGTATTGCCCCCGAATGAAGGAGCCCCCATGAGTGGAGTAGTCGTTGTAGGCGTGGATGCCAGCGCATCAGCGCGTAAAGCTGCAGAAGTGGCACTGGACCTGGCGGAGTCGCTCGGAGCGTCGCTGCACGTGGTGACCGGGTTCGAGTCGGAGAGCCCCGAGACCTTCGGTTCGGGCTCTGACCAGGTGACGGTTTTCCGGGGTGACAGCGCGCAGCATGTTGCCGAATCCCTGGGCGTCTCCAGGCCGGGAGTGCAGGTCACCCACTTCGCTGCGCGCGGCAAGCCCGCCGATTCGCTCATCAAGGAAGCCATCCGCCTGGATGCCCAGCTGATCGTGGTGGGCAACCGCAGGATGCGCGGCATCGGCCGGCTCCTGGGCAGCGTGGCCAACAGCGTGGCGCACAACGCCCCGTGCGATGTGTACATCGCCAACACTTACGAGGACTGACCCTCGCCCGTGCCCACGGGCAGCGTGGCGGACGGCGGCGGAACTTCCCGCCGTCGTCCGCTTTTTTCGTCCGGGGGCGCCGGCTTGTAGACCCAGGCCACCAGCACCACGGAAATGATCATCAGCAGGAACCATGCCACGAGCTTCTCCAGGCCCACCGGGTGCCAGCCGGCCACCTGGCTGGGATAGAGCCACGCCCCGGACCAGGTGGCGATGTTCTCGGCAATCCAGATGAACAGCGCCACCAGCAGGAACGAAACCACCAACGGCATCCGGAAACTCCGCCGGAAGACCCGGAAGTGCATCACGCAGCGGCCGAAAACCACCACGACGGCGGCGAGCAGCACCCAGCGCAGGTCCCAGATGTAATGGTGGCTGAAGAAGTTGACGTAGATGGCCGCCGCCACGATTGCGGTGATCCACCTGCGTGGGTAGTTGGCGAACCGGAGGTCGAAGAGCCGGTAGACGCGCACCATGTAGGAACCCACTGCCGCGTACATGAAGCCGCTGAAGAGGGGCACGGCGCCGATCCGGAGCACGCCCTCGGCCTCGTAGGACCAGGAACCCACGTCCGTCTTGAACAGTTCCATGCAGGTCCCCACCAGGTGGAACAGCACGATGACCCGCAGTTCCTTCAGTGTCTCGAGTTTGAAGGCGACCATCAGGATTTGGATCACGACGGCGGCGAGGGTCAGGAGGTCGTTGCGGGCCAGCGCCGCGCTGTCCGGGTACCAGAGTCGGGCCGCCATGAGCACCGCCAGGAGGCCGGCGCCGAAGATGCAGGCCCAGCCCTGTTTGAGGCCGAACACCACGAACTCCGTGAGCTTGGCTTTGGCGCCGTTGGCGGGCGCGGTGGCAAGGAAGCGGCGGGCGCTTTCGTCGATCCGCTGCTCAACCGGGGTGGAACTACGCACTGACTCCCTGACGCTTGGCTGACTGGCTGTTCCGGCGGATGTCCTTGTCCAGTTCGCCCAGGAGGTAGTCCTTGAGCCCGTGCCGGATCCCCCGCGGAAGCCTGGGGTAGGTGAGCGACAGCATCCGCATGGTGCTGTTGAAGCGGCGCTCATGGCGGTCGTTCCACGGCAGGCCGAAGTCCTGGCGGATCCGCTCCGGCAGGAACCCTGCGGTGAGGAAGCGGGCGGGCGGAATGATAGCCCGGTACCAGAGGGCGGTGTGCTTGGGGTAGAGCAGGCCGTGCGCCACCCGGATGCCGGCTGGTCCGGCCTGGAGGGTGGCCACCTGTTCGTCCCAGTAGCGGCCGAACGCGGCCCGGTCCTGCGGCCACATGCCTTCGGGAACCTGCAGGGCTGTACCTAGCCGCGCATAGTCGCGGTACATCGCATCGGCCGTGCCGGCGTCGAGCGGGCCGTAGACCTTTTCAATGACGGTGCGGGCGGTGTCGTAGAGCGTTGCCACCACCCAGAGCTGGAGTTCGGGATCGTAAGCGCTGTAGCCGGGCGACTCCGCGGTGTCCGGGCGCCGGACCGGCACGTGGGCCCGGTTCACCCGGCGGCGGACTTCCTTCACCTGTTCGTCGGTGCCGTAGACGATGGCATACACGTAGGTGAGCGTGCCCTTGAGCCGGTTGACCGGGCGGCCCTCGAAGGTGCTGTGTTCTGCCACGCCGCGTCCCACGGCCGGGTTGGCCAGCTGCAGCAGCAGGGCACGGCCAGCCCCGGCGAGCATGATGCCCTCGCCGCCGAACTCAGCCATTCCCCGAACCATCCCAACAGGCTACCGGAGGTAAACACCACTGTAAGCAGGGGTCGGTACCCGGAAATGCGAGTACCCACCACTCATGCGCTCCGGCCCCGCGGGCACGTACCGTCCGTTGAAAGTCCTGCCGCAGCATCGCGCAGGTATGCGGACAGCGGGAGGCACATCATGGGCCGGCAGCGGGACGTGCGGGGTGGGGGACCGTGACGCAGGAAGACGGCTACGCGCTGCCGCTGCTGGACAAGGCGGTGCTGGAACGGCTCCGCTCCGACCTGGACGACGACGAAGGCGTGTGGCAGGTGTTCATCCAGGACTTCATCGCCAACCTGCCGCACCGGATCCAGAAGGTGCGCCTGACGTTCACCACCGGCGACGCTCCGGGTGCCCTCGATGCCATCCTGAGTCTGAAGACCTCCAGCCAGATGATCGGTGCGGAGCGGCTGGCCGGCCTGGCCCTGGAGTTGGAGCGGGCGCTGCGCACCGCTTCCCGCGGCAACGGCTCGGCCTCGGCCCTCCCCCGGCTGGCGGCCCAGCACCTGCGCGGCATCAAGCAGTGCGCGGACCAGACCACCAACCTGCTGCGGGCACTCCTTCAGGAGCGGCCCGGCGGTTACTGACGCCCGTCAGGCTGGCCGGCCAGGACCCCGTCGATCCGGTTCAGCAGGCCGGGCCAGCCGCTGCCCATCCCCTGGTAGGCGGTCCGGCCCATGGGCGTTTCCGGGTTGAAGCCGGCGTGCTCGAAGTGGAGCACCGTTCCGTCCGCCGCGGATTCCAGCGTCCAGGTGATGGTGGTGCCCAGCATGCCCTCGGAAAACAGGAAGCTGATGGCAGTGCCCGGCTCCACGGTGAGGACCTCGCACTGTTGCTGGCCCCAGTTGCCCATGTCCAGGGTGAACCGGTGGCCGGGGACGGGCGCGATGTTTCCCGGCGCCCACCAGCGGGCCAGCAGTTCCGGTGTGGTCAGGGCAGCCCAGACGGCGTCCTGGGGATGTTCGAAGCGGCGTTCAAGCCGGATGGCATTGGTCATGGCGGGTTCTCCTGGTCCGGGTTCTTAGGGACCTGTCTAGCACGCCGGTAGGACACCCGGCCCGCCTAAGCCCGACATCCAGCTACAAGCCTGCCGATTCGGGCAGCTTCGAGACGTGGTTCTGGGAAACGCCAGGCGCTGGAAATCTTGCGTGAATCGGGGGTGCCAGAGGCAGGTCAGACCCTGTTAGTTGCAGTAAGGGACTGGCTTACGGGCACCTCTGATGTGATTGCTCGAGTCTTTGCCAGAATGAAGCGATGGGAACCGAACTTAGATCGCTTATCGTCCGCCCAGCGGATCTCAGCGGCCCGGACGCCGAAGCGGTAAGTCGGCTGGTCGAGGCGTACCTGATACAAACCGAACGCGAGAAAGCTACCTACTTGGGCGGCACCTTCAGAGACGCAGACCTCCCCGAACGCTATCGCCAGGAAGTCGACCGCCCAGAGCGTGCCTACCTGAGCGCGGATGTTTACGTCGCTGAACTGGGAAATTCTCCGGTCGGAGTGGTGGTCGTACAGCAGACAGCAGAGGCACGCGAGATCAAGCGGTTTTGGGTTGAACCCGGCGCGCGAGGATATCGCGTGGGCTCCGCCTTGATGGATGCCGCAATCAGACAGCAGGATCTTCCTATCCGTCTGACGGTGTGGGATTGGCGAGACGATGCAATTCGGCTGTATGGGAAACGTGGGTTCATCCCTGTTCCATCCTGGGAAGATCGGCCACGACTTCTTTGCATGGAGAAGCGACTGGTCGCCCTTGAGGCTGCCCGCTGAGGATTCCCCTGTCGGACGCTGAAGTGCGTCCGACACGATTTCTGAGGGCCCCGAGCGGATCGGCTTCCTCAGACCGGAAAACCGTGAAGGCGTCGTCCTCCGGTGGTTAGCTTTACCCCTACCCGCGAAAGGAGCCGGATGGAAACGGACACTGAAGTACTGGCAGCCGACATGATGCGATTTGCGTCCCTGCTAAGACACATGGACCTCTCTGTCGTGGCGCTCAAGTACGAATCGCTTGCCAGAGCGCTCCAGAGCGAACCATCGGAAGAGTCTGTGGAGGAGGTCCGACTGTGGCTCCGGTCGTCAATGAAGGGCGGCAGCGGAAGCCTCAGTGACCGGTACGTGCAGAAGGACGGAGCGGTGGATGAAGTCCTCAACGCCGAGTACGAAGAACTTCTCCAGAAGTTCACGGATTTCGTCAATGCTGAGCCTGAATCGAAAAAGAGCGCGGCTGCTGCCATGTTCGCCAACGGAAGCGCTTACTTCCGTCTGATCGAAACTCCCATCCGCAAGAGGTGGTTCTCCCTCGAAGGAACTTTCACCTACGAAGTAGCGACTGCGCCGGGAGTCACACAGCTGGTGACTTTAAATCAACTCGGTCAAGCCGTCGGCTATGGGCCGCAGGACTCCCGGAAAGACTGGCAGGAGTGCCAAATGGTCGCAGATCGCCTTTTCAGGGAGGGACGCAGGGACGATTGGGTTCACTACTCCAGCTCCTATGTCGTTCCGGACGAGACACTCCGAAAGGATTGGTAGCGATATGTTCGCAAAAGGGAGCGTCTACCTGCGGCAGATCACAATGGTGGTAGCTCAGTGCACGCGGCACTCTCACCGTGGATTTTATCGTTCGGGGTAAACGTACAAATCAGGGGCCCGGCAACGCGGTGGTCCTGGCCAGGGGGACGGGGCCGGAGCACGCGTTCTTCGCACTCGGAAGAGCAGCGGCTCCGATGGGTTGTACCCTCTTGCTCGGTTGGAGGCGCGGGAGGGCGGCAAGATGCTCTGCCGTGGTGTCGAGAACCCATGATCCGCGACAATTGGAACAGGCAACAGCGACAGCGAGAGTGCCTGCCTGCCGACCCGAAACGGTCGGAGACTCAACTTCAAGGTACGGATCGTTGTCACACGTCGGGCACCAGGGCCGTTTGCCCCGCGGCTGATGAGCGTGTCGGGGAACGTAGCTGCCTGCCGATGCGGCCGCGGTGGGGTTCATAGCAGGGCCGGGTAGCTGGTGAGAATATAGTCGGCGGCAGCCGGTCCCTTCATACGCAAGCCCTGTCCGGGACCAACGCGAAGTCTCATCGCGGCCCAGAATGAGTGCTCCGTCCGAGGGGCGCTGCTGGATAGGCTGCACCAGCTGGTGTAGAGCCCATAAAGCGAATCCCCATCAAGAGTCGATTCCGACTCCTGATCACGATAGGTGGCTTCCTGAAGGAAATGATCGAACTGTGAATACGCCATAGTGGCTCTTTTCGACAAAGTGGTGTGTCCGCCGTTTTTTCTACAGCGTCAAAACTCGGTGCCCCGCGCAAGCGACGCGAAGCGGAACCACCGGGTAATCCTCCGGCGTGAAAACAAAGGTGAGGCCGAATCAGCCGCATCCTGGCCCGGGAGCCGGAATGCGAGAGTGGAGCGTGGCTACCAATGGATTAGCTTGCCGGCGGCCGACGGTCCGCTCCCGGCCAAAGCGGCGGTGCCTCCGTGGACGGAAATGAGGGAAGCGGCCATCCTTTGGGCCAGCACGGCTGCCTCCCTGTCTCCCTCCACTGCAGAAATAATGGAGCCCTTAGTCAGAATGTGGCAGGACCGGGCAAATTCATCCGGCTGGTCAAGACCTGCGTCCGCAGCGAGGGTTCGCATGAAGTCCCTCACCTGGGCCAAATAGCTGATGGACGCCTCTCCTAAGGGGTGGGTGGGGCCCATCTCAAGCATCGTGCTCACGAATGCGCACGCTTGGAAGTCATCCCGGCGGAACCACCCGTCCAGAACGTCGAAAATGACCAGCAACTGGGCTGTTGGGTCGTCGGTTGTCCTTTTGCATTCAGCGATGATCGCCTCGACAGTAAGGCTCTGATGGCAGCGTTCCAAGAAGGCCAGGACCACATCATCCTTGGAGGCGAAGTGCCCGTAGAACGTGGCCTTAGCCACCCCCGCACGCAAAATCAGCTCATTTACGCCAACATCGCGAATGCTGCGCTGCGCGAACAGCTCATCAGCGGCAGCCAAAATACGCTCCCGCGCACCAACCTGCATGGGCCGTGAACGGGCATCGGCGCCTATCGGGTCAGCCACAGAGCTGTTTGCGTTTACCATCCCCGCAGACACTACACCAAAACCAGACAGACCGGTCTGTCTGGTCCAAGACCTACTACGCAAGCGGACGACGGCGGGAACCTCCCGCCGTCGTCCGCTGCTGTTTTGGCTTGGCCTACTTCAGCGCCCCCTCCCGCACTGCCGCCGGCGTGAACGCTGCACCCGCGCCCGGGAATACCGGCACGTCGATCCGGGCGTGGGTGTGGATTTCGGTGACCGAGGCCTTGGTGTGCCGGGCGATCTCGTCCATGGTGGTCACCCACATGCCGTCCATGCCCTTGACCCGCTCGATGAGCTGTTCCAGGGCCAAGGCTTTGGAGGGCCGGCCGGAGATGAACGGGTGGTTGGTGAGGACGAAGCAGCTGCCCTGCGAGTGGTGGGCTTCAGCCTCGAGCGTCCACATTTCGAGGACCTTGGCGGGGCTTTCGATGACGCCGCTGCCGGTGACTCCCGGGTAGAAGGCGTACTGCTCCCAGTCGTCCAGCGTCCAGTCCACGGGGATCTCCACGATGTCCCGGGGATCGTCGGCGGCGACGGCGAAGCGGTAGGGGGCGTCGCCGTCGAGCAGGCTCGAATCGTAGAGGAACCCGCGGTCCGCCAGCAGGCCCGGCGAGTGCCAGTTCAGTTCCCACCACGGCGCCCGGTACCCCACCGGCCGCACCCCCGCCACCTTGGCCAAGGCTTCGAGGCCGCGGTCCATGTAGCTGGCCTCGGTGGCGGCGTCGATGCCCTGCATCGGCTCATGCAGGTAGCCGTGGTGGCCCACCTCGTGCCCGCCGTCCACGATCTGCCGGACGATGTCCGGGTAAGACTCCGCCGTGAATCCCGGGATGAAGAACGTGGCCCGGATGTCCTGGCGCTCAAGGATCTTCAGCAGCCGCGGCACCGCCACTTTGGGCCCGTAGGACTGGTGGGTCATCAGCGACATCCGCCGCGTGCTGGTGGGGTCGTGGGCGATGGTGCAGGACTCGGCGTCAACGTCGAACGTGAAGGACGCTGCGGCCTTGAAGGCTTCAGGCCAGGTGATGGGGTGCAGGAGGTCCGCGATGGCGGGCTGGTTCACGATGGATTCCTTTCGGCGGGCGCCGTGCGCCCGCCTGTACAGCTGGGGTGTTGAGTGGAAGTGCGGGTCAGATGACCGGGAGTGCTGCGGCGCTGTCCGGGTTTTCGGCGGCCAGGGCAGCCGCGGCCTTGGCGTCGGTGCTGGCGCCGGTGACGTAGCGGCGGTGGACCCGCGGGCCGAGGATTGCGTAGACGCCGGCGCTGGTGAGTCCGCCGGCCAGCCAGGAGAGGTCCCAGCCGCCCAGGGCCACGGCGATGGGGCCCTGCATGGCGGGTACAAGGCCGTACATGAACATCCAGGTGGCGAAGATGCCGGCCAGGAGCGAGGTGACGCCGGCCCAGTTGACGCCCGGGAGCCGGCGGGTGCCGATGCCGTCGAAGAGCCGCTCGGCTCCGCCCGGCCAGCGCTTCTCCAGCCAGAAGTAGTGCACCAGCATGACGCCGCCCCACGCAGCCACCCAGGCCACCAGGCCGATCAGCCAGGCGTCCAGCACCTCGGCGAAGTTCTCCTGGAAGATGAAGAACACGACGGCGGCGAGGGAGAAGACGCCCACGAACAGGTTGAGCTTGCGGCGGCTGATGGAGATGTCCAGGGCCTGCGTGGCGACCGAGAAGGTGTAGATGTTCAGGATGTTGGTGGCGATGGGGCCGTGCAGCACCATCAGCAGGACCGGCAGCGCCATGACGCCGAAGTTCTGGACGATCAGCTTTCCGGGGTCAACTTCGCCGCTGTTCGTGGCAAGGCTGGCGCCAAGGATGCCCAGCCAGACCACCGGGATGAACTGGCCCAGGACCGAGGCCAGGTAGACCTTCTTTTTGGGAACCGAGGTGCTGACGAAGCGGGAGTAGTCAGCGGCGTAGGTGAACCAGGTGATGCCCCAGCCGATGCCGATGGCGGTCATCACGGCGCTCATGGCTGCGATGCGTTCCGAGCCTTCGAGGATGTTGCCCGCGGGGCCGGCGTAGCCCCAGTCGATCTTCATGCCGAACCAGGCCACGGCGGACATGACCGCGAGGATGATGATGGTGGGCGGCACCGTCCACTTTTCGAAGGCGGCGATGGCTTTGTAGCCGAACCAGGCAATGGCAACCTGGGCAGCCATGATGGTGGTGGCCACGCCAATCTTCCAGGCGTAGTTGTGGGCTTCGGGGTCCACCCAGCCGAGCGTTCCGAAGAGTGCCATTACCAGGTCAAGGATGATCCAGGTGTTGACTGCGCACCATCCGATTACCAGCAGCGCCTGGATGGCGGCGGGGAGGTAGTTTCCGCGCCGGCCGAAGGCTGCGCGGGCCAGGACCATGCCGGTGGCTCCGGTTTTCTGGCCCAGAAGTACGAAGCAGCCGAAGAGCAGCATGCCGATCAGGTTGCCGAGGACAAGGACGGTGACGGTGTCCGCGAAGCCGAGTCCCAGGTGGATCCCGAGCGCCCCGAGGACCCAGTTGATGGGTGCCAGGTTGGCGCCGGCCCAGATCCAGAACTGGCCGGATACCTTGCGGGTGCGGGCGGACTCGGGGATGGGCTGAAGCCAGGCTTCGTGGTCGACGGCGGAGTGGTCTGTGGTGGAGTGGTCTGTGTGGCCGTTTGCGTCAGAACCAGCGCGCCTTTGCGCTGAAGTTGAAAGCTTTTCTTGCATGGGGGCCTCCGTGAGGTGGATTTCGTACTCACAAGGCTATGTGGCCCCAATCACAGTAAACAAGATACGATGTGTCGAACAGATTCCACTTCTACGTTACGGACTGTCGTGTCAGTTTCTCTTGGTGAAATACTCGCCCACCCAGCCCTCGCAGCAGCCGGGCCCGTGGTCCATCCGCTCGGCACGGACACCTCCGCACAGCCCGTCCGCTGGGTGCACTCAAGCGAAGTCCTGGACATCGCGCCGCTGCTGCGCGGCGGCGAACTGCTGCTATGCGGCGGCATCACCTTGGCCACGGCCACGCCCGCCAGGCGCGGGGATTACGTCCGTGAGCTGGCCCAGCGCGGCATTGCGGCCCTGGCCATCGAGACCGGCGGAGTGCTCCCCGAGGTACCCGCCAACATGCTGGAAACGGCGGCCGAGTACGGGCTTCCGGTGGTGGAGCTGCGCAAGGTGGTGCCCTTCGTGGGCGTCATGCAGGCCATCAATTCCATCCTGGTCAGCGAGTCGGCCGGGCACCTGCACCAGGCGGACGCCGCCACCCGTGCCATGGCTGCCGAGCTGGCCCACGGCGCGTCCCTGGACAAGATCCTTGGCGTCCTGGCCGGCATCACTGCGTCCGCGGTCCGCCTGATTTCCCCGTGGGGCGTTGACCTGGGCAGCGCACTGCCGGAAGGTTTGGACGCAGCGGAACGCGAGGCTTCGCACGACGCCGGCACGGACGGCGGCGGGACGGCCGACGGCGGCGCGGGCCATGGCAGCGGCACGGCGTTCGACGGCGGCAGGGCGGGCGACGCCGCCGGGACCCTCGAAGGTACGGACGGGTCCGGGGCGGACGCGGGCATCGAGGCGCCGGAGCTTCCGGCGGCGCCCGCAGCTCCCGAGGCGCCCGCCGGGACTGTCATGAGCGTGGACATCCCGGTGCGCGGTGTCCTGATGGGCAGGCTGGAAGTCCTCGTCCCGCACGGCGGGGACACTGCGCTGGCGCAGGTGGCCGGGGAACGCGCCGTGGACATCCTTGGCCTGGCGCTGCTGCAGCACACCCCGCCCGGCCTGCACGCCCAAGCCGGGGCCGAACTCATGCGCGCCGTCCTCACGTCCGCCCCCGAATGGCGCCTGGAACAGCTGGCCCCGGGGGCAGGGTTTCCCCTTGATTCGCCGCTGGTGGTGGCCGCCGTCCACGCAGCATCCCCGCAGGAACTCCGCGGAGCCATCGAGGCGTTCCTGGGCGCCGGCCGGATCCCGAGCGCCGCCTACCTGGACGACGCGGAACTGGTGGTGATGGCGGGACTCCCCTGCGCCGACACAGCACGGGTGCGGCGCGAGCTGCTCACTTCGCTGCAGGCACTCGAAGGCAACCACGACGCGGTGATCTCCGTCGGCCCGATGGTTGACGGGGTGGCCGATGCCGCTTGGTCCCTGGCCGAGGCACGCCGCGCCCTGGATGTGCGCCAGGTGCGGCGCCGCAACGCCTCACCGCGCAGGCGGCCGCCGGCCCACGGCCTGGTGGTGATCGACGCCGACGACGCAGCCGTGGAGAGCCTGGCGCTGACGGGGCTGCCGGCGTCAGCCCGGGAAGCCTTCGTCAACCATCACCTGCGTGCCGTCCTGCAGCATGATGCGCAGCGGCAGTCCCAGCTGATGGAGACGCTGCAGGTCTGGCTCGATTCGGGCTGCAACACGGCCCAGTCGGCCCGCGAACTGCACCTGGAGCGGCAGTCGATGCACCACCGGCTGCAGCGCATCTTCGATCTGTGCGGCGGCGATCCCCGCGGCACCGGCAGGCTGGCGGCGCTGCACCTGGCGGTACGGATGGCCGGTCTGCCCTGACCCACCGTCTGGCCCGCTTACGAGTTCTGGCTGGCCCGCCCGCCAAGCCGCGTGGTGACCTGGGCGGCCGCGGCCATGCAGGCTTCGCCGAGGTCTTCCAGCCGTTCGCGTGACACGCGGAACCTTGGGGCTGGTATGAGCACGACGGCGGTGACGTCGCCGCGGTGGTCGTAGGCAGGCGCGGCGACCCCCACTTCGTCCATGGAGGACTCGCCGTAGTTCCCGGCCCAGCCACGCCCCGCAACTTCCTTGAGCCGGGCTTCGTAAGCCGCCAGTCCGGCGTCGTCCATTCCCGGGAAGGTGACGGCGCCGCTGCGCAGGAGTTCGCGGACCCGCTCGGCGGGCTGGTGGGCGAGGAAGACCTGCACCGAGGCACTCATGGCGTCCCGGTAGCGCGCGCCGAGGGGCGTGGTGTGTTTGATCTGGTGGGGGCTGGCGATCTGCTCCACACAAATTGCCTCGTCGCCATTCCACAGCATGAGGGCGCTGGTCTCCCCCGTTTGCTCGGTGAGCCGGCGCAGCACGGGGTACGCCACGCGGCGCTCGTCCATTTCCGCCAGCAGCGGCCCGGCCACGGCGATCAGCCCCAGGCCCAGGCGGAACCGGCGGGTTTCGGGGTCCCGTTCCACCAGGCCTTCCTGCTCCAGGGTGGCCAGGATCCGGGAAACGGAACTCTTATGCATTCCCACGCGGCCGGCGATTTCGGTAACTCCCAGCAGGGGTTCCTCGGCGCTGAAGGTGCGCAGCACGGCGATGGCGTTGACGACGACGGAGGCACCTTTGGCGTCCGCCCCACCATTGGTGCCGGTGCCGGCGCTGCCGTTGTCACCTGCGGCGTCGTTGTCTGCGGCGTCGTTGTCTGCGGCGTCTTTTTGGCTGGTCTTTGCAGGAGTCATGGTGGACACCATCTTTCCCTAAACGGCGGAAGCGGCGCCACGTGTGCGTGACGCCGCTTCCAGTGCTGGACGGTTAGGCCCCGATGATGTTCTTCTCCGGGCCGAACGGGAACTTGGTGATGTTCTCCACCGAGTTGTCCTCGCCGATGACCAGGATGTCGTGCTCGCGGTAGCCGCCGGCGCCCGGCTGGCCGTCGGCCACGGTGATCATCGGCTCCATGGAGACCACCATGCCGGGCTCCAGGACGGTATCGATGTCCTCGCGCAGTTCCAGCCCGGCTTCGCGGCCGTAGTAGTGGCTGAGGACGCCGAAGGAGTGCCCGTAGCCGAAGGTGCGGTTGGCCAGCAGCCCGTGGCTGATGTAGATCTCGTTCAGTTCCGCGGCGATGTCCTTGCAGACGGCACCGGGCTTGATGAGTTCCAGGCCGCGCTTGTGCACCTCCACGTTGATGTTCCACAGTTCCAGGGAACGCTCATCCGGCTGGCCCAGGAAGAGGGTGCGCTCCAGGGCGGTGTAGTAGCCGGAGGTCATGGGGAAGCAGTTGAGCGAGAGGATGTCGCCCTGCTGCAGCTTGCGGGTGGTGGCCCAGTTGTGGGCACCGTCGGTGTTGATGCCGGACTGGAACCACACCCAGGTGTCACGGACTTCCCGGTCCGGGAAGGTCTTGGCGATCTCGTGCACCATGGCCTCGGTGCCGATCAGGGCAACCTCGTACTCGGAGATGCCTTCGCGGATGGCGTTGCGGATGGCCTCGCCGCCCAGGTCGCCGATGCGGGCGCCGTGCTTGATGACCTCGATCTCCTCGGCGGACTTGAACATGCGCTGGCGCATGGCGTCCTGCGAGACGTCCAGGAGCTGTGCGCCCGGGAACGCGGCGGCGATCTTCTCGCGGGTCAGGCCGGGGAGGAAGTCATCCTCGACGCCGAGGCGGGTTGCCTTGACGCCGCGCTGGCGCAGTGCTTCCTGCAGGCCGAAGTAGAAGTTGTCCCGGCGCCAGTCGGTGTAGACGATGTTCTCGCCGTAGGAGGTGCGCCACGGCATTCCGGCGTCGATGTTCGCGGTGATGGTGACCGAGTCGTCGGCGGTGACCACCAGGGCGTAGTTGCGGCCGAACGTGGTGAACAGGAAATCGGAGTAGTACTTGATGCCGTGGTAGCTGGTCAGGATGACAGCATCCAGGCTCTTGGCGGCCATGATCTGGCGGAGGCCGCCCAGGCGGCGCTCGAACTCGACGTCGGAGAACGTGAGCTTGCCCTTGGTGCCGTTGTGGAGGACCTTGAGGCGCTCGAGGTCGGCGATGGACGAGGCGTTATCGGCGGTGATAGTCACTGTGGTGCCTTTCGTTGATGCTTCTGGATTGTCCAGTGCAGTTGATGTGGTGTGGATCGGAAGGGTGGTCAGGGGGCCTTGCGGCGGGCCGGGCGTGCTGGCGGGTCTGGCACATGCCGGTGGGTCCGGCAATACCGGGGGTCAGAGGTGCTTCAGGGGCTTTCGCGACGTCTCAGTGGCGAACAGGACTGCCGCCAGGGACACGGCCGAAGCTGCAACCAGGTACCAGCCCGGGGCGATCTTGCTCTGGGTCATGGCGATCAGCAGGGTGGCCATGAACGGCGCGGTGCCACCGAAGAGGGCGTTGGAGAGGTTGAAGCTGACGGCAAACCCGCTGTAGCGGACCTTGGTGGGGAACAGCTCGGCCAGGAAGCTGGGGAGTGTTCCGTCGTTCAGGGTGAGCATGCCGCCCAGGAGGATCTGGACCAGGACGATGACCAGGAAATCTCCGGTTTCCAGCAGCATGAACGCCGGAACGGTAAGGACCATGAAAAGGATGGATGCCGTGATGAGCATCCGTTTGCGGCCAAAGACGTCCGAGGCCATGCCGGTAAGGAAGATGAATCCGATGTAGCTGGCCAGGGCAATGGTGGTGGCCAGGAAGGACTCGGTGGGGCCGAAGCCCAGTTCCTCGGAGAGGTAGGTGGGCATGTAGCTGAGGATGACGTAGAAGCCCACGGCGTTGAGCAGTACCGCGCCGCAGGCGATGACGAGCTGCTTCCGGTAGGTCTTGAACATGGCCAGCGCGGGGGCCTTCTCTTCGGTGCCTTCCTTCGCGGCCAGTTCCCGGAAGGCCGGGGTGTCCTCGAGTTTGGTGCGGATGTAGCGTCCGATGAGCCCCATGGGGGCAGCCAGCAGGAACGGCAGCCGCCAGCCCCACTCGTGCAACTGCTCTGTGGTGAGCACCGAGCTCAGGAGAGCCGCTATGAGGGAGCCCAGGAGCAGGCCGGCCGCGGTGCTGGCCGGAACCACGGCAGCGTAGAGGCCGCGCCGGTTCGCCGGGGCGTACTCCACCAGAAAGGCCGAGGCGCCCGCATACTCGCCGGCGGCTGAGAAGCCCTGGACGATGCGGATGAGGAGGAGCAGGACCGGAGCCATCAGCCCGATGGATGCGTAGCCGGGAATCAGCGCGATGCAGAACGTCGAGACGGACATGATGACGATGGACAGGGACAGGGCCTTCCGCCTGCCGAGTTTGTCGCCGATGTGGCCCCAGAAGAAACCGCCCAGCGGCCGGACGAAGAACGAGACCGCGAAGACGCCGAAAGTGGCCAGCAGCGCCGTCTGCCGGTCCGCTTCCGGGAAGAAAACCGATGAGATGACAGCGGCGAGGTAGCCGTAGACGGCGTAATCGAACCATTCAACGAAGTTGCCGATGAAGCTCGCGGTGACCACCCGGCGTCGTACGTCCTTGCTGGGCGTTAGGGGGCTAACGCCGCCGCCTGCCAGTGCGGAACCATCGGCATCTTTGGCGATGACTCCCGCCTGGGGCGGTGTTGTTTCGTGACTCATAGAACCACCAATGAAAGTCGGAGTTGCACTGATTGCAACGTCGTTGTTTCAAGATAGGTGGTGACCGCGAACACAGTCAAGAGCTTCGCAGACTATTTCCGTGGAGACTAGACAGGCGATACGGGCATTCATCGCCTGGAGGCAGCAATTCAGCGAAATATGACAACGTTGCACTCAAAGCAACATTGTTGAAACGAAACGGATACCCGTTGCGGCTACGCGAACAGGCACGCGGCCCGGCCCTGCCGTTGGGCAGCAAGAAACAGGCGACGCCGGGAAAGTCCCGTCGTCGCCTGTTGTGGTTCCTCTGTCCTAGGTGGAGCTGCCGCTCTGCTGGTCCCCATCGGTGCGGGGTTGATCCGGCGGAGGCTCCTCCCCGTGCGGGTGGTCCTTGTGGCGGGCTTCCTGGAGGTGGTGCTCCAGCTTCTCCTCCGCGTCGCGGCGGCGTTGGCCTACTGTGCGCATCTGCTGCGTGGTGGGCGCGGTGTGGGCATGCAGATGCGGGCCTGCATCATTCGGGCTGTCAACCCTGTTTTCCTGCATAGGAACATCGTCCCACCGGTGCGGGGGCCCGGAAAGGGCAGGCGGACGGCTTCGGGACAAGGCTCGCGGGCACGCGAACGGCCGCCAGGCATCTGCCTGGCGGCCGTTCGGTGCTGGGTTGCCCCTGGGTGCGGATCCCGGGCCAGCGCCTGGAACCCCGCCTTCTTCCGGGTCCGGTCAGATCCCGGTGTAGACCGTCTTGCCCCACGTGAAGAAGTCCAGCGCGGACCGGCCCTGCTCGCGGAACGTGTTCGTTGACGAGTCCTTCACGCCGCCGAAAGGCACGTTCAGGTCCAGCCCGGCAGTGGGCCTGTTCACCTTCACCACGCCGGCCTGGGCGCGGGCAGCGAAATCGGTGGCCAGGGCCAGGGAATCGGTGCAGATGCCGGCGGTGAGGCCGTAGCGGGAATCGTTGATTGCGGCCAGACCGGCCTCGTAGTCCTTGATTTCAAGGACCGCCACCACGGGGCCGAAGATTTCCTCGGTGACAGCGGGGTCGTCCGCGGGCAGGTCGGTGAGCACGGCGGCGGGGAAGAACAGCGCACCGGAGCGGTCGCCGTCGTACTTTCCGTGCAGGAGGGTGGCACCGCGTTCGACGGCGGCGCGCACCGCTTCCTGGTCCTGCTCGAATTGCTGCCGGCTCACCACGGCACCCATGCGCGATGTTCCGCCTGTGCCAGCGCCGTCGAGGCCGTCCCCGGCGGTGTACTGCGAGGCTTCGGCCACCAGCGCCGCGAGGAACTTCTCCTTCACACCCGGCGTGACATAGACCCGCGATGTTGCGGTGCAGGCCTGGCCGGTGAGGCCGAACGCGCCGGCGGCCACCACCTGCGCAGCCTTGGCGGGGTCTGCGTCATCAAGCACCAGGACGCCGTTCTTGCCGCCCATCTCAAGCTGGACGCGGGCGCGGCGCGCGTTCAGGATTTCCTGGAGCCCCAGGCCCACACGGGTGGAACCGGTGAAGGAGAGCCCGGCGACACGGGCATCCCGGGCCAGCGCCTCCCCCACAACACGGCCCTTACCGTGGACCACGTTGAAGACGCCGGCGGGCAGCCCGGCATCCTGCAGGGCCCGGGCCAGGTGGGTGGCGGACAGCGGGGTCAGCTCGGCTGGCTTGATCACCACGGCGTTGCCGCTGATCAGCGCGGGGGCGGCCTTCCAGGCGGGGATGGCGATGGGAAAATTCCACGGCGTGATCAGCCCGACCACGCCCAACGCCTCACGGCGGGTGGTGATGGTGGTGTCCGGCAGGCCGCTGGGCAGCACCTCCCCGGTGGCCGCCCAGCCCAGCGAACCGAAGAACCGCAGCACGTCTGAAGCTCGCTTCACCTCGCCCTTGGCCTCGGCCAGGGTCTTGCCTTCCTCACGGACCAGGTCCTCGGCGATGGCCGACTGCCGCTCGATCAGCAGGTTGCCGGCGGCGATGAGGATGGCGCCGCGCGAGGGTGCGGGCAGCGCCGCCCAGGCAGGCTGGGCCGCCGCCGCTGCGGTGACCGCTGAGTCCACGTCCGCAGCGGTGCCGCTGGGGGAAACCGCGGCGATCTCGCCGGGCCGGGCCGGGTTCATCCGCACCGTGTCCGCGTCACCCAGCCATTGGCCGTTGATGAGGTGCCGGGCGGTGATGGCTTCCCGGGAGTCAGTGGATTGGTTGGTTTCGGCGTCAATAACGGTGGAGGTCATGGTGGGTCCTTTGGAATGTTGGGGCTAGAGGCTGCGGATCAGGCCGCCGTCGCAGCGGAGCGCCACGCCGGTGATGTACGACGCCGGCGCGCTGCACAGGAAGGCGGCGGCCGCACCGAACTCGGCGGGTTCCCCGTAGCGGCGGGCAGGGATGGTCTTGCGGGATTCGAGCTGGATCTCCTCGAGCGTGGTGGCGCGGCGCTTCGCTGCGGCCTGGTCCAGCTGGGTGACCCGGTCCGTGGCGATCCGGCCGGGCAGCAGGAGGTTCACCGTGACCTCGTCCAGGGCCACTTCCGCTGCGAGGGTTTTCAGGTAACCGGCCAGCGCGGCCCGTCCGGTGTTGGAGATGGCCAGGTTGGGCAGCGGCGCGGTGACGCCGCTGGAGCCGATGGCGAGGATTCTCCCCCACCGCCGCTCGCGCATGCCCGGCAGGACGTGGGACACCAGGGCGTGGTGCGGCTTGACCAGGAGATCGAAGGCGGCTGCCATGTCTTCCGCAGTGAGCGTCGCTGCGGCACCCGGCCTGGGCCCGGGGCCGTTGAGCACCAGGATGTCGATGGGGCCGAGGTCCGCCACGGTGTGCTCGACGGCTGATCCGATGCCCTCCGGCGTGGTCAGGTCCGCTTCGATGGCCACGGTGTCGAATCCGGCAGTGTTGGCGCCGCTGCCGGTTCCGTACGCGGCCTGGAGTTCGGCCACGATCTCCTTGGCGCGGTCCCGGCGCCGGCCCACGATGGCCACGCGGACGCCCTCCGCAGCAAGCGCCCGGGCCACGGCCAGGCCAAGCCCGCCTGTGGAGGCGGCCACCAGGGCAGTTTTGCCGGCGATTCCGAGATCCATCAGTAGCTCCTTGCTGGGGTCAGTGCCGGGGATTGTGCTTGTGCCCGGGCCTTGGCGTTGCCGAGCGCATCGGCGGCCTCGCTGAGGTGGGTGTGCATGGCGTCGCGCAGGCTTTCGGGGAAGGCTGCCGCCGGGGCCCGGACTCCGGAGTCCTTGATCAGGCCGCGTTCGCGGAGGCATTCCTTCCGGATGGCGAGCGCCACCTTGGCCTGCTGTTCGAAGTTGATCAGCGGCAGGTACTGCAGCAGTTCGGTGCGGGCGGCTTCGTAGCCCCGGTCCTGCCATGCGGCGACGCAGGCGATCAGCGCCTCCGGGTAGGAGAATCCGGTCATGGCTCCCGCCGCGCCGGCTTGGAGTTCGTCCAGCAGCCCCTGCCCGCCCAGGCCGCCAAAGATGGAGACGCCGACGGCGGCGCTCAGCTCGGCGATGGCCACACTGGTGGGCGGGGCCTCGGCTTTGACCGCGATGACGAACGGGCAGGCGTTGACCACGGAGATCAGTGCGGCCGTGGCGATGCTGACGCCGCTGGCCAGCGGGTAGTCCTGCAGCACCACCTTGGCGCCGGTGGCGCGGTGGATGGCATCCAGATGGGCAATCACCGCATCCGCCCGGGCCGAGTTGGCCTGGACCATCACTGCTGCCAGGCGTCCCCCAGCCATCTCCTGCGCCGCCCGGACCTCCTCGATGGCCGGCCTGGTGGCCAGCGCCGTCACTCCCACCACCAGCGGAAGCGACGTGCATTCGACAACGGTTTCCAGGACGTGGCGCCGTTCCTCAGCCGTCAGTGCGGCGGCTTCGCCGAACACGCCCAGGACGGTGAGGCCCGTGGCGCCGATGGCTTCGTAGTGCTCCACCAGTTCGGACAGGCTGTCCAGGTCCACGTCGAGGGTACTGCCCTGGAAGGGCGTGGCCACCACACCCCACACGCCTGCGGGCAGTGCGTCAGGGGCCAGGTTGTTGGGCGCAAGGGGTTGCTGCATTGTTCTGCTTCCTTTCAATGCGAAGCGTGGGGGGGTGGGGCGAAGCGTGAAGGTAGGGGCGGAGGGACGGCGGCAGGTCAGCGGCCGGGCCACACGGGCCGGCGCTTTTCCTGGAACGCCCGGACCCCCTCGGCCGAGTCCTCACTGTCCAGGGCGGCCATGAGGGCCGGGAGCCGCAGGCCGCGGGCTTCCGTGGCGGTGAGGTGGCTGGTCTGCGTGACCATTTGCTTGACGGCCCGGACCGAGGTGGGCGCGCAGGCGAGGATCTGGTCCACCCAGCGCTGCACCGCGGCGTCGAGCTCTTCCGCGGGGACCACCTCGTTGACCAGGCCCATGGCCTGCATCTCCGCCGCGTCCGCCTTCCGGCCCGTGAGCAGCATGCCCATGGCCTGCGTGTAGGGGACGCGCCGCACCAGCTGGTGGATGCCGCCGTCGAGCGCCAACCTCCCGACGCGGGGCTCCGTGAGCCCGAACTTCGCACTGTCCGCGGCGACCACGATGTCCGCGCCGAGCACCATTTCCATGCCGCCGCCCAAGGCGTAGCCGTTCACCCGGGCGATCACCGGCACGTCCAGCGTGGTGCGCAGGCTGAGGCCGCCGAACCCGTTGGGGTCCAGGCCGGCCCAGTACTCCAGGCCGGTCTTGTCCACGGCGGACGCGGACATGTCCGCTCCCACGCAGAACGCGCGGGTGCCGGCGCCGGTGATGACCACGGCCCGCACCGACGCGTCCTGCTCCAGCTGGTCCCAGATCTCATTGAGCCGGGCCTGGGCTGTGCCGTCCACGGCGTTGAGGACGTGCTGCCGGTCGATGGTCACGGTGGCCAGGCCATCGGTGATGGCCAGCGTGACCTGGTCTACCCGTTCTTCGACGGCGGGTTCTTCCACAGTGATGCTCACCGGAGGACCCCCAGTTGCTGCAGGCGTTCGATGGTCTCGGGATCGAACCCGTTTTCCAGCAGCACCTCCACATTGTGCTCACCCAGGCGGGGCGCCACGCGGCGGACTGAGGGCGGGGTGGCCGAGAGCCGGATGGGGGCGTTGAGCATCTTTACCGTGCCCACGCCGGGGTGTTCCGCCTCCACGATCATGCCGTTGGCCTCGGTCTGGGCATCGGCGAGCGCCTGTTCCAGGGTGTGGACGGGGGCGTTGAGCAGACCCTGCTCCTCGAGTTTGCCGGTCCAGTACTCGGTGGTGTTGGTGGCAATGTGCTCCCGGAAGATGGCCTGCAGCGCGGGCTTGTGCTTGAACTGCTGCTCCAGGTTGGCGAACTCCGGGCGCTGGGTGAGGTCCTCGTCCAGGCCCAGGGCGTCGGAGATCCGGGCGAGCGGGTCCGGGGTAAAGCCGCCCACCATGCACACGGCACCGTCGGTGGTTTCGAAGACGCCGCTCAGCGGCATGGCGCCCCAGTTGACCTCGTAGCCGCGGTTGAGCTGCATGCAGGCTTCCTGCATCTGCAGGTGCAGCATGGAGTCGTACATGGTCACCTCCACCTTCTGGCCCACACCCGAGGTTTCCCGGGTGCGCAGCGCCAGCAGGATTCCCTGCATCAGGTGCATGCCGGTGATGTAGTCGCAGAGGGTGGTGGGGTAGATGGCCGGTTTCTGGTCGTCCGATTCGCGCCGCCACATCACGCCCGAGTAGGCCTGGGCGATGGCGTCCTGGCCGCCCTTGTGCGAGTACGGTCCCACCGGGCCGAAGCCGGTGCCGGAGGCCCAGATGATGCCCGGGTTCTCCTGCGTGAGCTCCTCGTAGCCGAAGCCCATCCGCTCCATCACGCCGGAGCGGAAGTTGCTGACCACCACGTCCGCGTCCGCCATGATGGCGTGCAGGACGTTCCGTCCTTCCTCCGTGCGCGTGTCGATGGAGACGCTGCGCTTGTTGCGGTTGATGGACAGGAAGATCGGGTTGTCCTGGCCGTCCTGGTCCGGGAACGAGTTCCGGGAGATGTCCCCGGCACCGGGGCGTTCCACCTTGATGATGTCCGCACCATAGTCACCCAGCATCTGGGTGCAGGACGGGCCCATGAACACCTGGGTGAAGTCCACGATCTTGATGCCGTCCAGCGGCAGCGGGGTGGCCGGCCGCGCATCCCCGGCGAGGGGTGACGCGGTGGCGCCTGCCGCCGTCGTACGTCCTGCGGCCTGTTCCGTGCGGTCCGTGAATTGCTCCAACGTCGCGCTGCTCATGCCGGCACCGCCGCGTCCTGGTCGATGGTGGCGTTCGACGACGGGACGTCGCCCGGGTCTGCGCCGTGCCGGCGCATGCCCTGCTGGATGTCCAGGGCGGAGACGTCGCGGACCAGGACATTGTTCTCGACTGCGAGCGCGGCAGCAACGCCGACGGCCTGGCCCATGGCCATGCAGGGCGGAATCTCACGTGACATTTTCTGCGCTTCCGGGGTGGCGGAGTAGTGGCGCCCGGCAACTAGCAGCTGGTCCACCTCCTTGGGCAACAGCGAACGGTACGGGTAGTAGTAGTCGCGGCCGCGGGCCACGGTGTCGGCGAAGTGCCGGCGCTGGGTGACGTCGTCCTTGGTCATCACGTACTCGCCCTGCAGCAGGCGGGTCTGCCGGACACCCATCTGGGAGGCGACGTCCAGCATGTAGCAGTTTTCGAAACCGGGCAGGTGGGCGCGGACGTAGTCCACGGCCTCGGAGATCCTGTCGCGGGCAGCGAACTCGGCGGCGGTCATGTCTGCCGGGTCCGTGCCGTCGAAGCCGGACATGTGCGGGGCGTTGCACCAGACCACGCCGTCGATGGGGGTCTTGAGCCACCACAGCTCCCAGGCGCCGCCGAGGAGGCGCTTGATCTTGCGGTTGATGGCGCGGGCTTCCTTGGGGTTGGCCTGCTCGAATGCTTCGGCGGCCCGGGTGTCCACGTTGCCCAGGCGGAAGACGAGCGTGGTGATGTAGTTGTCCTTGGCGTAGCTGGCCCCGGCCCGGGAGGCGACGTCGATGTCGCCCGTGGTGTCGATGACCACGTCCGCCATGAAGGCCTGCGGGCCCAGCTTGGTCTCGGTGATGACGCCCTTGATCACGCCGTTGTCCACGATGGGGCGGGAGAACCAGGAGTGCAGGCGGAGGTCCACTCCGGCTTCGCGGACCAGGTCGTTGGAGACCCGCTTCCAGCCGTCGGGGTCAAAGGCTGCGGCGTAGCAGATGGGCTTCGGGTTGGTGTGGGAGTGGAAGTCGAAGGTGCCGTAGCGGCCCCACTTGTTCCAGAGTTCCTCCGAGGTCTTGCGGTCATCCGCCGGCGGGACAATGGCCAGGCCCAGCTTCTGCAGCCGCTCCACGTACTCGGAGACGATGCCGGTAACGGTGATTTCCTGGCCGTTGATCATGTCGTCCAGCACCAGCACCATGCCGCCGGAGGCGAGTCCGCCCAGGGATGAGTAGCGTTCCAGCAGGGTGACCTTGGCGCCGGAGCGGGCCGCGGTGACGGCCGCGGCAACGCCTGCGGGGCCACCGCCCACCACCAGCACGTTGGAGCGGGAGATGACGGGGGCGGTGAGATCCGCCGTGGTGGTGGCGAGTTCCAGGGAGCCGGCGAAGCCGTTTTCGGGCGCGGCGAAGCTGGGTGTGGTGTTCATGGGAGGGTTCCTTACTTGCCGACGAAGATGCCGTTGGAGCGGCGTGCGGCGATGTAGAAGACGATGCTGAGGATGGACAGGACGGCCACGTAGACCGGGAAGATCCAGGTGAGGTTCAGGGACTGGAACCAGACCAGCAGGTAGGAGGCGGTGCCGCCGAAGAGGGCGACGCCGATGCCGTAGCCCAGGGCCACTCCGGTTCCGCGGATGTTCTTGGGCATCAGGGAGGAGCTGACCACGTTGTAGAGGGTCATGTTCAGCACCAGTACCACCGAGCCGCCCAGCAGGACCGCCGCGAATGCGCCGATGCCGGGCTGTACGTAGAGCAGCATGAGGAACACTGACGGGATGGCCAGGATGCGGGTCACCAGGAACCAGCGGGACATGGCCTTGCCGTCGGCGAGCTTGCCGATGATCCAGGAGCCGGCCACCAGGATGACGCCAAGGACAGTGGTGAGGGCGAAGACGGAGGTGGGGTCTTCCTTGAAGCCGCTGCGGGCTGCGCTGGGCAGGCCCACGTTCCAGGCGTAGTTGTAGGCCTGGGCTGCGCCCACCACGAAGATGATGGCCATGACGGAGAGCCAGTGCTTGCGGACGCCGGACCAGACGGCGCGGGGTGTGTTGGTGGCCATCTCCTCTTCTTTGAGGGTTTCCGGCAGGGAGCGGCGGAGGTACAGGACCACGAAGCCGAAGAGGGCGCCGAGGATGAAAGGCACACGCCAGCCCCAGTCCCCCATGGCCGCCCCGCCGATCACCAGGCTGCAGAGGAAGCTGACCAGCGAGGCCAGCAGGATGCCAATGTTCACGTAGAAGGACATGATGCCGGCCACGTAGCCTTCGCGGCCCTCCGGCGCCAGTTCAACGGCGTGCGAGGTGGAGAGCGGGGCTTCGATTCCTGTGGAAATGCCCTGCAGGACCCGGCAGACCAGCAGGATGATGCCGGCCAGGGGGCCGATGGTGGCGTAGCTGGGGGTGACGGCGATGATCAGGGTGGTGCCGGCCATCAGCATGATGGACAGCAGCATCACCCGGCGCCTGCCGATCCTGTCGGCCAGGGTGCCGAGGAGGATGCCGCCCAGGGGGCGGAAGGCGAACCCGACGGCGAACACGGCCAGGGCGTTCAGCGTTGCGGACAGCGGGTCCGTGTTGGGGAAGAAGTTGGGTCCGATGAAGGCGGACAGGAGGCCGAAGACCATCCAGTCGTACCATTCGAGGGCGTTGCCGAGGCCCAGGCCCAGGAGGCCTTTGCGGACTTCGGGGGTGAACTTTTCGTGCTTTTGGGGGGATGAAGCGGTGGTTCGGGAGGTCGGGACGGCATTGTCCGTGGTTTGGGTGTCAAGCATGGGATTTTCCTTACGCTTGCGCCCCGGAGGGCGTAAGAGGGTATGACGCAGGAACGCCTGTTGGAGGAGGCGCCTGATGCGAAAGTGGCAAGGAGTGTCAGCGGCCACGGAAACGTGTCCGGACGGTTAGGGGTCAGCGCCGGCGCAGGTTAAGGCCGGCAGGCCTACAACGCGTGGGGAGCGTTGACCCAGATGGCTACGCATACCTCTTCGTAGCTGTTCTTGTACCAGTGGGGGATTTCCGAAGAGTAGGTGATCGAGTCGCCCTCTTCGAGGCTGTAGCAGACGCCATCAAGGTAGACGTCCTTCCGGCCCGAAATGATGTAGCAGAACTCTTCGCCGCTGTGGGTGAAGGGTGTTGCGCTGGTGTCGTGCCCTGGGGGCGTGCTGATCCATTGCGCTTCAATGGCGCCATCGCGGTCCGGGGTGAGCAGCTCATGAATTGCTTCGCCGACGGACTCGCGGGTGACGTTTTGGAGGTTGCGCCGCGCGGATCTCCGGACCACCGGGGACCTGGACTGGTCCTGGCCGATGAAGAACCGTCCCACGGGGATGTCCAGTCCGTGGGCCAGCTGCGCGAGGGTTGTGAAGGACGGGTTGGCCATTCCGCGTTCGATCTGGCTGACGATCGCCTGGCTGAGTCCGGTGATTTCCGAGAGCCGGGCCAGGGTCATTCCCCGGTCCTTTCGCATGGACCGCACCTTGTTGCCGACTGTGGCCAGCAGTTCGCTGGTGGCCGGCGGGGCGGTGGTGCTAGTCTCGGTGGTCATCGTTTGTCTTTCACTGGGTGATGCTACTCACACAACTATAGTGAAGATTTCCGGCCAGTCAACGGATTTTCCTAACTATATTGAAGATTTGCTCTTCAGCACCCCGGGAAGGTCCTCAGGCTGCGCCTCTCGCGCCGGGCCAAAAGACACCTTTAGAACTCCCTGACCAGGGCGCATACTGTCGCCATGAGCGACGCCGCGCGGAAACCGGACCGGATCCTTTTCGTGCTGATCGGCGTCGTAAGCCTGCTGGTGGTGGTGGCGCTGGCCGTGGTCTTCACGCGCGGCGACCCCGCGCAACTGGACGAGGCCAGCCCCGCCGGGGTGGTGCAGCGGTACAGCAAGGCCGTGATTGATGGCGACAACGCCGCCGCGGATTTGTACCTCACCGACGGCGCCCGGAGCAGGTGCCGGGGAGGCTTTCAGGGCGAGCCCCGGCCGGCGCGGGTCGTCCTGGTGTCGACGGCGGAGCGCACCAATTCAGCCACGGTGCGGGTTTCCATCGTCCAACAGTCCCAGGGCGGACCGTTTGACCCGTCCGAGTACGAGATGGAGGACGCCTTCTCGCTCCTGAAAGTCAACGGCGCCTGGAAAATCGACCAGCCACCCTACATCCTGACGGCCTGCTCCGTGGTTCCGGCCAAACAATGACCTCGCCGGCAGCCACCACCACCCGCGCTCCGGCCGGCGGCCTGGCCACCCTCCGCCGCCTGATCCTTTATGTCCTGCTGTTCGCCCTGGTGGTGATTGCGGCCTCAGGTGTGAGCGGATTGCTCGAACGGCTCTTCCGTGCGTCGTCCGTGCTGGTCACCGGCGATCCTGCCAGCCTGGCACTGCCCCTGGCGTTCACCCTGATCGGCGGTCCGCTGGCACTGCTGCTGTGGTGGTTTGCCTGGCGGCGCCTCGACGACGCGGCGGAGCGCACCGCTGCCGGCTGGGGCCTGTACCTGTCCGGGATGTACGCCGTTTCGCTTATCATCGCCACCACTTCGCTGCTGAACCTGGCAACGTCCTCCATTGATACGCAGGAAAGCCAGTGGCAGTCCCCGCTCGCCAACGGCCTGGTGTGGGCGGCCATCTGGCTCTGGCACCGGTGGATGTGGAAGCACCCCGCCAAGCCGTCGACGCACCTGGAAGACGTCAGGACACTCCTCGGCTCGGTCTTCGGCCTGCTGCTGGGCGCCGGCGCGGCGGTTGCCGCCCTCAGTGGCCTGCTGGACGTGGCCATCCGCGGGTTGCCGCTCAGCGCAGCGGTTGAGCCGTGGTGGTTTGCCCCGGTCCGTTCGCTGGTGTGGGCCGCGGGCGGGGCCCTGGTGTGGTGGTGGCACTGGTTCAGGGAAGGCGGCCGGCGCCTCCGGACCACACTGGCGGACGTGGCCATGATCGCCGTCGGCATCTTTATCGCGGGCATTGCAGCGCTGGGCGGCGCGGGCGTGGTGGCGTTCGTGCTCCTGCGGCTCGCGTTCGACCGCAGCGATCCTGTGAACCTGCTGCTGGAGCCCCTGGCGCCGGCAATCTCGGCCGCGGCCATCGGTGCTGTGGTGTGGCGCTACCACCGGGCGGTGGCCGTTTCCCGTTCCACCGCAACGAGGCGCGCCAGCCTCCTGGTGACCTCAGCCGTTGCGCTGGCCGCGGCGGCGTCCGGTGTGGGCGTGGTGGTGAACGCGCTGTTGGCTGCCGTCGTCTCGCCACTCGCCGGCGGCGCCGCGCGCACACTGCTGCTGGGCGGCATCAGTTCCCTGATGGTGGGCGGCGCGGTGTGGTGGCTGGCGTGGAAGCCGCGGCACCAGCCCCGGACGGCAGGCGAAATCCCACCCGGCCGGCGCATTTACCTGGTGGCGTTCTTCGGCGTCAGCGCAGTGGTGGCCCTGATTACGCTGCTGGTGACGGGCTACCGGGTGTTCCAGTACCTGCTCGGCGACGTCTCCGGCGGAAGCTTTGTGGACCGGATCCGGGCACCGCTGGGCCTGTTGGTGGCGGCTGGCCTGGTGGCCGGATACCACT
Organism: Pseudarthrobacter sp. 10T415; assembly: GCF_056394175.1. Classification (NCBI taxonomy): domain Bacteria; kingdom Bacillati; phylum Actinomycetota; class Actinomycetes; order Micrococcales; family Micrococcaceae; genus Pseudarthrobacter; species Pseudarthrobacter sp. 10T415. The sequence goes on along the minus strand of NZ_JBFTHJ010000008.1, from coordinate 63,065 downwards.
TCGCCTTGTGGCGGCACGACCGCACGCTGCTGGCGGCCGCGGCGCCCGCCCGGCGTCGGACGATTGACCAGGTCACGCTGGTCAGCGGCTATCCCCCGGGCACCATTGACGTCAGCGCTTTGGCGCGCGGCATCGCTGACGCCACGGGAGGTGCCAAGGTGACCGCCTGGCTAAGGGCGGACGACGGCGGCACTGGCCTGCCGCCGTCGTCCGTCCCTGCGCCGGGGTCGCCGGCTGCCCAGCCCGACGAAGTCATCCAGCAGGTGGCAGCGGCACTGGACGACGTGGCCGCGCCTCACGTCCTGGTCATGGTGGGTCCGGGCAGCCTGGACGTGATCCCGCTGGCCGCGCCAACTCCCGAAGTTAAGGGCTGAGGTTTTCGGCGGCTACTCAGTTCTTGCTGCGGATGGTCAGTCCCAAGGACTGCGGCTGCGCTGGAGCGCACCCGGGGCAGCACGCATCTGCGTCCTGCCCGCTGCCGGCCTGGCTGGCGGCGGCATCCTGGGCCGCGCTGCCGTTTACGCGGAACACCGCAGGCGACTCGGCGTGAGGCTCTGCATGGGGCACCGCGCAGCAGACGTCCCCGCGCCAGGCGTTGAAGCCTTCGCGGACCGCAATGCCGGCGATCACGATGGCCGCTGCAGCATCCGCCCACCACCAACCCAGCGTGCTGTTCAGGACCAGCCCCACCAGCAGCACCGCGGACAGGTAGGTGCAGAGCAACGTCTGTTTGGAGTCGGCGACGGCGGTCCTCGAACCGAGCTCGCGTCCTGCCCGGCGCTGCGCCCACGAGAGGACGGGCATGATGGCAAGGCTCAGGGCCGCAATCACGATGCCGGGGGTGGAGTGCCGGGCCTCTCCCCCGCCAGCCATCGACCGGACGGCATCCACGGTGACGAAGGCCGCGAGCGCGAAGAAGGAGATGGCGATGATGCGCAGGGTGAGGTGTTCACGCCGTTCCGGGTCCTTCGCGGAGAACTGCCAGGACAGTGCAGCGGCAGACGCGACCTCAATGACCGAATCCAGTCCGAACCCGATCAGTGCCGACGAATCGGCCACGCCGCCGGCCCAGAGCGCAACCACCGCTTCGATGACGTTGTAGGTGATGGTGGCGGCTGCGAAGAGGCGGATCCGGCGCGTCAGGATGGCCCGCCGCCCGGATGTGAGCTGGTGGGCCAGGGTTCCGCTCATGCCAGGCACTCGCCGTCGGGGGCGCAGCAGGCAGGGTCTACCGCGAGGACAACACCGAGCAGGTCCATGATGGCGTGGCCCAGCCGGGCATCAGCGAGTTCGTAACGAGTCCGGCGGCCGTCCGGGACCGATAACACCAGCCCGCAGCCGCGCAGGCAGGTGAGGTGGTTGGACATGCTCTGCCGGGACACTCCGATGGAGTCGGCCAGATCCGACGGGTAGGACGGCGCCTGGGCGAGGGCCAGGAGGACCTGCGCCCTGGTGGGGTCCGAGACGGCGTATCCGAAGCGCGCCAGGACCGGGGCGTGGGTGAGGGTCTCCATGTCCTTGACGGTACATCGTGCGATGTATCCATTCAAGGCTGTATTACGGCCGAGCCTCCTGGGCCCGTGGCTTTGCCGGCTCGGCAGGTCAGCCGGAGACGCGGGTCAGCTGGACGCGTCCCGTTCGATCTCCTCCGCGAGGTCGTCCACCTCTTCGGGCCGCGCATCGATGCCGGCTTCCTCGAACCGTTCCTCGAGGACAGTGCTGACGTCGTCCTGGACGTGGCCCAGCTGGATTTCGTGCCGAACGTCGTCGGCAATGGACTCGGGTGTCTCTTCCGGGGCCGATCCTCCTACGATTTCGTCGCTGCCATCGAAGGGGTCGTCGGCGCCGCCGGTTCCGGAATCAGTCATAGTCCATGGTTACCCGCCCGCGCGCCGGAGTAAACGGTCACCGGCGCTCAGGCCGGGAACGTCGCCAAGGAAGCGGACGACGGCGGCCGCGCCCCGCCGTCGTGCGTTCTCCTTCGTGGATTGCTCCGTGGGTTGCCCGTTCGCGGGGGCGGCCGCGCCCCGCCGTCGTGCGTGGGCCGTTCCCTTTGGCCTTCCGTCCCCCTGGTCTTCGGTTCTCCTGGTCTTCCGTTCCCTTTGGCGGCGTTGCTGGGAGAATGACCCCATGGAAATCGCGCTGGGCCTTCTGGTCCTCGTTGCCGTGGTGTGTGCCGGCAGCGCCCTCGGCCGGAAGCTTAACGTTTCGGTGCCGCTGCTGCTGGTGCTGATCGGTGTGGCGGGTTCGTTCCTCCCGTTCATTCCGGACATCGAGCTGAACCCAGAGCTGGTGCTGGTGGGGCTGCTGCCGCCGCTGCTGTATGCGGCTGCGCTGCGCACATCGCTGTATGATTTCGGCTCCAACCGCCGCGCCATCGGCCTGCTCTCGGTGGGGTATGTCATCTTCGGCACCCTCACCGTGGGGATGGTGGTCTGGTGGCTGTTTCCGGAGATTCCGCTGGCCGCGGCGTTTGCTCTGGGGGCCGTGCTCGCGCCGCCGGATGCGGTGGCTGCGACGGCGATCGCGCGGAAGGTGGGGATGCCGCGCCGGATCGTCACCATCCTCGAGGGCGAATCCCTGGTCAATGACGCCACGGCCCTGATCTGCCTGCGCGCCGCGATCGCCGCCATCTCTGGGGTGGTGTCCGTTGCCGGGATTGCGGGGGACTTCGTACTGGCTGTGGGCGGCGGACTGGTGGTGGGCATCGCCGCGGCGTACGTGCTCACAATGCTCCGCAAACGGATCCGCAACGTTGCCATCAATACTTCGACGTCGCTGGCGGCGCCCCTGGTGGCGTACCTGCCGGCGGAGGCGATCCACGCCTCGGGTGTGCTCGCCGTCGTGGTCACCGGCCTCATCATGGGCACCAAGGCGCCGTCCATGCCCAACGGCGCGGCCCGGCTCAGCCAGCGGAGCAACTGGAACACCGTGCAGTTCCTGCTGGAGAATTCGGTGTTCCTGCTGATCGGGCTGCAGGTGCGCACCATTGTGGACGGCGTCCAGGACGATTCCCTGGGCGCCGGCAGGATCTGGGTCGGTTGCGCGGTCATCCTGCTGGCCGTCCTGTTCCTCCGGCCGGTCTGGGTGTTCCCAGCCACCTACCTGCCGCGGCTTATCCCGTCGGTGCGGCAGCAGGATCCGGCTCCGCCGTGGCAGTTTGCGGCCATTGTGTCGTGGGCCGGGATGCGGGGCGTGGTCACCCTGGCCGCCGTACTGGTGCTGCCGGAGGACCTGGAACACCGGTCAGTGCTGATCCTCGCTGCCTTGGTGGTGGTGGGCGGCACGCTGACGCTGCAGGGATTCACGCTGCCGGCGCTGGTGCGGATCCTCCGGGTGCAGGGGCCGGACCAGCGCGAAGACGCGTTGAACCAGGCATCGCTCATGCAGCTGGCCACCGCCGCGGGCGTCGCGAAGCTGCATGAACTCAGGACGGATGACGACCCGCCGGAAGTGGTGTCCATGCTGAAGCGCCGGACGCAGGAACGCGGGCTGGCGGCGTGGGAGCGGCTGGGGCGGCCGTCGGCGGAAACGTCCACGCCCAGCGAGCGCTATGCCCGGCTGCGGCTGGCAATGCTGGAAGCTGAGCGCGAGAAGGTGCTGGAGCTCCGGCGGGGTGGCGAGTACGCGCACGAGGTCCTGAGCGCTGTGCTCGAGCGGCTGGACGTTGAGGAATCGATGCTGGACGTGTCCCTGGACGAGATTGACCCGTCCGGCGGGGGCGGAGGCGAAGGCGTGGCCAAACCCGGCGGTGAGTGCGACCACCTGGAGTCCGCGGAACCGCGGGAAGTGCCCGGCGGCGCGATCTGCGAGGACTGCGTCCGGGAGGGAACGACGACGGTCCACCTCCGTATGTGCCTGGCGTGCGGCAACGTGGGGTGCTGCGATTCCTCCCCCGCCACCCACGCGTCCAGGCACTTCGAATCGACCGGGCACCCCGTCATGCGCAGCATCGAACCCGGCGAGGACTGGCGCTGGTGCTACCAGGACGACCTGCTGGGGTGAATGGGCTCTAGTTGGGTGAGTGGGCGGGTGCGTGCCTGGGTGCGCTTGGCTGGGGTGATGCTGGGGCCGAAAGCTCGCCGTCAGTCCCGGGGCGCCCGTGCACGGCGTCTGGTTGCGAAAAAGCCCGGCAGGCTGACCATGAAGGCGGCGACGCCGAGGCCCAGCGGGGTGGTGAAAGGGAACCCTCCCTCCCTGATGCCATTTTCATCGGCAATAAGGGCGAAGTTCCAGGTTGCGACGGCGCCGCACACCAGCAGTGTGGCGCTGGCCACCAAGGCAAGCGCCCAGAAATCAGTGCGGCGTGTCATCGATTCGTCGTCCGCCCGCGCCGCTGGCCGCTCCGATAACCGGCCCAGAAAGCGAGGACCAGCAGACCCAGCACCGCGATGCCCAACCCGATCTGCGTCCCCTGCGTCACGAAGGTCATCCCGGATCCATTGAAGGTGTCGTTGCTTAGCGGCGCGTAGGCGAACCAGCCAAAGCTGGCGGTCGCCTGCTGGTTCCACGCGACAATGCACCCCACCAGCAGCGCGGTGACACCGAGAAAAGGCACGACGACGGCACTGAGCCTGGTGCGTCTGGACGGTTTTCGATGTTCCGGTATTTCGTTGTCCCCCATGCCTGCGAGTCTAATCGTGGGCGCCGGACCGCCCTTCCCGGCTCAGCCCTCCCGGTCTAGGCTGGGCGGATGCCCGGCGTAAGCGGCTACACCCGCGGCCGGCACCCGGATGAGATTCCGGAACAGCCCATTGCCCCCCAGAACCCGAGGATGGATGATGACCAGTACCCCTTCGCAGGACACCGTTCGCACGCCAGGGCCTCAGGTCTATGTCAGCTTTCCCGGAACCGCGCGGGAAGCCCTGACCTTTTACTGCGATGTCTTCGGCGGTGAACTTACCCTGTACACCTACCAGGACTTCAGCAGGAGCGACGGCTCCCCGGACGCCATCGCCCACGGAACGCTCAGCGGCGTCGTCGCGCTTGGGGGCTCGGACGCGGCAGCCGGCGAGGCGTCCGTCCGCACCGAAGGCGTAATGCTCTCGCTGCTGGGGACCGCGGAACCGTCAGTGCTGCACGAATGGTTTCGCAGGCTTTCCGACGGCGGCACCGTGGTTGATGCCCTCGCGCCAAAACCGTGGGGCGCTTCGGACGGCCAGGTCATCGACCAGCATGGGCTCCACTGGCTCATCGGGTACGAGGACTAGCTGCGGAATCAGCTGCGGCGGGGCTGTCTACCGGCCGGGCCGCCTGCCCATCCTGAAACCGGCCCAGAACGCCAGCACCAACAGGCCCACGACGGCGATGGCCAGGCCCGCCTGCGTTCCCTCGGTGATGAGGTCCGCGCCGATGCCGGTGAACGGACGGTTGCTGTTCGGCGCGTAGGCGAAACTGAAGGAACCGTTCCGGTTCAGCCAGGCGATCAGGCACCCCGCCAGCACCACGGCAACGGCCAGCGAAGGTACGACGGCGGCACGCCACTTGGTGCGCTTGGACGGCATGCGGTCATCAGGTGTGTTGTGCTCCCCCATGAGGGCGAGTCTAGCGGGGCGCGCCCGTCCCACCAGCGCGAAAGGCTGCCAGTGAGGTCCTGACACCCAGCACAGGACGGGTCTAGGCTGGGCGGATGTTGACCATCGGCACCATCGTCCTCGGCGTCAACAACGTCGCCGCCGCTACCGAATTCTGGAACTCAGCCTTGGGCTACGTCCCGCGGGAACCAGGTGACGACACGTGGGTAACCCTCGCGCCGCCGTCGGGCCCTGGCGCGTTGCTCTCGCTCATGCTGAGCGAAACCCCTGTCCAGGACCGCCCGCGGATCCACCTTGACCTGTATGCGGAGGACCAGGGAGCCGAGGTGGAGCGCCTCGTCTCGATTGGCGCCCGGCGCGTGGACTGGGATCTCTACCCGGAGGACCCGGACTTCATCGTCCTGGAGGATCCCGACGGAAACCGGTTCTGCGTCATCGACAAGAGCGACGGCTGAGTATGGCCGCCTTACGCGGTTCTTGCTCCGGTGCCGCCCTCCGCGGTCCTAGAGCATCGCGGTTTCCTCCTCCGCCAGCCGGATGAGCCGCAACTCGTCCTCGACGGCGCGGGCCGGCCAGTAGTCCTTCGCCAGACCGCTCGCCCAGTTCCTGTCGGCGTCCGGAAACAGCTTGTGCAGCAACCCTGCTGCCTCAAGCAGTGCGATGAGGGCCAGGGTCCTGGTCCTCTGTGCCCCGGTTGCTGGATTGTCGGGTTGCGTCGCCGATTCCTTCGGTGCGCCGTCGGCCGGCGAGTCTGGCACCACGGTTGATGGGGTGACTCCGCTGAGGGTTGACTCGATCCTGCTGAGGAGAGCTGCTTCGGGTTCGTGGTCCTTTTCCGGATAACGCACCGGCCGGAAGCGCGCGAGGTGCCTCTCCCCCACATGTTCCACGATGCCGAGGGCCGCCATTCCCTCGTAGATCCGGTGAACCTGGGCACGGCCCTCCATGAAGGAAACCCATCGGGCGGGAGCGTGGGGACGGGACTTGCCGCGGATCAGTTCCAGTTCAGGGGCAAGGTCGTCCCTGGCGGCCGATCCTGTGGCCCGGATGTGCTTGCCCTGCAGCTCGATCGCGCCGGTCAGGTCGAGCTCGGCCAGGATGGCGCCGGCCACCCCGGTCCTGAGGGCGAACAGTGGCACTTCGGGTTTTCCGTCTTTATCATTCGTTGCCAGCAGCAGGAATTGCTGGGGCAAGTTGAGGTTCACCGCAGCGGGTGCTTCAGCGTTCATACGGCCATGGTGGACCTGCCGGGCCGTCCCAACAACGGCCTTTCGTACCTATCTGCTCCAAAGAAGCATCCAGCTGGCGGTTAGGGTTTGGTTGGTGGCTCCCGGGTCCGGACGGGCATGAACCAGCCGGTAAATTTGAGTGAATGATCCATATTGACCGGGACGATCCCGTACGCGGTGATGTCCACCAGCTCCTGAGCGAACATCTGGCGGACATGTTCGCCACCTCGCCTGCCGAGAGCGTGCACGCCCTGGACCACTCTGCCCTGTCCGTGCCCTCGATCACCTTCTGGACAGCGCGCGAAGACGGTGAGTTGCTGGGGTGCGGCGCCCTCAAGCTTCATGATCTCGAGTCCGGGCGTGACGTCGAATCTCTAAAAGCCCACGGCCCCGCGGTTCTCGGAACCGAACTTCATAGCGCTAGCGGGCTTGGTGAGATCAAGTCCATGCGTACGGCAGCGGCGGCTCGTGGGCGTGGGGTGGCTACCTTCATGCTCAACCACATCATCGACCATGCCAGGGCCCAGGAGCTCGAGCGCGTCTGCCTGGAGACCGGAACTGAGGACTACTTCGCTCCGGCCCGGCGCCTCTACTCGCGCCACGGTTTCACGGAATGCGCGCCTTTTGCCAACTACGTCCTGGACCCGAACAGCGTTTTTATGGAGCTACGCCTCTAGCCGTTGCCGCAGACAAGGGGGACAGACGTGCCAATGCTACGAATGCAGACGTTAGGCATGCGTGAACTGAACGCAGCGCGCTCATGCCGAGTGTCTCGTCCGCCCTCTTGACTGCCGCATAGCCAGGCATTCTGTTACTTTCCAGTTATGGGGATGCCGAACAAGGTCTTTAGGTCGCTGAGCATTTTTCTCGCTGGGTTTGTGACGTGGGCGTTGCTCTGGCAAGTTCTTGGGGCGGCCCAAGCGTTGCTCGTCGGGGCTGTGGTCGCTGTTGTGGTTGTCCTTTTCTTCCGCTGGGCTGCGGCCAGGCGTTGAAGATTGGTGCAGGCTTCCTGCCTTCTCGCCGGTTGCCAGAGGCCGTTCGGGAATCCATCGGTGAAGCACCGCTAACGTCTTGCACTACAGCGTGATGCGGGGAACCAATGCCGGCTATGGGAGCGAATAGGGCGCCACGCGATGTTCTCACTTGGAATTGAAATAGAACCTGAACTCGTAGCCCGGCAGGCCAGCTGGTTTGCCCCGGCTCGCCAGCCGTTCCTCGTCTGTGAGAGAAACACGGACTGGACGGGTACAGATCCTTTGAATGGAGAACTTCAGGCTGAGCTCAGGGATACCTTCGAAATCTACGGCGTGCCAGACGGTGTGGTCTGCGTACTTGCGAGTGAAGAGGAATTCACCGCCCTGGGGCAGCGTACCCGCGCGGATCTTGTGCGTAGACAGTTCAACTTCGGACGGGAAGTGGTCCCGACCGTGCGAAGCGCCCCGGCCGCCGTGCGCGAAAAGGTAACCAAGCAAGCTGATGGGCATCGCTTCGTGTGGTGGCCTTCGCTTCTACAGGGACACCAGGAACATGTCCTGGGCGACTACCTTCGGTTCGGACGGCGGCCCAGCCGGCATGGTGAGGTCACCGCCAGCATTTGGGAGAACGCACATCCGACTCTGCCGGGGGCCAGGGCACTGGCAGGCACCTTCCCACACGCCAGCGGGCCTAACTGCTTCGGTACCGTCATGGCTGCAGCTGGACGGTACGACGCTGCCGAGGTGTGGATGCGGCAAGCGCCGTTCGAGGACTGGCTCTCTGCCGTCGCCGTCCCAGGTGGACATGATGACGATCCCGGAACATTGCTCATCTGGCGCTCACCCAGCGGCGTAGCCCAACATGCTGCAGTCACGATCGGGGGCGGCTATGCACTTCACAAACCGTCGCAAGGTTGGATGAGCCCGAGGAAAGTACTCACTGTCCGGGAAGTCATCGCGAGCGCCAGGCAACCGGGCCGTCGGCTATCTCGCTACACTCTCAGCGCCACCTAGAGGAACCCGTCCAGAAGCAACTGGCAAAGGCCCAGAGGGAGTCGCAGGTTCATGTCGCGGGCTGGCTCGTTGAGTTGTTGCCGGCGTTGTCGTCGCTAAGTCGACAAACCCGGCATGCTCATTCCCAGCTGACATGATGAGAAGCATGGCTGCTTCCCGTCCCGATCCTCAGGCACGTCTTGAAGGCGCTATCGTCGTTCTTCGCGGGCTGACGGAGAATGATCTCCCCGACCTGTTCACAGCCATCGGAAGGCCCGAGATATTCGCTGGCGGCTGGGGTGGAGGTATGGGGGCTTACCGAGAGGACTTCGAGCAGTGGTCGGAGTTTTTGAACCAGTGGTTGCCCTTGCAACAAGGCAACGTGTACGCCGTTTGCCTGCGTTCACTGGATGACAGGGTGATTGGAACGACCACGCTCGGTGATTTCGACTTGCAAAATGAGTCTGCGCACATCGGCTGGACAGCTTACTCCCCGGAAGTTTGGGGAAGCGGGGTGAACGCTGACGCCAAGCGACTCCTGCTATGTACGGCTTTTACCCATGGATTCGAGCGGATCCGGCTGCAGGCCGACGTGTTAAACGCCCGGTCCCGGGCGGCGATTGAGAGGATCGGCGCCCAAGAAGAAGGCGTGCTCAGGCACGTCCAGCGGCGGGCGGATGGCAGTTGGCGTGACACGGTCGTCTATTCCGTTCTGCGCGAGGAATGGCTCCATGTACGCAGCGTTCTCGATGAGCGGTTGGCCGGCAGACCGGCTGACCACATCTTTACAACGTCTACGTCAGCAGATCACTCACAGTAACCGTGTCGCTGGTCCTGCCGGCGTATGGCCAACGTGTGGACGAGCGGAGGGCGGGGCGGCCCATACTCACATGGTTTGATATTCATATGAAGGTCTGGGTTTGGGGAGCCGCCGGAGCATTGCTGTTTTGCACTGCGATAGCTTTGGTCGTTTTCGGTTTTTTGCAACCCGGCGTTTCCTGCGAGGGTGAAGATAGTTCGGCGGGGTGTCCGCCGACGGCCGCCAATGCCAGTCTGTTGGTTGCAGGGATAATCGCGCTCCCCATCAGCGCCCTCTTCATAATTCAGGCAAGAACGATGCACCGGCTTGCGGACAGGATGTCGAGTTGAGCCCTAGCCAGGTAAGCGTGAAGACACACCTGTCTGATCGATGGCACAAATCAGGCGTGACCGTATGGCCCCATACGTGAGCCGATTCTGCCCGGGGCACCCAACCGTCCGATTCGCTCCGCCATTAAGCTCCCCAAGAAATCAGTTGACCGGCAATTCGGCTGTCAGACCTCAGCGCAAGAACGCCCAGATACTGAGGGGTGCCCGAACAGAACGAAGTTCGTGCCGTCATCTTCCAAGACGGAGACGTGCCTCGTGCCGAAAAGAGCAACAACCGATCGGCAGATATCAATCGCGCTCTTGGCCTCTTCGCTAACTTCTGCATCGCGAGGGTGCATAAGACTGGTTTCCACGCTAATTCTGCCCGGCTCAATTTCGGTTACGGACTTTATGTTGCCCCACCAAGGCGCATTCTTCTTGGCCATCTTGAAGTCTGCAGTCTTGTCCCCGCCGTGGGGTGCGTTCGGAATGAAGTCAGGGGGCGCAGCAGTCTGGCTGACTGTGGTCTGGCCCGGCATAGTAGCGATTGACGAAGACTCGGGAGCGGATGCCAGGCAACCACACAGCAGCAGGGCAAAAGGAATAGCACCCAACGCGGCCAATGGGAACGAATTCTCGGAGTCATTTGATTGCCTGAAGTACGTCGACTTTTCCAACTGCATTTTTTTATCCCCCAAGTTGCAACGCCTACAGGTAATAGTGGCGCCCTCAGCATGGGCGCCTTGGTATCTCGCTGTAAAGGACTTCAGCGCGACACAGGTGCTAACCAGAGCAGAAGGGGGTCGAGCGCTGGTGAAGGACCTCTTTTGACGGACGGTCAGGAATTTGCGGTGATCCTAAGAAACGGACGCTGCTTTGGTGGCACGGTTCGCCGCCCCCATCTCCGGCCTCGCTTTTGCCGCCGGCTACGAGCGGAGCGTTGGGAAGCTGTCCAACCAGGCAAGAATCCGAGCCGCTGCCTCCTGCGGTGCGAGGCCGCCGTTGTCCAGCCGCATATGCCGGTGTTCAGCCAGAACGGCGGTTGCTGGCAAAGACTGATCCAAACTGGCATCGAGGTCAGTATTCATGAGAAAACGCTCCATTTCGCGAACATTCGTGTCAGACCAATCCACGTTTCTCTTCGATCGCTTCTCAGCCAGTCGCAGCTCGGTTCGATTCCGTTGCAGCCGCGTATCCAGATCTGCCGCCAGTTCCACGAACGCTACCTCTGCACCCTTTTCGACATAAGGGCGGATGTATTTCCTAAGCTCGTCGGCGTCTGTCTGCAGCTCAAGGCCCCAGACAAATGTGAACAGCAAGTCGGTGCCTGAAAGGGCAGCTTCCTTGACGACCCCCTCCCGCCAATCGGCAAGTAGCCGATTGAACGGCGGTGTCCCGTAGTTGAAAACCTCGAGCAGGGGCTCGATAAGCGCGTGGTTATGGAACAAGCGATAATCGCTTTGCCGAGCGACCTCACGTCCGACGGTCATCTTTCCGACGGCGGGTGGACCGAATATCACGAGCAAGCGCATGCAGTAACTCTGCCACAGGGAGTTGCCGTCATTCCCGCGCTGGAGTGGTCTGTCCAGAAGATCGCAAAGCAGGCGTTTGGGCCCATAAACCCGTGGCCCACCGGACGCTTTAAGCGCCCATTTGGGGATCCTTTATCTTGCGACGGTTAGGGAGCGCTACGGCATCAGCTGGTTACTTGTCGGAGCTTGAACACGATCGAGTCGAAGACGGCTCGTGCCTCTCGTGTCAGCTCCGGATTGATCGATTCGTGGAATTGGACCATCCAGAACATAGCGCGCTGGCCGTGCAGGTTGACCACCCGGTAGGTTTCGCGCTCAGCGACGCTTGAGTACCAGCGGGTGCATAGGTTCGAATAATCTGAGTGAACGCAAAACTGACCGTTGTCGCAGGCTTTGATGTCCACGTCGCCCTCGACGGAGAGGTCGAATTCGACGCCGTGGTAGTCGCCCACCACGACCTCGGCGGGAGGGGTGCTCGCCGTTGACGCCTGCGCCGTCAATGCGTCGACGAACGCCTTAGCCGACGGATCGACCTCGACCAGCGCGCCCTGCCACGCGCATGCGTCCCTCGGCACATGGTCGGAGTGCCACCAGCCAACGAAGACCGCCCTATCACCCGGATGATCGGGGTCGTCCTTACGCAGTCCGTCGCCGTCTTCACTCACCCAGCCATCTGGGACGGTGACCTCGAAATTCTCGGCGAAGCTGGTGACGACGTATTTACCGGCGTCGATGTCGCCGCTGGCAGGTAGCGGTGGGATCGTGGGCAACGCTGGCGCTGTGCGGGCCTCCGTAGAGGGTGCGGGGGATGGCGCCTCGGCGGGGGTGCACGCCGACAAGCCTAAGCAGACGGCCAAGACTGATGTCATGGAGATGAAATGGCGTAGCAGCGCCCGCATGGCGGCCTCCAACAACAAACCTTATGCTGCGGACGTTACGCGCAGCCAACACTGACTGCAAGAGACCCAGCAGCTAACGCACCCCCATTTTAAATAGCGGGAAACGGACGGTGAGTTCCGCCGCCGGCTAGTGTGGTCATCCCTGCTGGTTCGCCATAGCCTCAGGCCCCAATGCGTTTGAAAGTCGCTCTCTGAACTCTGGCCTAACAGAGGATTCGGTGCCGACTGAGAATCCTCAAACGGGCATCCACCAATCACCACGGGAGTCGTTGTTCGGCCGGGGTTGATGGAGAATCGGTGCATGATCAGCACAGCAAAGGTTGACGGTTTCGTGGTTCGAGCGGGGGGTCATTCACGAGTTGAGATCCTACGGTTTCTGCGCAGTGCGGATGTATTGGTCAATGTCCATGCCGAGACGTTGCTCGCTCACCCCGCATTCGACAACCCAGTGCGTCAAAACCTACGAATCGTAGAGCGAACGGTAGAAGAGCTTGGCTTCGCACATGGCGCGGTTCAGTCCCAGATCTTCAGTGCTGCGCGGAACCACGGCCTCGCACTTTGTCCCTTGGTGACGGGCCCTTATCTCCGATTGGCGATGATGGGCCAATCGAACGCCCCGGACTCTGTTTTGTCGGCAGGACGTGCGCCGACCGGAGCGATCCACGTCGCTTCCGAGCCGCTAAGCGAGGACGCGGAGTACCCCAAAGGATTCTACCTTCGGGTCGTGGACGGGCAGGCCTGGCTGAGGGGTTATCGATGCGATGACACGTATGTTTGGGCGCCGCACCATCGGCTCGCGTTCCTATCACCAAGTCGCTAATGACACGCGCGCTCATCTTCTGACCACATAGACCAGGACCAAAGCGCTCACGCAACGCACCCGTTGCTCTTGGCGTTGAAAGCCGGCAGATCCTGGTCGATCCCGGACTTACGGGAGCGAGTCGGGTGCGCCCGGAGCGCAGCGAAGCGGTGGTGGCATGCCGAGGGACGACTGCGTAGAGCGGCCCCCTCGGAATTCGCGGGAGCGCGTTCAGGCGACTTCTGAACGACGTTTACCTGTAAGCGCTAGGCAGCGAGGTACGCAATCAGGGCATCCTCGAGCGGGCTGACGTCCCCGGAGGTGCCGCCACCTACATCGGGAGTTCCGCCGTCAAGGCTTGGTGGCATGGTCGAACTCCCGGCAAGCAGCGCGAGCGGCAGCCGTGGTGGCACCCAGTCCGGTTGTTCCGCCGGATAGTGGCGCCCGGTGGGTGAGGTCCAGCCTGGCGGTTCATTCTTGCTGGCCGGTGTGGGGGTCCAGGCGCTTTGATGCTTGAGCCTGTGGTGTTTGGGGCACAACTGTGCCAAATTACTGACTCCCGTTGCCCCGCCGTGCTGCCAGGCGGTGAGATGGTCGTTCTCATTGTCCGGTGTGTGGTTGCTGCAGCCCGGGAAGGTGCATTTGCCATCCCGCATCCTCAACCAGCGCTTCAAACTCTCAGGGAGCCGGTAGTTCGTCCTGCCGATTTCCAGCGGCGCCCCGTCCCGGGGGTCCACCAAAACCCGGTAAAACGACCCCGCCCCCTCGGCAACGATCCTCCGTGCCACCGACGCAGGGACAGGCCCGAAACCGTCCACTTCCCCTGGTTCGTCCGTAACGCCAAACACTGAGAAAGCGGGGACGGTCATCAAAATGTCAGCCTTCGGCGCCGGAAGCTTTTCCAGGTCCAGCCCGACACAGCCCAGGAGAAGGTTGGCGCTGACGTCTGCCCGGCGCTGACTCAGTGTGCGCGGGTCATCGGGACTCTGCAAACCACGCGCGATGGAGGTGACCTTATTCCAGATTGCGCAGGCATTTTCACCCGGAAGTATCAGGGTGATCCGGCCCATGCCATCAGCCTCGGGGCGATACTCCATGCGCCGCTCGGCAACGCTCAAGGCCCGCCGCACCTCCAGCGAGTCGGGATACTGGCGCTCCCGCCATGCCCGAACCTTCCTGCGGAAGCGCGACGGCACCAGTTCCCCGGGAGCGGCACCACGGGCAGCATGGGGCGCGTCCGGATCGAAGAAGTGCGCTTCCAGTTCTTGGACTCGCGCAGGTTCCAGACCCGCTGTTTCATCAGCGAGAATCCGGGCATGCTGCCACGAGATGGCGCCCGCCTGCAGCTCGGCCAACGCCGCAGGCAAGGAACTCGTCAACGCGTGCGCTTCACCCATCAAGACAGAGGCCGCACCCTCGCCGACGGTGAGTACACATGCGACCTCCGCCACCAGAGACTTCTCACGCGCCGAGGCCTCATAAGCGTTGGCGGCCGGGCCCTCGATCTGGGCTGACGCCTCAGCGTAGGCGGCTACCAGCCGGACCTTCGCAGCCGCCGTGGCAGCTTCGACCCGTGCCAGCACTTCCAGCCCTGCCAAGCACGACTCGGCCAACTCCCCCAACGGGTCACCAGAGATGGGAGCCCCGCTACGGCCTACGCCATGGCTACCGACGCCGTGGTTTCGGGCGTTATCGCTGACGCCGCTGCTATGGGCATTTCGATGGGGGCTACTACCGCGTGAATCGCGGTCGGTGACAACGCCGCAGTGGGTGCCATCGCGGCCAGTGGTGTCACAGCATTCATTGCCTGGTGCCGCCATAGGACCACGCACAATACGGGCCAGTTCATCGACCAATCCGGCCACCGATGCAACGGCAGCGGCCATCGGGGCCTTGCCTCCCGCACCCGTGACCGCTCCGGTTTCCATACCTGAAGCATGGCAGGAGGGTCTGACATTTTGAGTGGGCTGCTCGGCTAGGTACAGCTAGGCGGCGAGCGGCATATCGAACAGCTGCTCGGCCAGCCTGATCAAGTGGCGGGGAGCGTCTGCGTCCTCCCACGGTTCTGCGTGGCCAAGGAACGTGACGGTCCCGTGGATAGTGCTCTCCACGTCCACGCCGGCCTCGCGGAGAAGGACCTCCGCCCGCACGTTATGGAAGATCCGGCCCGACTCATTGCTCAAGTAAGCGCGCCAGTCCTGTCCCGCCAGCACCGCAACTTCCCCTGCCGCTACACGCTGCTGTGAAGCGGCGTCCAACTGCAAGGGCCGGATGTGGACGGGGTGGTTGAGCCTGGCGGGGATCACCAGGGCGTTGAGGAGGGGGTTCATGATTTGCGTCTTTCGTCCATACGCTGACCGCTGATTGCTGGGCGATGTGCGCGGAGCGCCCTGCGCGGATGGCTGCGCGACAAGGCCGTAGCCCATCGCGGAGCAAGGGAGCCATAAGCCGGACGTCGAGCGATAGGCACCGGCTCCGGGCGCCGGAGGGCGGTTGCCGCGCAATGACGCGGGCGGCCAGACGGGGCTAGGAGTTCCCCATCCAGCCGCCCGCGGGCTTTTAGCGCTGGTTCTTGCGCGGCTTGGCGAAATTCAGCTCACTGTGTTCGTGCCTGGCTTTTTTGTCAGCCCGTTTTTCAAGAATCGACTTGCCCGCTTTTTTTGCGGCGCTGCCTTTGGGGGATTTTCCGGACATCGGAATCACGCCTTTCTGTGCTTGCGTTAACCGATACCATACCCACTTTTTATTTTTATGCCAGTCCTGCCGGGAAGCACCCTCCGTCGGAGCACATCCCTGCAACAACGGGCATGTAGGCGTGACTGCTGCCGTCAACCCGACTGACACCTTTCCACCGAAAAGCGCTTGCCAGGTCTTTTTCTGTAAGCGTCGGGTTACAGAAAAAGACCGGCATCGCCCTGGCTTTCCAGATTCTCCAGAATTAGCACAAATTGGGTCATGAAAATCCAAGGAAAATCCCCAGCTGTTAGGCCGCTAAAAACCCACCCAGGACGTTTTCCGGAGAGTCAGCGCCAGAATTCGCCAAGTTTTTCGGCGAGGTCCAGTCCCTGCTGATATCCAGCGCGGGCAGCGGGCGGCCGTAACGACACATCCATCGCATTGGCGCCGAACAGGTGCTCGGAAGCGCTGCCCGGGAAGACCGTTTCCACCCTGCTGCCGCCGGCGCGCAACCCGCTGACCTGCGATGCGAGATGCATCCCCCAGTCAGCCGGGGTCCGCGACCTGCCGCCAAATGGAGAGAGGACGAGCACGCGTGCATATCCCGCTGCCAGGTCGGCATTCTCGGCGTTGGCCCGGTAGCCGCCGTCGATATAGACGCCCCCGCCGGCGCTGTACGCGAACCCGCTGGCGCAGCTGGCGGCCACGGCGTCCACGAGGCCCACCCCACTGTCGCGGTCGAATACCACGGGATGGCCCGTGCGGGCGTCCACCGCCGTGATGAGCGTGTACCGGTCCGGCCACAGCTGGTGAGGCAGTCTTGCCGCCACGGTGGCCCGCCAGCGGCCTGAAGGGTCGTAATCCGCGGCCAGGTCCAGGGCTGCGGCGCCCATTTTGCGGCGCATGTCGGCCACGTCCACGGACTCGGCGATGATCCTGCCCGTCCGCTCCAGGTGGTTCACTACCCCACCGGCGGGAGACGGCCGCTGGGAGCCTGAACCTGAGCCGGCGGAATCCACCTCAAGCCGGGAACCTGCATCCACCGTTCCGGGAGTTGCCCCTCCTGCCGCCGGTCCGGGTGCGGCCGGAGCCGCAGGTACAGCGCCCGACGCCGGCCTGCGGCTTAGGGGCGGAGCGTCAAGGATCGCGGCCAGCAGCTCAGCCGGGGTTGCGCCGGAGAGTTGGGCCGCCGCCGTCGAGCCGGCTGATGTTCCGATAACGAGGTCGGCGTCGGTGACATCCAGCCCGGCCTCGGACAAACCGGCCATGACGCCGATCAGCCACGCATTGCCGGTGGACCCGCCGCCGCCAAGAACCAGCGCCCGTTCACCGGACCCGGGCATTCGTGGGGTGGCATCAATGCCCGCGGTAGAAGTCGCAGCTAGAGGAGGTGCCGAAGCGCCCGAAGGAGAGATCGCCGAAACAGCATCAAAAGGTAAAGAAGAAGGTGAAGACATGGGAGTCGCCTTTCGCGAATTGCCTGATGTGGCGCTCCCGGCGGCGGCTAGCTCAGCCGCGTGATCGTGGACTGCCGGGGAGCACCCATTACGGATACAGCGTTCATGGGTCTCACCTCCTGCAGTCGGGTCACGATCACCGGAATCGTCGCACAACAGACGCCGCTGCGCAATGGCCAAGGTTTTACATTCCCGAAACGAAAACACCTAGCCGCAAACAAAATTGCAGAGTACATTTGATGCAATCAGGTTTGCAGAGTGATCTACGGCACAAGCAGACAAGGCAGGCCAGCAGACCAAACCAGCGTTACAGGACGGGTACACCTTGAACACCAACGCCATCAGCGAGAAGGCCATAGCGGGAGAAGCCGGCGAGGCTGGCACCTCGTCGGGCGCCTGGCTGGGCGATGCGCTGCCGGATGTTCCGCTCACCAAGGCCCAGAGCCGCGTGGTGGAGATCATCACCCGCAACCCGCAGCTCTCTTCCTATGCGGACATCGCCGAAATCGCCCAGCGCGCGGACGTGAACAATTCCTCCGTAGTGCGCACCGCGCAGCACCTCGGGTACCGCGGCTGGCCGGACCTGCAGCGCGAACTCCGCTCCCGCTACCTCGTCATGATCTCCACGGAAGACACCCTCACCGAACACGGCGAGCACCGCAGCCCCCTCCGTGAGGCCATCACGCACGACATCGAAAACCTGCGCCTGACGCTGGATTCCAACACCTCCGAGGAAGCCGAGGCAGCCATTGCGGCGATGGCCGCGGCCAAGTCCATCACCGTCGTCGGGATCGGTTCCTTCGCCGGACCGGCAGGCGTCATGGCCCACCTCGGCTCCACCATGGGCTACCCCATCTCGCTGGAAAACCGCGCCGGTGTCCACCTGGCCTCCAGCACCAACAGCCTGGGCCCCGGCGACGTGCTGGTGGTCATCAACATGTGGCGCTCGGTGAAGCACATCATCATCGCCGCCGAAGCCGCCAAGCAGGCCGGCGCCACCGTCATCGCCATCAGCGACCTCCGCCGCGGCCGCCTGGCTTCCGCCGCCGACCACCTGCTGGTGGTCGCTTCCGAAGGCATCTCCTTCTTCCAGTCGGTCACCGCCGCCAACTCCCTGGTCTACGGCCTGCTCGCCGGCATGGAAGCCGCCCACCCGGAACGCAGCCGGGCTGCTATCCGCCGCACCCAACAGCTCTGGAAAGACCTGGACATCTACCTCGATTAAGCGTCCCCAACCAAGCACGCGCACGTAAGCGGCAACGCCCGGGCAAGAACGCTCCGCGCAAATCCGCACCAGCAAACAAAAACCGCCACAGGAGTACCCGCATGAACGAGCCACAAAACCGCCGCATCGCCGTCATCGGCCTCGGCGCCATGGGCGGAGCCATGGCCGCCACCCTGCACAAAGCCGGCTGGGAAGTCACCGGATTCGACCCCTCGGACACAGCCCGCGCAGCGGCAGCAAGCACCGGCATCAGCACTACTGACAGCCTCGCCGCCGTAGCCGGGACACCCTACGCGGTACTCTCCCTCCCCGCAGCCAGCATCGTGGAAACCACGGTGCCGCAGCTCCTCGCCACCCCGGGCACGGTGGCAATCGTGGACACCACCACGTCCGAACCGGCCACCAGCAAGACCATGGCCGGGCTCGCCGAAGCACAGGGCGCCGCCTTCATCGATGCACCGGTTTCGGGAGGTCGCGACGGCGCCGCAACAGGAACGCTGAGCGCTTTCGTGGGTGCCACGGACGCCGCCCTGGCCGCCGCAGAGCCGGTCCTGCTCGCCCTCACCGGCGGGAACTACAGCCACATCGGCGGGCCCGGCAGCGGCAACGTGGTCAAACTCCTCAACAACGTCCTGGCAGCCGCAAACCTCGCCTCCGTGGGTGAGGCGCTGGGCGTGGCCAAGGCCTACGGCATCGATCCCGCGACGGCGGCCGCCAGCATCAGCGGCGCGTCCGGCGGCAGCAAGGTCTCGGCCAACATGTACCCCAACTGGGTGCTCACCGGCACCCACGATTCCGGCTTCTCCATGGGCCTGATGGCCCGGGACGCGTCCCTCGCCGTGGACATCGCAAAGCAGATCGGGGAGAAACCGGCCCTGCTGGCAACGGTGGCCAACCAGTGGCAGGACGCCCTGGCAGTGCTCGGCCCCAAAGCCGACTTCACCGAGATTGCCCGCACCGTGGCACCCGCCATCACCCCCGCCGGTGCACCAGCCACAGGCACAAGCGCTGGAACAGGCACAAAAGCAAGCGCAGCAACCCCGGACGCCACGTCCCCAGCGGCCTGAATCACCGCCTGAAAGACCATCCCTCCAGCCCCAAAGCCAACCGCCCCAAAAGCCCGTAAGGACACAGCATCTTGAGCAGCACCACAGCACCAACATCCTCCTCGGCGGCCACCGCCAAGGCAGTCCTGGACGCCACCTTCCCCAACGGCCTCGGCGCCTTCGTCGCGGGACGCGTCGCCACCGGCAGCGGCGACGCCATCACCCTCACCGCCGCCGCCACGGGCGAACCCTTCGCCACCTACGCGGACCCCGGCGCCGAAGGTGCCAACGCCATCCTGGAAAGTTCGACGGCGGGCGCCAAAGTGTGGGGCGCACTGAACGGTTTCGAGCGCGCCGCCATACTCCGCAACGTCAGCCGCGCGGTGGAGCAGCACGCCGAGGAACTGGCCATCCTGGAATCCGCCACCACCGGCAAGCCCATCCGGGACGCCCGCGTGGAGGCCGCCAAGGTAGCGGAAATGTTCGGCTACTACGCCGGCTGGGCGGACAAACTGACCGGCCAGACCATCCCCGTCCCGGGCAACTGGCACACCTACACCGAGCGCGTGCCGTGGGGTGTCGTCGTCGCCATCACCCCGTGGAACGCGCCCATGTTCACGGCAGGGTGGAACTCCGCCGCCCCGCTGGCCGCGGGCAACGCCGTGATCATCAAGCCCAGCGAGTTCACCCCGGCGTCGTCCGTCCGGCTGGCCCAGATCGCCCACGGGGCAGGCCTTCCGGAAGGCGTCTTCAACGTGGCTGCAGGCCTGGGACAGACCGTAGGCGCAGCCCTCACCACTGACCGGCGCGTGGGCAAGATCAGCTTCATCGGCTCCGTCCCCACGGGCCGGCGCGTGGCAGTGGCCGCAGCCCAGGCGGGCATCCCGGCGCTGCTGGAGCTTGGCGGCAAGAGCGCCAACATCGTGTTTGCCGACGCCGATCTGGACCGGGCCGCGGACGGCGCCATCTCCGCCATCTTCTCCGGCGCGGGCCAGTCCTGCGTGGCCGGATCCCGGCTGCTGGTGGAACGCAGCGTGCACGCCCGGTTCGTGGAAATGGTGGCCGCGAAGGCCGCCCTCCTCCGCGTGGGCGATCCCCTCAGCGCGGACACCGAGGTGGGCCCCATCATCACGCCGCAGCAGTTTGCCACGGTCACCAGCCTGATCGAGGCGGGAGTGGACGACGGCGGCCGTCGCCTCACACAGGCCACGTTGCCGGAGTCGCTGAGCGGCTCGGCGCTGAAGGGCGGCCACTGGGTAATGCCCACGCTCCTGGACGGAGTCACCCCGGCGAACCGCCTGGAAACCACGGAGGTCTTCGGCCCGGTAGTGGGCGCCGACGCGTTCGATACCGAAGCCGAGGCCATCGCCCGAGCCAACAACACCAACTTCGGCCTGGCCGGCGCCGTGTGGACCTCGGACGTCTCCCGCGCCCACCACGTGGCCCGCGAGGTCAAGGCCGGCACGTTCTGGATCAACTCCTACAAGACCATCCACGTGGCGGTGCCGTTCGGCGGCTTCGGCGATTCCGGCCACGGCCGTTCCTCCGGGCCGGGCGTGCTGGACGAGTACACGCAGGCCAAGGCCATCTGGGTGCCCACCCGCGCGGCCGGCTCCCCGTTCCCGTCGCTGTCCTACTAGGAGGCCCCATGGATACCACCGACACACCCGGCGCTGAACCCGCGAGTACGGAAATCATCGGTACCGAAACAACCGGCACCGGCGCAACCAGCACTAACCCAACCCCGGCGGGCGCCCTGCGCGCGGCCCTGGCGGACGGCGTCGAACGCTGGAAGCCCCAAGTGGAGGCGCTGGCCCGGAACATCCACGGCTACAAGGAAATCTCCTTCGAGGAAGTCCAGTCAGCAGAGGCCATCAGCGCGCTGCTGGAGGACGGCGGCTTCACCGTGGAGCGCGGAACGTCCGGGCTGCCCACCGCCTTCACCGCGAGCGCCGGAAGCGGCGACCTCATCGTCGCGCTGTGCGTGGAATACGACGCACTGCCGGGCATCGGCCACGCGTGCGGGCACAACCTGATCGCCGGAGCTTCGGTGGCGGCGGCACTGGCTTTGCAGCCATATGCGGACGAACTCGGCATCACGCTCAAGGCCATCGGCACCCCGGCCGAGGAGCACGGCGGCGGCAAGGCGCTGATGCTGGAGCGGGGCGCGTTCGACGGCGTGGGGCTGGCTTTGATGGTCCACCCGGTCCAGGACGGGCTCACCTACAACCCGGCCGGGACGAGCGCCCAGGCCGTGGGCCGGTATAAGGCGACGTTCACCGGCAAGGCAGCCCACGCGGCGGCCGCACCGCACCAGGGCGTGAACGCAGCCGACGCTGCGGTCCTCAGCCAGGTGGCCATCGGCCTGCTCCGCCAGCAGATCCCGTCCGACCACCGGATTGCCTGCTACGTGGCCGAGGCCGGGCACGTCACCAACATCATTCCGGAGAAAGCCGTGGTGGAGTTCGAATGCCGCGCCTTCACCCTGCCCGAATTCCATGCCCTGCTGGAACGCGTCCGCCGCTGCTTTGAGGGCGCAGCGATCGCCACCGGAACCACGCTGGAGTATGAGGACACCGAGCCGCTGTATGAACCGCTGCTCCAGGACGACGACCTCGCCGCGCACTGGACCTCCGCGATGGACGCG
This sequence comes from Pseudarthrobacter sp. 10T415, assembly GCF_056394175.1. Classification (NCBI taxonomy): domain Bacteria; kingdom Bacillati; phylum Actinomycetota; class Actinomycetes; order Micrococcales; family Micrococcaceae; genus Pseudarthrobacter; species Pseudarthrobacter sp. 10T415. The sequence goes on along the minus strand of NZ_JBFTHJ010000008.1, from coordinate 40,926 downwards.
TTCGGCAAGGACACGTCCCGGTCCTCCGGCCTCAGCGGCGGGTCCACGGACATGGGCAACATCTCCCAGATCATCCCGTCCCTGCACCCGTGGCTGAGCATTCCCGGAGCGGACGTCCCCATCCATTCGCATGCGTTCGCCGCTTTGGCGGACACTCCCCCGGCATACGGCGTGATGTTCGAGGCAGGCACCGCCCTGGCCTGGACCGTCGCCGCCGCTGCCTCAACCCCCACCCAACGGGAACGCTTCACCCAGGCGGCGTACCGCCGTCGTACTTCCCCCCAGGAAGCTGTCACCCAGGAAGGCGCATCATGAGCACTGCCAAAACAGCCCGGACCGATAAGGCCGGCACCAGGCTGACCATCCCCATCGCCGCCCTGGCGTTCGTCATCGCCCTGGCTGTCCAGTTCATTGGGCAGGCCAAGATCGATCTTGGAATCGGCGCCATCATCATTTTCCCCATGGTGTGGGGCCTGATCCTGGGCCTGCTGGTCTCGGTCCAGAAGTTCAAGCCGCTGGGCATCGACCTGCAGCGGGTGGCCGCCGCCCTGGTGGGCGTGGCGGTGCTGCTGCTGGTGGCGCGGCTGGCGTTCAACATCGGCCCCAGCCTGCCCACCCTGCTGAAGGCCGGCCCCGCGCTGCTGCTGCAGGAAGTGGGCCACCTGCTGGGCACCATCGTGCTGGCGCTGCCCCTGGCCGTGCTGCTGCGCATGGGCAAAGCCACCGTGGGTGCCACGTTCTCGCTGGACCGCGAACCGTCCTTCGCCATGGTCTCCGAGAAGTACGGGCCGGACTCGGACCAGTACCGCGGCGTGCTGGCCATGTACGTGTTCGGGACGCTGTTCGGCGCCGTGTTCATCACGCTGCTGACCTCGCTGGTGGCCAACTGGAAGATCTTCGATCCCCTGGCCCTGGCCATGGGCGCCGGCGTGGGGTCGGGTTCCATGATGGCTGCCTCGGTGGCAAGCATCACCGCCGCCTACCCGGGCGACCAGGAAGCAGTGCTGGGCATGGCCGCCGTGTCCAACCTGATCACCACGGTGCTGGGCGTCTACGTGGGCATTTACGTTGCGCTGCCGCTGGCGGACAAGTTCTACCGGGCGCTGACCCGCAAGCAGGAAAGCCGGCAGGCAGTGGCAGCCGGTGCCGCCGGACCCACCGCAGGGCCCAGCGCTGCCGACCTCGAGCGTGAGGCAGCACAGGCAGAGGAAAACCGGCTGTTCCGCGAGCGCGTGGCCGAATCGTCCGCGGCAATCAAGCTGCCGCTGTGGCTTTCGCTGTCCGTGCTGACGGTCCTCGGCATCGGCACGGCGTCGGTGGCGGCCAAGGGCTTCAGCCTCAGCATTGTGGGCGGCTACGCCGTGATGCTGGCGCTGGTGCTGGTCAGCATCGTCCTGGCGAAACTGACCCGGAAGATCTCGGCGATCGTCTTCATCACCACCATCGGCGCCTACATCTCCAGCCCGTGGTTCTTCGGGGCCGAGCCGCTGAACGCCGCCGTCAAGACCGTGGACTTCCTGTCCATCGCCACGGTGATGCTCACGCTGGCCGGCCTGTCCCTCGGCAAGGACATCCCGCTGCTGAAGAACATCGGCTGGAAGATCATCCCGGTGGGCCTGGTGGCCATCACGGCATCCTTCCTGCTCTCCACGGTGATCGCCGAGTTCGCCCTGGGGCTTTGGCACTGACACGCGCACGGCCATAGCGGCACCCAACAGGAGCGGACGACGGCGGGACCTCCCGGCGTCGTCCGCTTCTATGCGTGCAAGCCAAGCTAGTCGCTGCCGGACGATGCTGGCACACTGGCCCCATGAACGAGGCGCTCCCACCCACCCGACGGCCCGGCATCCGCGCCGCAATGTTCGTGGACTTCGACAACGTGTTTACCGGACTGCAGGCCATCGACCCCGCAGCGGCCAAGCGCTTCGCCGAAGACCCCAAGCACTGGGCCGATGCCTTGTCCACCGGTGGATCCGGTGACGGGAACCGCCGCTTCCTGATCCGCAACTGCTACCTGAACCCGATGGTGTACTCGAAGTACCGGACCTATTGGACCCGCGCGGGGTTCCGGGTGATCGACTGCCCGTCGCTGACCCAGCGCGGCAAGAGCAGCACGGACATCAACCTGGTGCTCGACGCCATGGACGCGCTGTCCGGGAGCGTGGGCATCGAAGAGTTTTTCATCGCCTCGGCCGACGCCGACTTCACGTCGCTGATCCAGCGGTTCCGCGCGGCAGACCGGATGACCACCGTGATTGCCGCGGGCGCCGTGGCATTCGCCTACCGGGAGATGGCGGACCACGTGGTGGAATCCCATGATTTCGTTTCCATCCTCACCGGCTCCACCGCGGAGCCGATCCATGCCGTGGGCTCCGCGAAGCAGCGCCAGGTTCCCGCCACCGCCACGTCGAAAACCAAGGCAGCGTCACCGGGGGTCCGCGAGGTGCTGGAGTTCGTTCGCACCGCGCCGGGGCCGGTGGTGGGTGCGATGGTGGCGCACCGGGCACTCGCCGCAGATCCATCCCTGAAGACTGACTGGGGTGGCTTCGGAAAATTCGGGACGTGGGTTTCCCAGATTGGCAAGGACGTGGAGTACTCGGCCGTGCAGGGCGGCTGGGTGTGGGATGCCAAGCGCTTCTCCAGCGAGGACCTGCCCGCCCCGGCCTCGACGCAGCCGGGCGTCGAGGAGCAGGTAGCCCGGGTCACGGACGTGCCGGCGCTGTCGGCAGGCCAGTTCCGGCAGATCTTCCAGGCCATGGCAACCCGCCTCCAGGAGCATCCGGCCAACCGGACCGAGCTGTCCCGGCAGGTCAGGGACGATTGCGTCAGCGCCGGTGAGCCGGTCTCCCGGAACGCAGTGAGCTTCGTGCTGCAGGGCCTCGATGACGCCAACTTCACGCTCACCGATGACGCGTCGGTGCAGGACCTCGCAGGGGCCTGGACGCGGTACGTGGAGGAGCTGTGCCGGGTTGCCCTGCTGGAGTTCGATGCTGCCGAGCAGCTCGCCGTCCGGCGCTGGGCCAGCGGCGGCCTGCTGGACAAGTAGCGGCCACAAGCAACGGAAGCGGACGACGGCGGGCGCATCCTTAGCGTCTGTCCGCTTCCGTTCGGTGACACGTCCGGAAAGCCGTGCGCGCCGAGGACGTTCGGCCCTACGTCCGCGGAGCGGGGCTTGGCAGAGTGGATTCGACAGGCACGCCATCTCGAGGAGGCCGGCGATGAGCAGGATCTACATTCCTTACGGGACCACCGAGGGGCAGACGGCAAAGATCGCCGAGTTCATCGCGGACGTGTTCCAGGCGCACGGCCATGACGCCGCAGCCGCGGACATCAAGGACGCCGGCGATGCCATCCCTGACGGGTACGACGCTGTCCTGGTGGGCGGGTCCGTCCACGTGGGCAAGCACGAAAAGTACGTTGGAGACTTCGTCCGAAAGAACCGCGACACCCTGGAGCGGCTGCCGTCCGCGCTGTTCTCGGTGAGCATGGCCGCGCACGGCGACACCGAAAGCGCCGAGGGCTATGTGGGGAAATTCGAGGACGAGACCGGCTGGCGGCCCGCGCAGGTGGGGCTGTTCAGCGGCGCCATCCCCTACACCCACTACGAGTTCGTCAAACGCCTCATCATGAAGCGGATCGCCAGCAGCCAGGGCTCACCAGACACGGACACGTCCCGCGACTACGTCTACACGGAGTGGGACGGCGTGAAGCATTTCGCGGAGGATTTCCTGGCGCGGCTCCAGCCGGCGAGCTGACGTCCTGTTACCGCGCTGCGGGCTCCGTCGCCTGGTTCTTCGGCGCGCGTGGCGTCGCCTGTTTCGCCTTGGGACGGCGCTTCCGCCTCCGCCGGCGGTGGCCGGGGACGACGAACGGCGGCCGCGGAGCGCCCAGCCTCGGCCCCGACCAGTAGCGCCCGCCGATCAGGATGCCAGCGAGGACGCCGTACGCCCACGCGGCCGGCATTCCCATCTGGCCGCTGGCGCCACCAACGAAAATCAGAGCGAAGAAGACGACGGGGATCACCAGCAGGAGCCCGTTCCTGACACCAAGTCGAGGCGGGAACCGGAAAAGCGCCCACCCCGCCAAGGTGGCCGCGGCCAGAACGGCAACGCTGGCCGGTGTCGGCGAGAGCAGCAGCAGTTGGACAGTTCCCATCGCCAAAAGCACCACCGCACAGGCGGCATTGATGAGCGCAAGCCGCCATCCGCCGTCGTACGTGCCGTCTTCTTTAAGGACGCGCTTGCGCGGCTGCCGGAACTCCGCGCCCGTCCCCCGCCCGGACCAAACGTGGCCCCCGATGATGCCGCCCACCAGGAACCCGACGAACCACGGCGCCGATGCCGGGATGGCCAGCCGGTCCGACACGTCGATGGAAATCAGGGTGAAGTAGTTCAGCAGGAGGGTCCATTGCATCACCACGAAAGCCCTGCCAGATTGCGAGACCACGCGGTACAGCACGAAGGCGTACACCGCGCCGATAGCGAGGAACGGCAGGGTCTCCAGAATCCTGCCTCCGGCCAGCCACGCGAACACTCCGAGCAACACCGCGATCAGGGTGCCGTAGAAAATCCGCCCGGCCCACACGTCGTTCTTCAGTAAATCCTTAACCCCCATAAGTCCAAGCGTAGGTGACCTACAGGTAGTCGCCGGCCCGTTCGCGGGCAATCTCCAGCAGTGTGGTCTGGAAGGCCACTTCGGCCGGGGCGTAGACCTTGTCCTGGCGCTGGGCGAGCAGGACCCGGCGCAGCGGCGCTTCGTCGCCGAGGCTGAGCACGCGGACGTCCGGGTGTTGAAGCGCGACGGCGGTTTTGGGCACCATGGCCACGCCCATCCCCACGCTCACCATGGCCTGGGCTTCCTGGTAGTCGTTGGCGAGGAATCCGATGGCAGGCTCGAACCCGGCGTCGTGCGCGGAACGCTGCAGGACCTCCACCACCGGGTGCGCCTCCGCACGGACAATCCAGGATTCATTGCGCAGGTCCTCCATGCTCACCTGCTCCTTGCCGGCCAGCGGGTGGCTGGCCGCCACCAGGATGACGGTGCTCTCGCGGAACACCTCGGTGACGCGGATGGAGTCGTTCTGGAACCTGTTCCATGGGTAGTCCCACAGCAGGCAGAGTCCCGTCACCCCGGACTGCAGGTCTGCCACGAGTTCGTCGAAGCGGGCGCTGCGCAGCGACAGGCTGATGGCCGGGTACCGCTTCTTGAAGGCACGGATGACGATCGGCAGGAAGGACCCCGCCAACGTGGGGAACGTGCCCACCGTCAGGGCGCCCCGCTTGAGGCCGGCGATCTGGTCCAGGTCTGACTGCGCCGCCTTCATCTGGCGCAGGATCTGGCGCGCGTGGCCGGCCAGCACCTGGCCCGCCTCGGTGGGCACCACCCCGCGGGAACGGCGGGTCAGCAGCGGCTGCCCCACTTCCTGCTCCAGCTTGCGCAGCTGCTGGGACACCGCGGACGGCGAATACATCATCAGGTCCGCCGCGGCCGTGATGGAACCCTGCTCCACTACCTCCAGCAGCACCGCCAGGCGGCGTACATCGAAAAGTTGCGTCTCGTCGTCGTGAAGCATTGCTTTACCCCTTGGCGGAATTGGTTCAAACGGTTCATACGGACCTGCATCCCTGCACTGGCAACGGCCCACCCGACACCGTAAGCAGCCGATCAACCACGCTGAGAGTCTGCAACGGCAGTGATTGAAGCAATGCTACATCCCCCTTCAATTATTGAACATTGTCTTAACTTGTGATCCGGATCAATCTTTTATCAGGGCCCCTCGAAGTACCCGAGGCAATGAGGAGATGTGAAAGACCAATGAAGATCGAAGCAGAGTGGATGCGCGGAGGCACCAGCAAATGCTGGGTGTTTGAAGCCGGCCATCTGGGCGACGGCACCAGCCTGGACTCGCTGCTCCCCCGCGTATTCGGCAGCCCGGACTCGCGGCAGATCGACGGCGTGGGCGGAGCAACCTCCACCACCAGCAAGGCCATGATCCTGCACCGTCCCGACGACGCAGACATCGACGTCGACTTCACGTTCGCCCAGGTCGGCATTGAAGAGGCCGCCGTGGACTGGGGCAGCAACTGCGGCAACTGCTCCGCCGTGGTGGGCCTCTACGCCATCGAAAAAGGATGGGTGGTCCCCACCGGCGACGTCACCAAAATTGTCACCCGCAACACCAACACCGGCCAGGTCATCGTCCAGCGGGTAGCCACCCCCGCCGGCGCCCTGCCCATCGTGCCCGACGCGCAGATGCCGGGCGTCCCGTTCCCCGGCTACCGCGTGGGGCTCGGCTTCCAGGACCCCGCCGGGAAAACCACCGGCGCCCTGCTGCCCACCGGATCAGCCACGGACACCATCACCGCCGGCGGAACCCGCTGGACGGTCTCCATGGTGGACGCCGGCGCCCCCGTGGTGATTGTCCGCGCCGAGGACCTCGGCCTGGACCCCGCCCGGTACGAAAGCTGGCTGCCCGGCGTCGAACTCCAACTCGACACCCTGGACCAGATCCGCCGCCAGGCCGCCGTCCGCATGGGCCTGGCCGCCACCACGGCGAGCGCGGCGCGGGCCATCCCGAAGCTTGCCATCGCCGCAGCCCCTCCTGCGGGTTCAGCTCCGGCGGGTTCGGCTCCGGCAGGCTCGGCTCCGACAGGAGCAGACGCCAGCGACCTCAACGTCATGATGCTCTCGATGGGCCGGCCCCACCCGGCGCTGGCCATCACCGGCAGCATCGCGTTGACCCTGGCGGCCCGCACGCCGGGCACCGTCCTGCACCAGATGACAGGCGGCACCCAGGGCGCCGCGCTGAAGCTGCGGACCCCCGCCGGGGTCCTCGAAACCTGGACCGAAGAGAACGGCGATGGAGTGCTCGTCGGCGTCGACCGCACGGCCCGGACCATCGCCACTACCGTTATCCACCTCCCCGAGGCCCTCGGCAACGCTGCCGCAGAAGCCCTCGCGGGAGCCACTCGATGAGGAGTACCCGCCATGACTAACACCGTGCAGCAGCCCACCGAAACCGTTGAGGAAACCCGGGACCAGCAGTCACCGGAGCAGCGGTCACCGCGCCCCAACCGCCGCCGCCGTATCCTGCTGATGGCGGTGGTGGGCATCACCCTCTTGGGTGCGCTTGCCCTGTTCCTGGCGGGAGGCGTCTTCAACCAGGCGCCAACCGCAGGATCGGAGCCGAGCATGACCGCAGTGCAGATCATCCCGCTGATCATCCTGGTGGTGATGTTCGTCGTCGCCACCAAATGGCCGCTCAACATCGGCGTGATGGGGCTGGTAGCGTCCTTCGGCGTCGGCTATTTCATGCTCGGCATGGATGACAAGGAAATCCTGGCGGACTTCCCCGCCAACATCGTCATCACCATCATCGGCGTTACCTACTTCTTCAGCATGGCGCAGCGCAACGGCACCATCGACATCATCGTCCAGACCTGCGTCCGCCTGGTCCGGGGCAAGACGCTCCTGCTCCCCTGGGTGTTCTTCCTGATGGCCGCAGCCCTGACCTCGCTGGGCACTTTCTCCCCCGCCGCCGTCGCCCTCCTGGCACCTGCTGCCATCGGTCTGGCGTACGAGTCCCGCATCCACCCGGTAGTGATGGGCGCGTTCCTCATCAACGGCGCCCACGCCGGCGGTTTCTCCCCGCTCTCCGTGGCCGGTGTGCTGGTGCACGACATCGCCGTGAAGAACGGCTTCCCCATCTCGCAGGGCGCACTGTTCACCGCCAGCTTCGCGATCAACCTGATCCTCTCCATCCTGACCGTGGTGCTGTTCGCCCTGCTGGGCAAGCTGCGCGAAGGCGACGGCCGGCACGCCGATCTCGAAACCGGCAGCACCGGCCGCCCGCACGGCCAGCAGATCCTCACCCTGGTGCTGATCGTTGCCATGCTGGTCTGCGCGCTGGGCTTCCACATGCCCATTGGCTTCGTGGCCCTCTCCGCTGGCCTCCTGCTGGCCCTGGTGAACATCAAGGAACACCAGACCTTCATCGGCGGGGTCTCCTGGTCCACCGTCCTGCTGGTGGCCGGCATGATCACCTACGTTTCCCTCCTGCAGCACGTGGGCGTCATCGACACCCTCGCCGAGCAGGCCCTCGCCCTGGGCGCCCCGCTGCTGGTGGCACTGGTGCTCTGCTACGTGATCGGCGTCGGCTCGGCCTTCGCCTCCTCGACGGCACTGCTCACCGCATTCATCCCGCTGGCCGGACCGCTGCTGGCCACCAGCTCGCTGAGCGCCTCCGGCACGGTGGCTGCCCTGGCCATCGCGGCCACTGTTGTGGACGTCTCCCCGTTCTCCACCGACGGCGCCCTGGTGGTGGCCAACGCCCGTGAGGACGACCGCCAGCGCGTGTACAAGCAGCTGATGATGTACGCCGGCGGCGTGGTGCTGGTTGCCCCGGCACTGGCGTGGGCCCTGCTGGTTCCCACAGGCATCATGTAAACCCGGATGCCGCTCCCGCACTCCCTTCGCAACAGGAACCCCGAAAGTCGGGCGCAGGAGCGCGCATCCGTCAGCCAAAAGGCAGGACCCACCACGGGTCCTGCCTTTTGGCATTGGTGCGGGACCGCGGGACCGGGCTCAGCGGGTCCTGGCTCAGCCTGTCCGGGCACCGTATGTGTGCGCGGTCGCACACCCCTCCCACCCCGGCTCCGCCATCCCCGGTCAGTAGAGTTGCAGGGCACACAAAGCACCGAACAGACCGATACGACACACGATGAGCGTCCGAAACAGCAGTCTGAGCGTTGCAGAGGGCGCAAAAGGGGAAATTGGGGACATGTCCGCCACACCAGGCACAAGGACCATCAGCAAACCACCGGGGCAGCCGCCCGAAACGGGGACAGCGCCAGCCGGGAAGGCGCCGGACGGGAAAGGCACGGGGCAACCGCCCGGGGCCGCCAACCACAAGGTCACCCCGTGGGTGTTCTGGCCCGCAGCAGCCATCATCTTCCTGTTTGTCCTGTTCGCCACGATCTTCCCTGCGGCCGCCACGGATCTGTTCGGCACCATCCAGGGCAACGTCATCAAGTGGTTCGGCTGGTACTACGTGGCGGCCATTGCCGTGTTCGTGGTGTTCGCCCTGTGGATCGGCCTGAGCCGGTACGGCGACATCAAGCTGGGCAAGGATGAGGACGAACCCGAGTTCTCGGTGATGTCCTGGTTCGCTCTCCTGTTCGCTGCCGGAATGGGCATCGGGCTGGTCTTCTTTGGCGTGGCGGAGCCGCTGAACCATTTCGCCTCCCCGCGCCCGGGCCTGGAGGGCTCGCCGCTGGTCCAGGCGCAGCATGCAATGACGCAGACGTATCTGCACTGGGGCCTGCATGCCTGGGCCATCTACGTGGTGGTGGGAGTGTCCATCGCCTATACGGTGCACCGGCGGAACCGTCCCATCTCCATCCGCTGGACGCTCGAGCCACTGCTGGGCCGGCGCCGGGTTGCCGGCGCCTGGGGCAACGTGATCGATGTTGTGGCTTTGGTAGGCACGCTCTTCGGCGTGGCCACCTCGCTGGGACTTGGCGTCCTGCAGATCTCGTCCGGCCTGGAGCAGGCCAACATCGCCGAGGCCACCACCATGACGCAGATCGGCCTCATCCTCTGCATCATCACGCTGACCATCATTTCGGTGGTGTCCGGGGTGGGCAAGGGCATGAAGTGGCTCTCCAACATCAACCTGATCCTGGCCGGGCTGCTGCTGCTGGTGGTGCTGTTCACCGGCCCCACGCTGTTCCTGCTGCGCGAGTTCGTGCAGTCGATCGGCCACTACCTGCAGAACGTCCTGGGCCTGACGTTCAACACCATGGCCTTCTCCGGCGCCGAGGGTGAAGCCTGGCAGGCAGCGTGGACCACGTTCTACTGGGGCTGGTGGATTTCCTGGGCGCCGTTCGTGGGCATCTTCATCGCCCGCGTCTCCAAGGGGCGCACGGTCCGGCAGTTCGTGGGCGGCGTCCTCCTGGTACCCACCACCGTGGGCTTCCTCTGGTTCTCGGTGCTGGGCGGCTCGGCCATCCACCGCGAACTGTTCGGCGCCGGCGGCCTGGTCAGCGGCGACGGCACCGTGGACACCGAAGGAGCCCTCTTCAGCCTCCTGGGCAGCCTTCCCGGCGGCGGCGCCCTCACCGTAGGCGCCATCCTGCTGATCGCCATCTTCTTCATCACCTCCGCGGATTCCGGCGCGCTGGTGATGGGCATGATTTCCACCGGCGGCGACGTTGAACCGCGGAACTGGCTCCGCATCTTCTGGGCCCTGGCCTCCGCGGCCGCTGCCATCGCCCTGCTCCTGGCCAACGGCCTCGAAGCGATCCAGACGGCCGCGATCCTGACGGCGGTGCCGTTCAGCGTGGTCATCATCCTCATGTGCATCTCCACGGCGAAGGCGTTCCACCTGGAGCACGCAACCCTGATGCGGGCGCAGCGGAAACTGGCCCGCGACCAGATGACAGCCCACGTCACCGAGCACGTGCAGGAGACGATGGCCGATTCGGTCCAGGAGCACTACCAGGAGCATCTGGCAGACCAGGTCCAGGACCAGATCAGCGAAGCCGTGGAGGCCCAGTTGAGCGAGCGGGCGGCCACCGAGGCTTCCGAACCCGATGCACCGGCCCGCGAACCGGTCGCCGGGCGGAGCAAACGCTAGCCGGACTCCGGCAAGTAAGCGGGACAGGAAGCGTACGACGGCGGGTGCCCACCCGGCGTCGTACGCTTCCTCTTTGGTGCGTGGGGCCGCAGCCCGCAACCGGCGCTGGTTCGTAACGCTGCACCGTGCTGGAAGCTCCGGCTAGGATCGCGGCATGGGGTCAACGGGGGAATTGTTCGAGGGAGAACCAAAAGTATTGCCGGAGCCCATGGCGCGCGGCAGTGCGACCTACCAGCTGGCGTCGGACCCGGCTCCGTCCGTCAGGCACCTTGCTGGCTATGAGCCGTTCGTCGAGTTCTGCACGGGCCAGGGCGTCGAGGCCGCGGAGCTTGCCGCGGATCCCGCCAGGCTCTTTCGGTACCTGCGTGACGTCGCTCAGGACATCGCGGCCGACGCAGCCCTCAAGCATGCAGCGGGCGTGTTTGCGGGCAACACGCTGGCACGGGCCAGGCCGGATGCGGAATGGACAGCGTACGAGGGCGCGCCCGCCATGGTGGGAACGGACGAACTGCGGTTCGAAGTGGGCCGCCTGCTCGACGCCCTGCGCGAAGCGGACGAGGCAACGCTCCAGGGGTTCATCACGAAGGTGTCCGAGTGGGCCGGAGACCGGCCCGACGAGCCGATAGTGCAGCCGCAGCCGGCACCCCTGCCAGCAGCCCGCGCTTATGTCCGGCCCGTTCTCCCGGAGGATACGTACTACGCGGAAGACGGCAGCGTCATCCCCTACGGCCGGAGGTGGGGCGACGGACCGCCGGACACGGATTCGTACAGCGTGACCAGCCACCCCGAGAGGTTCGCTGGGCTGCACCTGGTGGCCCGCGCCCTCATCGATCATCTGGCGGCCGTGTACGACGTGGAGGTCCGCGAGGACAATGCGGTGGCTGCAGACCTGGTGGTGGATGTCCGGGATGTGGTGGCCCCCATCAGGGTCATGCCGCGGGCTGCCGGCGCCGCCCCGCTGACGTTTGTGCTGACCGGTTTTCCGGGGGTTGTGGTCCATGCCGGGGTGCTGCACGACTTTCCTTTTCCCGTATGTGGCTGCGATGCGTGCGACGAGACCGTCCAGACGGAGGCGGACAGGCTGGAGCGGATGGTTCTCAGCGTGGCGGCCGGCGGATATGCCGAACGCTACCCGGTGGGACGCCGGCGGTGGCAGGAGTATGCCCTTTCGGCGTTCGACGGTTCCGGCGCGGAAAGCGGCAAAGGCGAGCCCGGCCCCATCGACGAAGCCAGGCTCAGCGAGGCGGAAATCCAGCTCAGGGACGTCCCGGGCGGCTGGGAGCCCTGGCCGCTGCGGCAGCGCTGAGTACCGGGGCACGGTACTGACGGAAAGCGTACGACGACGGGTGCCTACCCGGCGTCGTACGCTTTCTGTTTTGGTGCGCGGGGCCGAAGCCCGCAAACGCCGCACCGCTACACTGGCGGATACCAGCCATCACAGGGGGAAGTGCAGTGCTGAACAGTTTTCGCGAGGCAGCGGAGGCCAGGCGGGCAACACCGGGCCGCCGGCTGTACGGCTATGTTTCCGCGGCCATCATTGTCGTTCTGATCCTGGCTGTCATTTTCTGGAGCATGCCACTGTGGCTGTTCATCGCCATCGTGGTGGCCGGGATAGCGCTCGACATCGTCCTGCTCCGCAAGTGGGTCAACCAGGACCTCCTCAGCCAATCCAGGGCCGGGCAGTAGCGCCGGGGTCTTGCTGACCGGGAACCCGGCCCGGAACGCAGCGTCACACAACGCGACGGCACCCGTATCCACACGGGCAACGTCCTACCCTTGACACGTGACTTTGACTAAGACGCGCACCGCCGCCGCAAGCTCCCTCGCCGCCGCCGGACTCCTGTTGACCCTCGCCGCCTGTTCCACGACGGCCACTTCCCAGCCCTCCTCCTCCGCCCCCGCTTCTTCCGCGAGCGCGTCCGCCAGCACCGACGCCGGCCCCTGCAAAGGCGTGAAGGTCATCGTCGATTCCGGTTCGCTGGACCAGGCCGCCGCGGACACCTCCGCCTGCGTGGACGTGGCCGGAGCCACCCTTGCCTCGGACGTGCTGGGCAAAGCCGACGTGAAGATCGAGGGCACCGCCAAGTACCCCACGAGCTTCGCATGCCGCGTCAACGGTGTGCCCGCCGCGGACTTCGACATCAAGCACAAGGGCGGCACCACCCGCGAAGCGTGCGACGACAAGAACACCGTCTCGTATTGGGCTCTCTGGGTGAAGCCCGCCGCCGGCGCATGGGGTTACGCGCAGGAAGGCCTGGACAGCCTCAAGCTCAACCCCGGCGAGAGCCTTGAACTGCTCTACACGGTGGACAACGAACCGGCAGCCCCCGCGGCATGACCTTCCGGCCCGCGCCGTTACGCGCAGCGGCGGTTCTCGCCGTTGTGTTTATCGCGGCGCGGGTCATCTACCGGGTTCTCTTCAACGGTGCCGGCATCGGTGCGCCGCTCCTGCTCGACCTGCCCCCGCTGCGGCTGCCGGCCCCCTACGCCCATGTGGTCCTCCTCGGCCCGGTGTCGGCGCCCGGGGTGTGGGCGGCAGTCCTGTCCGCCCTCCCCATTGCCGCGACCATCCTGGCGTTCGGCCTGCTGAACGCCTGGGTGGACGTGGCCCGAGGCTTCGTGCACCTGGCCCGCCGCGGCCCCCTGCAGGGCATCGCCCGCATGCTGGTGGTGGCATGGTCGGCCCTCCCGGCGCTTGCCGACGCCGTCACCTCCGTCCGCCTGGCGTTCCGGTTGCGGGGCGAACGGTTCGGTCCGCGCGCCCTGGTGCCCATCCTGGAACGGACGCTGGAGCACGCCAGCCGGGTTGCCGCCGCCCTGGAGCTGCGCGGCTTCGGCAGCCGGGGTTCTTCTGCTTCCATTGACGACGACGGCGGCCCGCTTCAGGTGCGCGGCGCCCGGTTCCGCATTGGTGACACTGAGCTGGGCGTGGCTGACTTCCAGCCGCGCCCCGGGACAGTGTCGGTGATGACAGGGCCCACCGGCTCCGGCAAGTCCACCATCCTGCGGGGCATCGCCGGGCTCCTTTCGCATGTTGACGGCGGCGGGGTGGCCGGGACGGTGCGCGTGGGCGGGGTGGACCGGGTGTCGACGCCGCCGCGGGAGACGGCCCGGGTTGTTGGGGTGGTCCTGCAGAACCCCCGTGCCGCATTCGCCACCACCCGGGTCCGCGACGAGATCGCGCTGGCCCTTGACCTCCGCGGCGTTTCAGCGGCCGATTCCAAGGCCCGCGTGCAGGAGGTGGCGGACCGCATCGGCATTTCAGCCCTTCTGGACCGGACCATCAGCACGCTCTCCGCAGGCGAGGCGACGCTGGTGGCCATCGCCGGCGCGGTGGTGGGACAGCCGGCCCTGCTCCTGGTGGACGAGCCCCTGGCCGACCTCGACACCACAGCACGTGCCCGCGTCATCGCCGTGCTCCACGCCCTCGCCCGCGACGCCGGTGTCTGCGTCATCGTGGCGGAGCACAGGGCGGAGGCGCTGGTCCCCATCGCCGATTCGTGGTGGACCATTCGCGACGGCGCACTGGTTCCGGGGGCGGCCCCGGCGGCTGCTGCTCCCGCCCTTGAGGTTCCTCCCGTTGTCCTTCCTGACCCGGCTGCCGTGACCGTACTGGCCGCGAAGAACCTCGCCGTGCACCGCGACGGCAAGCCGCTGGTGCAGGACGCATCCATGACCCTGCACCGCGGCGAAGTGGTGGCGCTGGTGGGCCCAAACGGCGCCGGGAAGTCCTCCGTCCTGGTGGCGCTGGCGCTCAGCGAAGTCAAAGGTGCCCGGGGCAAGGCCTGCAAGGGAACAATCCGGAGGGGAACAGCCGACGGCGGCAGGGTGGCCCTGGTGCCGGACGCCTCGGACGACCTCTTCACCAGGGACACCGTGGCCGGCGAACTCAAGGCCGCCGAGCGGCGCCTGGCCCGCCGGACGAACGCCGCACCGCTGCCGCCCGGCTACGCCGCTGAGCATCTCGCCCGGCTGCGCGGGAATGGCGGCATGCCGATCGGGCACGAGCATCCCCGGGACCTTTCCGCCGGTGAACGCAGGATCCTCGCCATCGCGCTGCAGACCCTGGACCGGCCCCAGGTCCTCCTCATCGACGAGCCCACCCGCGGGCTCGACCCGGCAGCCCGTTCTGCAGTGGCGGCGGCGTTGCGTGCTGCGGCCGACGACGGCACGTCAGTCCTGATTGCCACCCACGACCACTCCTTCGCCCACGGCCTCGGCGCCCGCATCCTGCCGATGCGTGACGGCGTGGTGCCCGCGGTTGCGTTGGCGCCCGCGGAATCCGCGGCTCCTGTCCCTGCCACCGCGGCCCGGCCGCTCACGGTTCCCCGTTTCCTCGACAGGCTGCCGGACGTCCCGGCCCGGCAGAAGTCGCACCGCCTCCGGATGCCGCGGCCTGTTGAGCTCGCTGTCCTCGCAGCCGCGAACCTGCTGGCGCTCGGTGCTTTCTGCTGGCCCCTGCTGGCCGCGGCCCTCCCGGCGGATGCCGCCGCAGCCCTCCCCTACGCGGCCCTGGCCATCGCACCCGTGGCGGCTGTCGCCGTCGTGGTTCTGCTGGACGGATCGGTGCGCTCGGCGCACACCGTGGCACTGCTCGGTGTGCTCGCAGCGGTGGGTTCGGCGGTGCGGGTGGCGAGCACCGGCGTCGGGGGCGTGGAAGCGGTGTTCATCCTGCTGGTCCTGGCCGGCCGGGCGTTCGGGGCCCGGTTCGGACTCCTCCTTGGTGCCGCGACCATCGCGTTGTCGAGTGCGCTGTGGGGCGGAATCGGGCCGTGGACGCCGTTCCAGGTTTTCGCGTGTGCGTGGGTGGGCGCCGGGGCGGGTCTGCTCCCCAGGAAGGTGCGCGGGAAGGCCGAACTGTGGATGCTGTGCGGGTACGGGATTGTGGCGTCGTACCTGTTCGGGCTGCTGACCAACCTGTGGTTCTGGCCCTTCGCGGTGGGTGCCGGCACCGGCATTTCGTACGTGCCGGGGGCGCCGCTGGGCACCAACCTGAGCAGCTTCCTGCTCTACTCGCTCCTGACCTCGACGGCGGGGTGGGACACACTGCGGGCCGTCACCACCGTCGTCGGGATCGTCGTGGTGGGCCGGGCGATCCTCGCGGCTCTGCGCCGGGTGAAGCCGGTCTCCGGCGGAATTTCGAAAGACCGCGCCCGAGAGGTCCAGTCACCTGAGTCATCCTCGAATGGGACCCGCCACCAGCTCACGTCCTAGGGTTTTGCTGAGCTATTGAGACGTCAAACAAAACCCCCTATTTACGGTCCAGAAAAATAGGGGGGTCTTGCTACGGAAATTGTTCTTTTCGCGGATTAGCTTTTAGGTAGTCGTCTTCCGCGGCTGCCCGCCGAGCGTTAGGACCAAATTCAATGAAGACCAGAAAGCTTCTAGCCCCGGCAATTCTTCCATATATCACTGCTGTTTCCCTGTCCGCGCTGTTGCTCGCCGGATGTACTGCGCCTGTCGCGTCACCGCCTCGGGAAAGTTCACCAACAACATCTGCCACGGTGACGCAACAACCGTCACCGACCAGCCCCGCCCCGAGTCCTTCGCCGACGACTGCACTGCCCACGTCATCGGAGCGGGCGGCGCCGGCGTCCTGGCCGGAGGTGGTGGCCGAAGTGCAGTCCGGGGTGGGACAACTGAGCGTCACAGGCTGCGCCGTGAACTCCACCGGCACCGGCTTTCTGGTCGCTCCCGATCTTGTGGTCACTGCGGCCCACGTCGTTGACGATGCTGCAGCCATCAGCATCGACTTTGGCGGCACCTCGGTCGGCGGCGTGATCTTGGGGTTCAATGAACTTGCAGACCTGGCACTAGTACGCCTGGAGTCTAAAGCGGCAGGCCATCAGTTCCAGTTTCAATCCTCGGAGCCACCAATTGGAACCGAAGTTGCCGCCCTCGGCTTTCCTCAGAGAGAGTCGTTAACCCTTACCAGGGGTGTTGTAAGCGGGCTGAACCGCGATATCAACTTCGGGAGCGGAGTTATCGGCAACATGCTGCAAACTGACACCGCAATCAATCCAGGAAACAGCGGTGGACCTCTGCTCAACCTGGAAGGGAAAGTCACTGGAGTAGTTAGCGCAACCCGGAAGGACTCGGAAGGCATGGCCTACGCAGTCACCGCACCTAGAGTTACTGAAGCGGTATCAGAATGGCAAAAACGGGGAGTACCGATGGCACCCGTTGATTGCGGGGAGGCTCCCGCGCCAAATTCCGGGATATTCCCCATGAAAGTCAGCTCGAACCATGATCAGGCCAACAACATCGGCCAGGCTTTGTTACTGCACGGCCAAGGCATCAACCGCGGCGCTTACTCTGCAGCTTTCAAACAATTCACACCGGAGTTGGGGGCAAGTTTCGGTGGCGAGGCAAAGTGGAGTGAAGGACTCGGCTCGTCTTACTGGACGAAGCTCGAGGTAGTCAACGTGACAGGAGCAGGAGATTCCCTGGAAGCTAACGTTCTTTTGCAGACACGACAGGACGCCGGACATGGAGTCGATGGACAAACCTGTTCCAACTGGCGAATCACCTACACCATCGTGTGGGACGGAGCAGCTTGGCGCATAGCGGGAACTTCCTTGCCTCACGGCAAGCCCCAGCCCTGCAACTAGGACTGCCGCTCTCGGGAATCACTAAGGCGCCGGGGCAGCGGTGGCAGCTTGGGAAAGCTGCAGCGCACACAAAAAGGCGGACGACGGCGGGTGGGCACCCGCCGTCGTCCGCTTCTTTAGCTCTGACGCTTCAGGTCAGGCGTGAGTTTTCCGTTTCAGCCAGCCCCATACGGCCGTGGCGACGAACAGGACCAGGCCGATGATGGCCAGCCACAGCAGTCCCTTCACCACGAATCCGAGAACGGAGAGGACAAGCCAGATAATAAGCAATGTGATGATAATTCCCATACGGGAAGCTTAGGCCCTCTGAGCTGCGGAAACGGGCACCAACTCACACCTTGAAGTACTTGGCCTCTGGGTGGTGGAACCGCGTCAGTACGTAATGGGTTGGATCGAAACAGCCTTGAAGGTCATAGTGGGAGGATCCTTAGGATTCGTTGTTTCCCGTGGACAGTCTGGGATTGGACGCCGCCCGACGAAGGGTCAGTGAGAATGTGATCGAAGCAGCTGCTGCGGTAATTGGCCGGAACAACGTGACCATATCCGGGCGGGATGATGGGCCCGTGATGATGTTTGCCCACGGTTTTGGCTGCGATCAGGCGATGTGGCGGAAGCTGCTGCCCTATTTCGCTGATGATTACCGGCTGGTGCTTTTCGACCATGTGGGTGCAGGACACTCGGATATCAGCGCCTATGACTGGGAGAAGTACGGGTCCCTCAACGGGTACGCGTCGGACCTGCTGGAGATCTGCGCCGCCCTTGAGCTGGAGGACGTCATCCTGGTGGGCCACAGTGTCAGCACGATGATCGCCGTGTCCGCCGCCGTGCAGGACCCCAACCGTTTCTCCCACCTGGTCCTGCTTGCTCCTTCACCCCGTCATACGGATGACCCGTACGACGGTTACGTGGGCGGGTTCTCGCGGGAAGACATCGAGGGCCTGCTGGCATCCCTGGACAGCAACTATTTCGCCTGGGCCGCAGCCTTGGCGCCCATGGTCATGGGCAACCCGCAGGAGCCGGAATTAGCGGAGGACCTGCGGGCCAGTTTCTGCCGGACAGATCCGACCATCGCACGGCATTTCGCCGGGGTAACCTTTTTCTCCGATACCCGGCCTGAACTGAGAAAGGTGCGCACCAGCTGCCTAATTCTGCAGTGCTCCGACGATCGGCTTGCCCCGCCGGAAGTGGGCGCCTACCTGCACAAGAATCTGGAACACAGCACCCTGGTGCAGCTTCAGGCCACCGGGCACTGCCCCCACCTCAGCGCTCCGGAGGAAACGGCCCGGGCGATTCTGCAGTACCTCGACACCCGCTCGTGACAAGCGAGCTGCAGGACCCGGGTTCAGGCCAGTTTGGTTACCTGGTAGGTGTGGCCGGCGGCACGGAGCCGCTGTATGAGCACGTTGCCGAGTGCAGTGGCCGGTGTCAGCGACCCTTTAGCGGCGGGCAGCCTGTCACCGTCGAGGGCAAGAGCAAGTGCACTCTCCCCTGCCATCACGGCGGTGGCGGCATAGCCGGGATCACCGGGGCCAGCAGCAATGGCCTGGTAGCGCTGGCCGGATTCGGTCCGGGCGGTCACCTGTGAGTGGAACCAGCCCGCGCGCTGCGTGCCGGTGCTCGGGCCCGCACCTGGTGCCGGAAGAAAGCGGTCGAGCACTTTCCGGCTGGGTGGGAACGCCATTGCGCCCATGAATGACCGGAGCCCGAGTGCCATTGCCCTGGCGGTGACCGCTCCTGCCGGTCCGGGTGCCACCCCCATCACCTCGCCGTACTGAAGGGAGCGGCCGTAGGCCCAGTCCTGCAGTGCGTTGCTGCGGCGCACTATCCGGGTGTTGAACGGGGCCATGATGAAAGGCGCAGTCCAGGTGCCGTCATCGGAACGGTGCACGGGACCGGCGTCAGGCGGCTGTGGTGTCGTGGGCTCCCGTGTACGGTCGGGGCTCAGGGCGTAGGGGTCCGCAACCAGTGACATCAGGGCGCTGTTTGATCGCATTGCGTCGAGCTGCCCGCGCATCGATTCGAGCGTGCCTCCGCTGATGCCGGCCTTGGCCGTCGCAACGAGCTGGACCTCGGCTAAACCGCCAGCGGCATCGGCTTCTGCCGCCTGATGAAGCAGCAGCACGGCGAGGTCGGACGGCACGGAGTCGTAGCCGCAGGAGTGCACTATCCGGGCCCCGTTCATCTTGGCCAGATCGTCGTAGCGGTCGATCGCCTCCCGGATGAAGGACACCTCACCGGCAAGGTCGGCGTAGTGGGTGCCGGCCTGGGCGCAAGCCTCGACGACGGGCAGTCCGTGTTTCGCGTATGGACCGACGGTGGTGAAGAGGACGCGTGTGGTCGCAGCCATGGCGGCGATTGAGTCCGCGTCCGCGGAGTCGGCTTCGATGAGGGCCCATCCGTGAGCCGCGGCCGGCAACTGCGACCGAACCGCCTCGAGCCTGGACGTGGACCGGCCCGCGAGTCCGACCCTCATACCGGCCGGTGCATGCTCGGCGATGTAGGCGGCGATCAGTCTGCCAACGAAACCCGTCGCTCCGTAGAGAACGAGGTCATGTTCCCGAGATGAGGTGTCCATGACTGCAGCCTCTCACAGCGGCGTTGCTCTTACACCAGCGAAACCGTCGTGACGAGCCCTCGTTGATGGATGCGTTTCAGGCACCTGCGTACTGAGCGGGGGCGTTGGCTTCAACCGCAGCGTTTAGTTCCTCAAGGGTCGGCGGATTTGCTCCGGGGCGCTGCACGGTGATGGCCGCTGCTGCAGCTGCGGTGTGCGCAAGCTGCTCCAGGACAGCCGGGGCGAAGCCTTCGGTTCCCCGGGTCAGGAACCCGAGGATCAGGGCTGACATGTAGGAGTCGCCGGCGCCGATGGTGTCTGCGACTGTCGTTTTCACGGCAGGGATGCTGATGGTGGCGGCAGCTGTGGTGAATTGCGATCCTTCGGCACCTTTAGTAATGACCGTCAACCGTGTGCCCAGTCCGAGGATGTGCGCTGCGGTTTCGTCCAGGCTTTTCCGGGGGTACAGCCACTGGGCATCCTCATCGCTGAGCTTGACCACGTCCGTGAAGGCAACGAGCTCTTCGAAAATGGCTTTCGCTTCCGAGTGACTTCCCAGCAGCGCCGGCCGGATGTTGGGGTCGTAGGTAATCATGCAGTGCCGGTGGGCCCGTTCCAGCAGGGATTTCACTGCGGTGGCACCCGGGCTTAGGAAAGTGGCGATGGATCCCGTGTGCAGGATTTTGGGGAAGTAGGCGGGCGGGGTGGGAGCCAGGTCCCAGGAGATGTCGAACTCGTACGTGGCGGAGCCGTCCGAAGCGAGGGTTGCTGTTGCCGACGGCGTCCGCGTGAGGGATTTTGAACCGGGCAGGAGTGTGACTCCCGCGCTGCGGAGATGGTCTTCGATGGCGGTCCCCCGGGCGTCCGGGGCGATGGCCGTGAGCAGACCTGTGGTGACGCCGAGGCGGCCGAGTCCGTAGGCGACGTTCGCCGGCGATCCGCCCGGGTGTTCCACCTGGCCATTTGAGGTTGTGACCACGTCGATCAACGCTTCGCCTACGACAGTAACGTCAAGTGTCGAGTGAATGTCCTGCCGGGCTGTTGTGAGGTAATCCATGGTCTGTCTCTCGTGTGGAGCTGATGGTGTGGGGCTGTTCAAGCGACGTCAGTCCGCGGACCGGTGATCTGGTCCGCGGACTGACGTCGGGGGCAATCAGTTGGTCAGGCGGTGGCTGCGCCGGTCATGATGGCCACTGCATCGGTCATATTGTGGGACTGCGGGGTGATGGTAGCCGCGCATTTGCCGAGCCGCTGAATGTGGATCCGGTCTGCCACGTCGAACACGTGGGGCATGTTGTGGCTGATCAGGATGACGGGCAGGCCGCGGTCCCGGAGGTCCCGGACCAGCTGCAGGACCTGGTTGGATTCGCGCACGCCGAGCGCCGCCGTCGGCTCATCTAGCACGACAACCTTTGAACCGAACGCCGCTGCCCGGGCCACGGCAACGGCCTGGCGCTGCCCGCCGGAGAGGTTCTCCACAGGGACTGTGACGTCCTGGAGCGTGGAGATGCCGAGCCGCGTGAGCTCGTCCTTGGCTTTGCGGCGCATTCCCTTCGTGTCCAGGACGCGGAAGAGCTTGCCCAGCGGACCGGGGACCCGCTCTTCCCGGCCGAGGAACAGGTTCGACGCGACATCGAGAGCCGGCGATACCGCCAGGTTCTGATAGACGGTTTCGATGCCGTGCACCCTGGCGTCCTGCGGCCGCTTGAAGTGCACCGGCTGGCCTGAGACGAAGAGCTCGCCGGAATCAGGGACTTCTGCTCCCGTCAGGCATTTGATCAGGGTTGATTTGCCTGCCCCGTTGTCGCCGATGACTGCCAGGACTTCGCCCGGATACAGGTCGAGGCTGACACCGTCCAGGCCAACAACGCGGCCGAAGGTCTTGACCAGGTTCCTGGCTGACAGGATGGGTTCGCGGGTCGCGGTGTGGGAGGTTGCTGATTCTGTCATGGTCATGACTTGACCTTTCGAATCCACTGGTCGATGGACACAGCGAGGATGATCAGGACACCGACGGCGAGGGTCTGGTACAGAACGTCCAGGCCTGCGAGGGAGAGTCCGTTGCGGAAGACGCCGACGATCAGGGCGCCGAGGAGTGTTCCCCAGACGGAGCCGCGGCCACCGAAGAGGCTGGTTCCGCCGATGACGACGGCGGTGATGGAGTCGAGGTTCAGGTCCACGCCGGCGTTGGGGCTGGCTGCGTTGGTGCGGCCGATCTGGATCCAGGCGCCGATGGCCAGGACGGCCCCGGCGGCGAGGTAGACACTCATGAGGACTTTGTTCACGGCGATGCCGGCCAGGCGGGCGGCTTCCTTGTCATCGCCCACGGCGTAGACGTGCCGGCCCCAGGCGGTCTTGCCGAGGATGAAGGCGATGGCGATGTAGAGCAGGAGCATCACGACGACGCCGGTGGAGATCCTGACGCCGCCCACCGGGAAGGTGGTTCCGGTCCAGGTCAGCAGGCCCGGCATTGCCGAGCCACGCACTGTAGCCCCGTTGGAGTACAGCAGTGTCAGGGCGATGAAGATGTTCAGGGTACCGAGGGTGACGATGAACGGCGGGAGCCGGAACCTGGTGACCAGGAATCCGTTCACCGCTCCGGCGGCGAGTCCCACCACCAGGCCCGCGAACAGGGCAACTGGCGCGGGGAGTCCGTTGTTGACGGCGAGCTGGGCCACCACCATGGAGGACAGGATCATCACGGCTCCGACGGACAGGTCAATCCCGGCCGTGAGGATGATGAGTGTCTGGGCAATGGCCAGGGTGCCGACGACCGAAACCTGCTGGGTAATCAGCGAGAGGTTTTCAACCCGCAGGAACCTGTCATTGAGCAGGCCGAACACCACCACCGCGATGAGAAGTACGAGGGCCGGGCTGAGGGCGGGGTAGCGGTGGAGGATGTTGCGTATCCGGCTGAGCGGGGTCTGGCGGTCAAGGAATTCCTCCGCCAGGTCGGCATGCCCGGCGCTGGGCGGGCCGGCGGTCTGTTGCTGGGTCACGATGGGTCCTGATCTTCGATGATGGTTTGCTGACGCGTAGCTAACGCGGAAGTGGTGCACCGGGGAGGCCGGAGCGGAGCGCGGCCTCCCCGGGCGCATGGCTGCAGGGTTCTACTTACCCCAGCAGATCTCGGACGCTTCGGTGGTGGTGATGCTCTTGATGCCGTCGGCCGGCTTGTCAGTGACGAGTTCGACGCCGGTGTTGTAGAAGTCCAGGCCGGGCGAGTTGGCAGGCTTGTTACCGGTCTTGGCCAGATCCACGATGGCCTTCACGCCCAGTTCGGCCATCTTGACCGGGTACTGCTGGGCGGTGGCACCGATAACGCCGGACTTCACGTTGTTCACGCCCGTGCAGCCGCCATCAACCGAAACCACGAGCACGTCCTTCTCCTTGCCGGCTGACTTCAGTGCCTCGAAGGCGCCGGCGGCGGCGGGTTCGTTGATGGTGTAGACGACGTTGACATTCGGGTTCTTGGCGAGGAGGGTTTCCATCGCCGTGCGTCCGCCGTCCTCGGCGCCCTGGGAGGCCTGGCTGCCGACGATTTCGTACTCTCCGCCCTTGCCACCGGTGTACTTGCCGGTCTTGGCCTCGTCACCGTTCTTCTTCTTGTCAGCGGTGTCGATGCCCAACCCGGTCAGGAAGCCCTGGTCCCGGTTGTAGTCCACCGAGACGACTTTGTCGTCGAAGAGGTCCAGCAGCGCGATGGTGGCCTTCTTGCCGTCCAACTGCGCGGCAGTCCACTTACCGATCAGCTCGCCGGCGGCGAAGTTGTCCGTCGCGAACGTGATGTCGGCGGCATCGGCGGGGTCCGGCGGAGTGTCCAGGGCGATGACGAACAGGCCTGCATCCTTCGCCTTCTTCAGGGCATCAACCACGGAAGGGCCGTTGGGCGTGATCAGGATCCCCTTATCCCCCTTGGAGATGGCGTTCTCGATCGCCTGGATCTGCGTTTCCTCATCGCCGTCGGCCTTGCCGGCTGCCAGCTTCAGGTCAACCCCGTCTGCTTCGGCGGCTTTCTTTGCACCGTCCTGCATGGAAACAAAGAACGGGTTGGTGGTGGTCTTCACGATCAGGGAGACGCCCACCTTCTCGTCAGCGGAACCTCCGCTGGCCGAGGGGCCACTGGAACTGCCGCCACAGGCAGAAAGACTGACCGCTCCCAACGTCAGGACCGCTCCTGCCGCGAACAGGCGGGTGGCCATTGAACGAGGTGCTTTGGAACTCAACATTGAATCTCCTGGTGTTTGAGGCCCTAGCTGGCCTCGACAACGATGTCATACAGAGGTAATCAGGATCACAGGCTAGAGTCAATAGGAAAAGAACGAGAAGGAGCGACTTTCTTGACAACGATGTCCGATCGTTACCAGCCACCCCTGTCTCCGACGCGACCCACGATGCGCCACGTGGCGGCACTCGCGGGCGTCGGAATCAAAACCGTTTCACGGGTAATCAACGACGAGGCCGGGGTATCTGAGGCCACCCGGCAAAAGGTGCTCGATGCCATCGCCCAGCTCAACTACCAGCTGGACGTCACAGCCGGCAGCCTCCGCCGGGCTGGAAGAAGGACCCTCTCGGTTGGCCTCCTGCTGCCCAGCGTCTCGAACCCGTTCAGCGGTGAGATACACCGGGCCATGGAGGATGCGCTTGGCGCCCGGGGAATAGCAGTTTTCGCCGCCAGCCTCGACGACGACCCTAAACGGGAGCAGGCCATCATCGCGGCCTTCCTGGGCAGGAGGGTGGACGGCCTTGTCCTGACGCCGATCGCAAAAAACCAGGCCTATATGATTCCTGAGCACTCCAGAAACCTGCCAATGGTCTTTATTGACCGTGAGCCGGTAGGCGTGGAGGCTGATGCCGTGGTCACTGACAACGCAGTGGGCGCGGGCAAAGCGGCCGCACATCTGCTGGCGCACGGACACACCAAATTGGCCTACCTGGGCGACCGCACAGACATTCAAACCGCACGGGAGCGGCGGCGGGGCTTCCTCGAGGAGGTCGCCCGGGCAGGCCTTCCCACCTCCGCACTGCCCGTCGTCGACGAGCTTCATGATGAGGAAGCAGCGAGGCGGGCGGCCCTTGAACTATTGAATTCCGAGGATCCTCCGACGGCAATCTTCTCCAGCCAGAACCTCGTCACCTTCGGAACGATGCGCGCGCTGAAGGAGCTTGCCGCACACAAGCGTGTGGCACTTGTCGGCTTTGACGACTTCACGCTGGCCGACATGATGGACCCCGGGGTCACTGTCATCGCCCAACACCCGGAGCGGATTGGCGTCAAATCCGCCGAACGGCTTCTGGCAAGAATCGACGGCGACGAACAACCTGCGCAGACCTACGTTGTCCCCTCCGAGCTCATCCAAAGAGGCTCCGGCGAAATCCGCCCACCGGCATAACCCCCTCCCCCAAACGAGATAGACCTCTGCAAATCCCCCTGAAGAGAGAGATCATGACCAAAACCCTGTATGCCGAATTCACCGTCAAAGCCGGCAGTGAGGCCCGCGTTGCCGAAATGATGGTCGAACTGACCCGGCACGTCCGCAACGAACCAGGCAACGAACTGTTCCTTCCCTACACCCGCGAAGAAAATCCGCGGGAATACTTCGTCTTCGAGGTCTACCGGGATGAAGCCGCATTCCAGGAGCACATCACCGCGGACTACGGAGCCAGGTTCAACGAGGAATTGGTCCGCCACATCGAAGGTGACGGCTCGGAGCTGACCTGGCTGAACCCGGTCCTATAGCCAGTTGCAAACAGCGGCCAGAGGGTAGGCGCCACCGAGGGCCTTTCCCTTAGAGACCGCACCTTCGCACGCCTCAGCCCCCGTCCTGCGGACGCGGGGCCAGTCGTCGTTCCCTCATCCCGGCGGCCTGTTCATACGCGAAAAAACCGGTGGCAAAATGACCGTTGACTTGTCTGATGGACATCTTTTAGAGTCCATCGCATCGATTGACAACGTTGTCTACTGACTGGACACGCGCGATGAAGGGCGACACAAGCAACATGAAACAATCCACCATGCGGAGCACGCGCAGCGTCTCTGCACTGACACTGGCCAGCCTCTCGCTCGCCACTGCATTGGCCGGTGCCATGCCTGCGTCCGCCGCTGAACTTGGGGATGAGCAGCACCGGCCGGCGATCCATTACACGCCGGAGAAGAACTGGATGAACGACCCCAACGGGCTCGTTTTCTACAAGGGCGTCTACCACATGTACTACCAGCACAACCCCTCCGGTAACACCTGGGGGAACATGTCCTGGGGCCACGCCACATCCAAGGACCTGGTCCACTGGGAAGAGCAGCCGCTGGCCATCCCCACCGATGCCCAGGAGGACGTCTTCTCCGGCAGCATCGTCGTCGACAAAAACAACACGTCCGGTTTGGGCACTAAAAAGAATCCCCCGTTGATCGCGATCTACACCAGCGCCTACAAGGACCCGTCTCCGCACCGCGGCCTGCAGGCCCAATCCCTGGCCTACAGCCTTGACGACGGCCAGACCTGGACCAAGTACGACGGCAATCCGGTGCTGAGCCGGAACTCAGCCAACTTCCGTGACCCGAAGGTCTTCTGGTACGACAAGCCCGGCGGTGGCGGCTACTGGGTCATGACCGCCGTGGAATCGCAGGAGCACAAGGTTGTCCTCTACAAGTCCGACAACCTCAAGGACTGGACGGTGCTGAGCGAATTCGGGCCCGCCAACGCCACCGGCGGGCAGTGGGAATGCCCCGACCTGTTCCCCTTAGCTGTTGATGGCGACCCGAACAACGTCAAATGGGTCATGACAGTCAGCATCAACCCCGGCGGTGTCGCTGGAGGCTCCGCCGTCCAGTACTTCGTGGGCAACTTCGACGGCACCACATTCACCTCCGAAACCACCAAACCAGCCGTTGCCCCGCCGGCCGGCACCGTCCTGGCCGGATTCAACGACGGAACCTACAACAGCTGGACGGTGAACAACGAACCGGGCAACTGGAAGAACGGCCCCTTCGGTGACGCCCCGGCGACCGGTTCGATTTCCGGCCAGAGCCCCGTGACCGGATTCGGCGGCAGCGGACTGATCAACTCCTTCAATGACGGGGACTGGCCGCTCGGTTCCATGCAGTCGCCCACATTCACCGTCACCGACGACTACCTGAACTTCCTGGTGGGCGGCGGCAAGCACCCCCACGTCTCCGACAAGCTGGACAACAACCCGCCTGAAGGAGAGCTCAAGTTTGACGGCTTCGAAGTTCCTGACGGGACGACGCTGGCCGCAGCAGGCTGGACCGGAACAGGAGACCTGACGCCCAATTACCAGCCGGCCACCAGCGGCGGGGACTATTACATCGGCGCCAAACGGATCAACACGTTTGAAACCGGCACCGTACCCGGTGATGACCGCCAAGGCACCCTGACATCACCCGCGTTCCCCCTCACGAAGAACTTCATGAGCATGTTGGTGGGAGGCGGCAACCGCACCGCCGACTCCGGACAGACCCTGGCTGTCCAGCTGCTCATCAATGGCAACGTGGTCCGCTCCCTGGCCGGCGACAATGCCGGGTTGCTGAACTGGAAGGGCTGGGACGTCTCCGAATTCGCCGGGCAAAACGCCCAGCTGCGGATCGTTGACCAAGCTACCGGCGGGTGGGGACACCTCACCCTTGACCACGTCATGCTCACCGACACCGCAGCTGTGCCCAGGTCCGATGAAGAAACGGTGAACCTGGTAGTCGACGGACAGGTGGTGCGTACTGCCACCGGCAACGACAGTGAATCCCTTGACTGGGCATCATGGGACGTCAAGGAATTCGTTGGCCGGCAGGCACACATCAAGGTGGTCGACAACAACCGGTTCGGCTGGGGACACATACTCGCGGACGAATTCACTGCGAGCCCCACACCGGCGGCATCCCGCTTGGAGGCCTACGACTGGCTTGATTACGGACGGGACTACTACGCCGCCGTATCCTTCGCCAACATGCCCGACGACAAGCGGATCATGCTCGGCTGGATGAGCAACTGGGACTACGCAAACAACATCCCAACCAACCCCTGGCGCAGCGCCATGGCCCTTCCCCGCGAAGTAGAACTCACCCAAACCCCTGACGGCCCCCGCCTTACCCAAAGCGCCGTAAAGCAGGTGGAGAAACTGGGAGGGAAAGCCGCCTACAAGGACAAGAAGGGCGGACCGATCTCCGCAGGAACGCACCCGCTGCCGGCACAGTCGGCAGGGCAGGTGCAGCAGGTGGACATCACCTTCGACCCCGGAACCGCAACAAAATCCGGCATCACCGTCCTCGGCGACGGCACCTCATCCACCGTCATCGGCTACGACGCCACAACCGGCAAGATGTTCGTTGACCGCAGAAACTCAGGCAACACAACATTCCACCCGGCCTTCGCCTCCATCGAGGACGCCCCCGTCACGCCGGACAAGAACGGCACCATCACCATGCGGATCTACCTCGACCACTCCTCCGTTGAGGTGTTCGCCCAGAACGGCCTGAAGACCATCACCGACCAGGTATTTCCCAACCCGGGAGCCGACAAGATGGCCCTCTTCGCCGAAGGCGGTACCGCCCAGCTCAAATCGCTCACCGTGACGCAGCTGGACAAGGCAATGTTCCTTCCCGAAAAGAAATAACACACCGGTAGGGCCAGCTCCCCCGCGAGCTGGAGCTGAAGGGACTGGGTTCGGTATTAAACCGGGCCCAGTCCCTTCAGCTATATTCGCGAAGCAACCAAGGTCCTGATTCCCTACATCTAGGCGTCGATTGGCCGGATTTGCATCATCAGCCCGAAGAGGTCCGGGAGGCCGTGCTCCTCAGTGATTTGACCATTTGTGAATCGATAGACGTTCATCGCCTGCGCTTGGATTGGTTTGCCTGTTGCAGGTACGCCGAGGAAGTCCCCTTGGTGTGTGCCACGAAGGATGAATCGTGCGGCTACCGTGTTTCCTTCAATAATGGTTTCTTCCAGTGACCACTGGACGTCGGGAAACGCTTGCCGCATTATGCCGATTATTTTCAGGTAGCCGCTTGGACCCTGCACCGGCTCCGGCAGGAAGGGCACGTGGAACGTCGCCGACGGTGAAATGACCTCAACACCGATCTTTTCGTCGGCTGAATTGATGAATTCGACGAAACGATCCATGCGTTCACGGAGTTCTTCACTCATTTGCTTGCTTCCTTCACGCCTTAGTTCCTGACCGTACACCGTGGCTAGTGGCGGGTAGATGATGACTATTTCGCAGTCGGCCCAGCAGTTCCACGAGATCATCTTCCTGACTCATGCCAACAGCATTCGACAATCGGCCATTGGCTCGATGAGGGAGGACCTGCGGTCCAGCTCTTCCTCCGACGATAGTGTCCGGCCTTTTCCACGCGGTCAAGAGCTCGCTCGTGCTCCGATGGTAATCGCACGGGCCGAAACTACATCGGAAGCCGGCTCGAGCCGTGAACCGATCATGCATCGGTTCCGCGCAGGCTGAAGGTCCGGCCCAACTCACACCTTGAAGTACTTGGCCTCCGGGTGGTGGAACACGAACGCGTCGGTGGACTGTTCCGGGTGCAGCATCAGCTCGTCGCTGAGGATCACGCCCATCCGCTCGGGCTTGAGGAGCTCCACCACCTTGCGGCGGTCCTCCATGTCCGGGCAGGCCGGGTAGCCCAGTGAGAACCGGGCGCCCCGGTAGTCCAGCTTGAACAGGCCCGCCTTGTCCTTGGGCTCCTCGGCGGCGAACCCCAGCTCCTTGCGGATCCGGGAGTGCCAGAACTCGGCCAGGGACTCGGTGAGCTGCATGACCAGGCCGTTGAGCTCGTAGTAGTCGCGGTACTGGTTGGCGGCAAACATCTTGGAGGTGAACTCCTCGATCTTCGAACCGGCGGTGACCAGCTGCACCGGCAGCACGTCGATCTGGCCCGACTCACGGGAGCGCACAAAGTCAGCGAGGCAGAGGTGCCGGTCGCGGCGCTGGCGCGGGAAGTTGAAGCGCAAGCGCTCGGTGCCGATGGGGCCGCCTGAACCGCCGTCCGGGGCGAGCAGGCCCGCGGTGCCCAGGACGCCGTCGCGGTCTTCGCCGTGGTGCAGCACCACCACGTCCTCGCCTTCGGTGACCACCGGGAAGTAGCCGTAGGCCACGGAAGCGTCCAGCATGCCCTCACCGAGGATGCGGTCCAGCCAGTAGCGCAGGCGCGGCCGGCCTTCGCGTTCCACCAATTCCTCGTAGGAGGCGCCGTCCTCGCCGCGGCCGGGCTTGAGGCCCCACTGGCCCATGAAGGTGGCGCGTTCGTCGAGGAAGCTGGCGTAATCATTCAGGGCCACGCCGCGCACAATGCGGGTACCCCAGAACGGCGGCGCGGGCACCGCGTTGTCAGCTACGACGTCGGACCGGCCGGGCATTGCCTCGGGCTCGGTCACGGTGAACTTGGGTCCGCCCTTGTGGATGCGCTTCTTCAGCGGCGGCAGGCCCACGGTGTCCGGGTCCTCGCCGCGGGCCACCCGGACCAGCGGTTCCATCAGGGCCAGGCCCTCGAAGGCGTCCTTAGCGTAGCGGACGGTGCCCTCAAACTGCTCGGCCAGGTCCTGCTCCACGTAGGCGCGGGTGAGGGCGGCGCCGCCCAGGATGATGGGCCACTTCTTCGCCAGGCCGCGGGTCTGCAGCTCGGCGAGGTTGTCCTTCATCACCACGGTGGACTTCACCAGCAGCCCGGACATGCCGATGACGTCCGCGTCGTGTTCCTCGGCGGCGGCCATGATCTCGGCGATGCCCTGCTTGATGCCGATGTTGATGACGTTGTAGCCGTTGTTGGTGAGGATGATGTCCACGAGGTTCTTGCCAATGTCGTGAACGTCGCCGCGGACGGTGGCGATCACCATGGTGCCCTTGCCGGAGGAATCGGACTTCTCCATGTGTGGCTCCAGCAGGGCCACGGCGTTCTTCATCACCTCGGCGGACTGGAGCACGAACGGCAGCTGCATCTCGCCGGCCCCGAACCGCTCACCCACCACCTTCATGCCCTCAAGGAGCTGGTCGTTGATGATGGACAGCGGGCTCATGCCTTCGCTGCGGGCCAGGTCCAGGTCCGCTTCGAGGCCCTTGCCTTCACCGTCGATGATGCGGCGCTGCAGGCGTTCGCCGGTGGGCAGGGCGGCGAGTTCCGCGGCGCGCTGGTCCTTCAGCGCTGCGGTGTCGACGCCGGCGAACAGGTCCAGCATGATGGCCAGCGGATCGTACGTGACGTTCCCGTCGGCGTCGTATTCGCGGCGGTCGTAGACGAGGTCCAGGGCCACCTTGCGCTGCTCCTCCGGGAGGGAGGCGAGCGGGACGATCTTGGCGGCGTCGATGATGCCGCTGGTCAGGCCTGCCTGGACGGCTTCGTGCAGGAACACGGAGTTGAGCACCATGCGCGCCGCCGGGTTCAGGCCGAAGGACACGTTGGAGACGCCGAGGGTGGTGTTGATGCCGGGGTACTTGGTGGTGATCTGGCGGATGGCCTCGATGGTTTCGATGCCGTCGCGGCGGGTTTCCTCCTGGCCGGTGGCCACGGGGAAGGTGAGGGCGTCCACAATGATGTCCTCGACGCGCATGCCCCAGTCCCCCACCAGGGAGTCCACCAGGCGGGAGGCAATGGCTACCTTACCCTCGGTGGTGCGGGCCTGGCCCTGTTCGTCGATGGTCAGGGCGATCACGGCGGTGCCGTGTTCCTTCACCAGCGGCATGATGCGGGCGAAGCGGCTGTTGGGACCGTCGCCGTCCTCGTAGTTGACGGAGTTCACCACCGGGCGGCCGCCGATGAGCTCGAGTCCGGCCTGCAGCACGGGCGGTTCCGTGGAGTCGATGACCAGCGGGAGGGTGGAGGCCGACGCGAAACGGGAGACGATCTCCTTGATGTCCGCGACGCCGTCGCGCCCTACATAGTCGATGCAGACGTCCAGCAGGTGCGCGCCCACGCGGACCTGCTCGCGGGCGATGTCCACGCAGTCGTCCCAGCGCTCTTCGAGCATGGCCTGGCGGAACGCCTTGGAGCCGTTGGCGTTGGTGCGCTCACCGATGGCCAGGTAGGCGGATTCCTGGTCGAAGTTCACGTGGTGGTAGAGGGAGGCGATGCCGGCTTCGCGCTCGGTGGGCGTGCGGGCCGGTTCTGTTGCCGCGTTGGCGGGCACGGCTTGCTGGCGGAAGGGCTCGAGACGTTCGACGACGGCGGCCATGTGCTCCGGCGTCGTACCGCAGCAGCCGCCCACCAGGCCGAGGCCGAATTCGCGGACGAACTGCTCGTGCGCGGTGGCGAGTTCGCTGGGTGTGAGCGGGTAGTGCGCGCCGTTGGGGCCGAGGACGGGCAGGCCGGCGTTGGGCATGCAGGCGATGGCGACGGTGGACTGCTTGGAGAGGTGGCGCAGGTGCTCGCTCATCTCGTCCGGGCCGGTGGCGCAGTTCAGGCCGATGGCGTCGACGCCGAGCGGTTCCAGGGCGGTGAGTGCGGCGCCGATTT
Source organism: Pseudarthrobacter sp. 10T415 (assembly GCF_056394175.1). Classification (NCBI taxonomy): domain Bacteria; kingdom Bacillati; phylum Actinomycetota; class Actinomycetes; order Micrococcales; family Micrococcaceae; genus Pseudarthrobacter; species Pseudarthrobacter sp. 10T415. The sequence goes on along the minus strand of NZ_JBFTHJ010000008.1, from coordinate 8,656 downwards.
CGGAGCCCATGAGCATGGTGCCGGTGGTTTCGACCGTCACCTCCACGAAGATGGGGAGGCGGATTCCCTTGGCGACGATGGCCTGCTTGCAGCCGTTGACGGCGGCCTTGGTCTGCAGCAGGTCCTGGCTGGTTTCGATGAGGAACGCGTCCGCGCCGCCGTCGATGAGGCCCTCGGCTTGCAGGGCGAAGGTCTGCTTGAGGTACTCGTAGGTGGTGTGGCCGAGGCTGGGGAGCTTGGTGCCGGGGCCCATGGAACCGAGGACCCAGCGCATCCGGCCGTCTGTTTCTTCGGCGGCTTCGGCGCGTTCGCGGGCGATCTTGGCGCCCTTGTGTGCCAGTTCCTCGATGCGGTCATCGATGCCGTAGTCGGAGAGGTTGGACCAGTTGGCGCCGAAGGTGTTGGTTTCCACGGCGTCGATGCCGGTGGCGAAGTAGGCGTCGTGGATGTCCGCGAGGACGTCCGGGCGGGTGTCGTTGAGGATCTCGTTGCAGCCTTCCAGCCCCAGGAAGTCGTCCTCGAGCGACAGCTCCCGGCCCTGCAGCATGGTGCCCATCGCCCCGTCGGCAATGACCACCCGGTGGTTCACCGCGTCCAGCAGCTCCTGGGCGCGGACGGGACGGGGCACGGACTCAATATCAAGCGCAAAACGAGGCATCTAAACAGGTTACGTCTGGGGGCTCCAACGTTGGGCTGTGTGTCCGTGTACTACGTACGACGCCTAGTGGTGGCCTTCGCTTCTATCTTCGAGTGCGATGCGAAGATCACCGTAGGCTGACCACGGATGTACCTTTCCGCAGGCGCGGCACTGCTTGCTTTGCTTGGCAACACTGACTCCTGATCGGCAATGTGGCCGCCCTGAGAGGGCTGCTGCGGCACGCCGAGCAGGGCAAACTGCCCGTTGACAGCCAAACGCCGCTTTCGCAAGAGAATCCGTCTGCTACCTTGGCATTTCTGCCAAGCATCAAATTGATAGTCGAAACTAGGGGACATTGATGATTCTAGACAAGGTGACAATCACCGGATTTCGCTCAATAGAGGGAGAATTAGCCGTCCGGGTGGGGTCCCCTACTATTTTGGCTGGACATAACGATGCCGGCAAGAGCGCTGTTATGGATGCCATCGGTTTCCTGCTAGACGCAAATAAGCTGACTGATAGAGATCGAACCTACGGGGAACCAGGGCCTGATGGTACACCATCTCGCGTTTCCGAGACCGTGGTTGAAGGTGAGTTTGCGCTTCGAGAGGAAGAACAAGATTTACTGTCTCTCCCGTCGCCGGTCAGAATACGGCGCGCGTACCGGGAGACTGGGACTGCCCTCGAAGTCCTGACAGCTGTTCCAGTAGACGACAGGTTGAGGGATATTCGCGCGCAGGACGTAAAAACACTCAAATTCAGGCTAAATGGACTTGGTCTATCGGAAATAGGTAACAAGGCGGAACTCGCAGAGCGTCTGGAGGAACAAGTTCAGTCGGCAGAGAAGCATGACATGTGGACACCTGCATCTGCAGATCTCAAACGATCACTTCCGCGCATACAGCGCTTCGACGCAACGTCGACGCAAAATCCCGAGGAGGCCATACTCTCTACCCTTCGCACGTCGTACACCACCCATACGGAAGACGACACAATCAAGGGAAATCTGACGGAGCTAACAAGCGTACTTCAAGGGAAGGTCGCGAAGGATGCAGAGGATCTTCGCAAACACATCAAACTGCAGTGCGCTGACATCGGCGAGATCCAAATTCACCCTGTGGTGCGCTTGGACAGTGGTCTCAAGTCGTTGGAGGTAAGCGCTGTAAACGCTCGTGGCGAGCAGGTACATCTAGGGCAATCCGGCACTGGCCGATCCCGACGCATTGCGCTAGCTGTGTGGGAGTTCAACGCCGATCTGCTGAGCGGGTCGAACCAAGACACAGTACTCCTCTACGATGAGCCAGACACACATCTCGACTACAGCCATCAAAGGGGCTTCATGAAGCTGCTTGACGAGCAGGCTGCCTTATCGAACGTCAGGATTGTTGTCGCAACACATTCCATGAACCTAATTGACGGCGTCGACATCTCAAATATCGTCCATTTGCGACATGTCGCGAGTCGTACACAAGCTGACCAAATTACCGATGACACTCAAATCGGCTCACACCTCGGGGCAATCGCGGCCTCACTCGGACTCAGAAACACCGTATTGCTCCACGAACGACTCTTCGTAGGAGTCGAGGGTCCTACGGAAAGCCGCGCCTTCCCAGTACTTTTCAAGCTCGCAACTGGGCGTCAACTTCAAGCCTGTGGCATCGCGATATGGCCTTGCGATAACAATGACGGCGCTCTTCGGTTCGCCAAGTACCTAAGATCGCACAACCGGGACGTTTTACTAGTAGTTGATGAAGATTCCCGCGATCTAAAAATGTTCTCGGAGCAGCGACTCGCAAATCACGGCCTGGCGCTAGGAACGGACGTTCTTACTGTTGGAGTCAGGGAGTTCGAAGACACATTCACGGATGCCCAATGGGTCGAATGCGCTAATCGAGAGTGGCCGCGAACGGATAAACGCGAGTGGGCCCACGCTGATTTCTCGCCCCACCGGGCCGGTAAATTCAGCTCGAATGTCGAAGCCATGATCCGCGAAAACAGCACGACTGAGGTTAGTGGGAAGCCTGAAATAATGACCGCACTGGCACTAGGACTTCAAAACGCTGACGAAGTTCCAGAAAAACTGCGAGACGTTTTTCAAGAGCTGATTTCGCGCGCAGATTACTGACGCGTTCGCCGAGCCACCATACGGGCTCGCCGCTGGGCAGGAGTGGGTACAACCCAGTTGTGGTAGCCAACGGAGTTGGCCCATTCGATGGCGTGATGCCGTTCATCGCGGCCACACCACCTGCACGCGTTGGGAGGCGGAGCCGTGACGTGACGGATATGTACTGTGTGGTGTGTGCTCATCAAACTCAACTCCTCTCGGTAGGCACTTAGTACAGCAGGTACCCCTGACATTCCTGACGTCGTGAGCTCGCTTGGCCGCCGGATTAGGATACTGCTCAGCGGACAGCTTGGGTAGCTCTCCCGCTGCCTTTTGCATAACTCTCCGCGGAACTGAGCCGGGCTGGCTAGGGCCCATGGACTGGCAGGCTACTCATGCTTCGCCCTGCTTGGAACTTGAACCAGTCAACAAGAACTAGTTGCTGGGCGGTATTTTCGCCAATGCCCGCTTTTCCAAAAGGCTCGCGTCCAAGTTTCCGCCAGGTATCCAACTGGAAGAGTCACGTGAGGAACCACCTGCCGCCGCCAGTTTCAATACAGTATTAGAAGGGCAACCGAACTGACCAATGAGTATTGAAGAGCCGGGCATGGCAATACTGACTCTCGTTGGCTGGCGTGAATTCTTCCGCCGCCAACCACCCCTACGAGGACTAGAACGATTTACCGATCTGGCTACGATCGTCGGATTTTACTCAAGAAATCACATAGTTCTTTATAAGAAGAAGCACTATCATCGATGACAAATTTCGCTCGTTCAATTATCGCAAGTTGCTTATCATAATCGCGTTGAAATGTAGGTTCTGAAACCGCCAGCAAGTACACTAGAGCGCCTAGCGCCTGAGTGGCCTTATTGAGCGCTTCAATCCTGCAATAATCGTAAGTCGCATGATTTCGGGGATTCAGAACGAATTCATCATTACTTTGACTCTTGAGTTGCCAAATCCAATTGGCGTGGGCAATTTTGTTTCTATCCGTAATTACAGGTTGCAACTGGTCGCGGATAAGCGCAAGCAGCATTAGACGCTGGGCGTTCGGAACTGCGCCTAATGATGAATTGTTCAAGGTTCCACTGCTGGCGACGCCGTAGTGGCGGCGGAATGCTAATTCAACGGTTTTTCTCCATTGCAGTTCCTGAGTATTCCGTCCCCAAATAATTTCACGTTCCTGGTCCGAAAAACCAGTGGGATCCGCGATTACCTTCTTAAGAGTCGCTTCAGCCATAATCCCCACTAACAGCAAGTGAACGCGACGAATGGCCAACACGGATGGTTGCGCGATATCAGGATTCCGGAAACTTCCGGTGGACCTGATTTCGGCTTTGTGCAGCCGCTGCAACTGTACGATTGTGTTTTTTACCTCGGAAAGATTTTCCGAATGGCGTGAAAAAGGGACGGATCTGGGGAATGTCATTGTCTACTCCTGGACGCCACTGCCTACGGACTAAGGCCGTAACCACTGGCGCCGAGGAGTCGAACCAAGAACCTTCTCAGGCGAACCTGAGATGCGCACCGTGCGCCTACGCCCAACGGTGAGAATACACGCCTTTTAACAACAGCGCCAATCCAACTAATCCTTGGTCGAATACACACCGACTAAGCGCGAACCTCCAGCCCTAATGCTTAGCGAGTCGAGTTGCTCTCCATCTGCGACTATGCCGCTCATACCTCCGCCACGGGAGCCGCGAACTGCGCCTCGTACAGCCGCGCATAAGCCCCGCCCGCTGCCAACAACGAAGCGTGCGTCCCCTGCTCCACGATCTGGCCGGCCTCCATCACCAGGATGAGGTCGGCGTCGCGGATGGTGGACAGGCGGTGGGCGATCACGAAGGACGTGCGGTCGGACCGCAGGGCACTCATGGCTTTCTGCACCAGCACTTCCGTCCGGGTGTCCACCGATGACGTCGCCTCATCCAGGATCAGCACTGACGGCCGGGCCAGGAACGCCCGGGCAATGGTCAGCAGCTGCTTCTCCCCGGCGGATACGTTGGAGCCTTCGTCGTCCAGCACGGTGTCATATCCGTCCGGCAGCGAATGCACGAACCGGTCCACATAGGTCGCCTGCGCCGCCTCCAGGATCTCCCCCTCGGATGCTCCTGGCCGGCCGTACGCGATGTTGTCCCGGATGGTCCCGCCGAACAGCCACGTATCCTGCAGCACCATCCCCATCCGCGAGCGCAGGTCATGCCGGCTCATGGTGGTGATGTCCACGCCGTCCAGCGTGATCCGGCCGGCGTCCAGCTCGTAGAACCGCATCATAAGGTTCACCAGCGTGGTCTTCCCCGCCCCGGTGGGCCCCACGATCGCCACCGTCTGCCCCGGCTCTGCCACCAGCGACAGGTTGGAGATCAGCGGCTTGTCCGGCGAATACGCAAAAGACACCTCCTCAAACTCAAGCCGACCGCGCACCGCCCGGCCGCCGTCGTACGCCTCCCCCGAAGCCGACGCCGCGGCACCCAAAGCACCAGCACCCACACCGGAACCAGCACCGCCAGAACCAGAAGGATCCGCCGACTGCTCCTCCGTATCCAGCAGCTCAAACACCCGCTCGGCCGACGCCACGCCGGACTGCAGCAGGTTGGCCATGGATCCCAGCTGCGCCAGCGGCTGCGTGAACTGCCGCGAATACTGGATGAACGCCTGCACATCGCCCAGCTGCATCGCCCCGGACGCCACCTGCAGACCGCCCACCACCGCGATCCCCACATACACCAGGTTCCCGATGAACGTCATGGCCGGCATGATCAGCCCGGAAATGAACTGCGCCCCGAAGCTCGCCTCATACAGCTCCTGGTTCTTCTGCCGGAACTGCTCCCCCACCTCGCGCTGCCGGCCGAACACCTTCACCAGCGCATGCCCGGTGTACGTCTCCTCGATCTGCCCGTTCAGCTGCCCCGTGTTCTTCCACTGCGCCACGAACAGCTTTTGCGACCGTTTGGCGATCAGCGCCGTGATCCCCAGCGTCAGCGGAATGGTCACCAGCGCGATCAGCGCCAGCGTGGGCGAAAGGATGAACATCATCACCAGCACACCCACCACGGACAGCACGGACGTCACCGCCTGGGAGATGGACTGCTGCAGGCTCTGCGAAATGTTGTCCACATCGTTGGTGACCCGGCTCAGCAGCTCACCGCGCTGGATGGAATCAAAGTACTTCAGCGGCAGCCGGTTGATCTTCGCCTCGATCTCCTCACGCAGCCCGAACACCGTCCGCTGCACCACCCCGTTCAGCACATACGCCTGCCCCCACATGAACGCCGACGCCAGCACATACAGCACCAGCGCCCACGTCAGCACGCTCCCCAGCGCCGCGAAGTCGATCCCGGCACCGGGCGTCAGCGTCATGGCGCTGAGCATGTCCGCCTTCTGGTTGTCCCCCGCCGCGCGCAGCTGCGCAATCAGCTGCTCCTGCGTCACGCCCGCCGGCAGCTCCTTGGACACCACACCGGAGAAGATCAGGTTGGTGCCCTCGCCCAGCAGCCGCGGCCCGATCACCTGCAGCACCACGCCCGCCACGGCCATCAGCAGCACCAGGGTGAGCCAGGCACGTTCCGGCCGCAGCGTCCCCAGCAGCCGCTTGGCGGACGCGCCGAAGTTCATCGCCTTCTCCGCCGGAATGTTCATCCCGCCAAAGGGCCCGCCACGTCCGGGTCCGCCGGCCGGACGCGGGATGCGTACGACGTCGGCGTCCGCGGTTTTGGTGCCGGCCGCGGCCTTGGTGCCGGGTGCCGACGCGGGTTCGGGGCTCATGCCGTCTCCTCCGCCGGGAGCTGGAAGAACACGGGCCGACTTACTGCCTGCCGCCACGGGCGCGGCGGCCGCAGGTGTTCAAGAAACAGTCTCCAGCGCATGCCGGCTCCAACCTGACTCGAAGCTCACGGGAAGTGATGCGAAGGTCAGTTTACGTCCGGAGGCTGGGAATCACCGGACAGATTCGCCACAGGAAATGCCCCTCTCAATAGGCTTTGACCCGCTGCTCCACGATGAGGTGGATCAGCGCAAAGACATCGTCCTCATCGATGGCCGCCAACGCCGCGTCCAGGGCGGCCGGAACATCGCAGTCCTCGGCGACGGTGACCCCAAAACCGCCGAAGGCCCGGGCCATCAGGCCGAAATCCGGATTCTTCAGCTGCGTCCCGGAGACGCGGGCCGGGTAGTGCCGCTCCTGATGGGTGCGGATGGTGCCGTACTCCTGGTTGTCCATCACGATCACCAGCGGCGTGGCCCCGTACTGCGCGGCGGTAGCGAGTTCCTGGCCGTTCATGAGGAACTCGCCGTCCCCGGCAATGGTGACCACCCGGCGTCGTGGTTCAGCCAGCGAGGCCGCGATGGCCGAGGGGACCGAATAGCCCATGGAACCGTTGCGGGCACTGATCATGGAGGCGTAGCGGCGGGTGGGGAAATACCGGTGCGCCCAGTTGGTGTGCCCCCCCGCACCGAAGGTGACCATCGCGTTCTCCGGCAGCCTGGGGACCAGGTTCGCCATTAGCGTGTCCATCCTCGCCTGCCCCGCTGCCGGCTCCGCCGGGGGCAGCGCGGCAAACTGCTCCTGCTCGCCGCGCATCCGGGCCGTCCACGCTTTCCACTCCTCCTTCACGGGCAGGTCGATGCCCGCAAGGTCGCGGACAAAGGCGTCAGGCTTGGCCAGGATCTGCCGCGAAACTGGCCCCGAGCGGCCACGGAGCGAGGGGTCTACCGTGACCAGGAAGTTCTTCTTGTTCCAGTCCTGCCGGCAGAGGAACCCGTCAGTGATCACGTCGCCCGGAACTGTCCCCACAAACACCAGCAGGTCGGTTTCCTCCAGCAGGTCGTACGTGGGCCGGGGGCGGCCATAGCCGATCGGTCCCACATAGGACGGGGAATCGAAGGAAACCGTGCCCTGTGTCCGCCATTCCGCTGCAGCCGGGATGTGGTGCCGTTCCAGCCATCCGGTCAGCTGGTCCGCTGCCTCCTGCGTCCAGTCGTTGCCGCCGGTGACGAACAGCGGCTTGCGGGACTCTGCCAGCGCTGCCCGGAGGGCGGTGGCGTCGGTGCTGCTCATCCCGCCGGACGCCACCGGAATGACGGGGTGGACCGCCGGGTCAATCTGCTGCCGGATGATGTCCTCCGGCAGCCCCACCACCACCGGACCCGGCCGCCCGCTCATGGCGGCGAACATCGCCTCCGCCACAATCTCGGACGCCCGTTCCGGGTGGTCCAGCACCATGACACGTTTGGCGCCGGTATCAAACCAGGCCTTGATGTCGAACTCCTGGAACGCTTCACGGTCACGGTGCGCGAACGGAATCAGGCCCACGAACAGCAGCATCGGGGTGGAATCCTGCCATGCGGTGTGCAGGCCAACATGGGCGTTGGCCGCCCCTGGCCCCCGGGTCACCATGGCTACCCCGGGGCGCTGCTGCATTTTCCCGTCCGCCTCTGCCATGTAGGCCGCACCGCCTTCGTGCCGGCAGACGATGGTTTCAATCGTCGAGTGGTGCAGGCCGTCCAGCACGTCGAGGAAGCTCTCGCCGGGGACCACGTAGGTGCGGTCCACGCCGTGGGCCAGCAGCGAATCAACAATCACGTGCCCGGCGGATTTCCGCGCCGGGCGTGGGTCAGCAGTAGGAAGAACGACGGCGGCGGGCCGGGTGTGGGATGCGGTCAGGGTTGCTTCGGTTTCCGTTGTCATGGGCTTTCTTTGGCAGTGCGGATCGGTTGGCGTTGGTGAATTACCGGATGGGCGTCCGGTTGGCGATGACGGGGGCGGTGCCGGTGTGGCCTTCGCGGGTTTCGGCGATTTCGTGGATGCGTTTGCGGCAGGCGTACCAGCCGAAGACCATCAGGACTGAGGCGATGGCTGTGACCATCATGGTCAGGGGCGAGTCGATGAAGACCATGACCAGGACACCTACCAGGA